>CAZQUB010000124.1:0-3469 GCA_964596225.1 uncultured Acidimicrobiaceae bacterium
GCCCCGCCCTCGCCACCAGCTACGCCTACGCCAACCCGGTGATCGCGGTGTTCCTGGGGATCTGGATCGGGAAGGAGCACCTCACCGGTCCGGTGTGGGTGGCGCTGCCGCTGATCGTGTGCAGCGTGGCCCTCATCGCCCTCGCCGGGACCGGCTGGCGCCGGGTCCCGGTGCGCTGAACGGCCGCGGCTACCCCGCCGCCCCTCCCTCGAAGATCGCCCTTACGGTGTCGATCGTGTCGGCCTCCGCCGCGGTCTTGTCCAGGCGGTAGCCCTTGACCCGGGCGAAGCGCAGCGCCATCCCCGCCGGGTAGCGGGGGCTGGCCTGGATCCCGTCGAAGGCGACCTCGACCACCTGCTCGGGACGCACATACACGGTGCCGCGGGTACGGCGTTCCTCGAGCGCCAGGAACCGCTTGGTCTGCCAGGCGAGCATCTCGTCGGTCATGCCCTTGAACGTCTTGCCCAGCATGACGAACCCACCGGTGGCGGGATCGCGGGCCCCGAGGTGGATGTTCGACAAGGTGCCGGTGCGGCGCCCGTGTCCCCATTCGGCGGCGAGCACCACCAGGTCGAGGGTGTGGGCCGGCTTCACCTTGAGCCAGGTGCCGCCGCGCCGGCCCGCCTGGTAGACGCCGTCGATGCCCTTGACCATGACGCCCTCGTGGCGGCGGGCTCGGGCCGCGGCGAGGAAGGCGGCGGCCTGGTCCGGGTCGTCGGTGACGATGCGGGGGACCCGCCACCGTTCGGGGATCACCCGGTCGAGCACCTCCTGGCGGGCGTGGAGCGGCAGGTCGATCAGGTCCTCCCCGTCGCATGCCAGCACGTCGAAGAAGAACGGGACCAGCGGTACCCGGGAAGGGTCCCCTTCCTCGGTGCCGAAACGGCTCATCGTCTCGTCGAAGGGCCGCGGCTCCCCGGTGGGGGTGAGGGCGATGGCCTCGCCGTCGAGCACCACCGAGGCGACGTCGAGGGATCGCACCACCTCGGCCACCTCGGGGAGACGGTCGGTGACGTCGTTGAGGTTGCGGGTGGCGAGCATCGCCTCGTCTCCCTGCCGGTGCGCCTGGATCCGCACCCCGTCGAGCTTCCACTCCACCGAGGCGGTGCCGACCGCGTCGAGGGCGGCCGTCACGTCGGCCGCGGTCTTGGCCAGCATCGGTCGCACCGGACGCAACACCTCGAGCCGGAAGCGGCTCAGCCCTTCCACCCCGTCGGTGGCGGCCACGCCTGCCACCGCGCCGAGGTCGGGATGGAGCATGAGGGCCCGGCGCACCGCGGCGGCAGCGACGTCGGCCACCCGGGCGATCGCCTCCACCATGACGCCCTCGAGGGCGCCCTGCCGCAGCTCCCCCACCAGGAGGCGCCGCAGGAACTCCTGCTCCGGTGCGGTGGCGCGACCGAGGAGGGAGGTCAGGATGTCGCGGCGGGTTCCCTGCGACCCGGCGCCGCTCGCGGCCGCGACGGCGTCGATGGCGGCGTCGACGTCGCCGACGGTGAGCGACGGTTCGGCGGCGGCGGGGACGTCGACCGCGAACACCGCGGCGTACCCGACCCCGACCTTGCCTTGGCGGGGCTCACCCGAGAGGAACCCGACCACGACCGGGAGTTCGTCCCGCCCCGCCCGGCCCAGCAGGTCCGCCAGGAGGTCGATCTTGGCGGTGCGGGATCGGGTGGCGGCGAGGGCGGCGGAGGTGGCGACGGCGTCGGCGAGCAGCATCGGCACATTCTGCGGGTTGCCGGGCCGGTGCTCAAGAGCAACGGGCCCCCGAGACGGCGGAGGGCCTTTCGCCTCTAGCTGCCCAACGCGAGGCTGTGGTGTCATCGACGAGAAGGGGAAGGTTGTATGTCGCGTCGCCGAGCCATCTCGCTGTCGACCCTCGTCGCGCTGCTCTCCGCCGCTCTGCTGTCCACCGTCGCCCCCGCCGCGGCCGAAGGCGACGGGCACCCCAGCATCCGGGCCCAGACCGCCTGGAACCAGGTGTGGCTCACCGACTGGCCCGCCGGAACCGAGATCACGGTGTGGGTCGACGACGACGCCTCGCTCGACCCGGGCGACCCCGCCACGTACCTGTACACGATGACGGTGACCGCCGACTCGGCCGGGGAGGTCTACGCCCATTTCGACGAGGAGGCCTTCACCTTCGAGCCCGGCACCTACGTCACCGCCGTCGGCGGCGCCGTCACCAAGGTGCTCTTCGTCGCCGAGTTCGCCGTCTACGTCAACGACGTGACCGGTGAGGTGTACGGGACGACCAGCGATCCCGATCCGTCCAACGTGTTCGAGGTCGACGCCTTCGCCTCGTCTGGCACCGTCATCCGCATCACAGAGGCCACCGCGTCGTGGTCGGTCGACCTTGCGGCCGCGCCGGTGGGCGACATCGAACAAGGCCAGATGGCACTGCCCCTCCCCGACGGGCTGCAAGGGAGCGTGATGCAGACCGACGGCGACGACGACGCCACCGAGTGGCCCTGGTACCTGGTGTGGCGGGGCAGGTTCCGGGACGACGACGACTCGGTATTCGAGACCAACATCGACTGGCTGGCCGAGGAGGGCATCACCCTCGGCTGCAACCCGCCCGTCAACGACCGGTTCTGTCCGGCCAGTGTGGTGACCCGTGGCCAGATGGCAGCCTTCCTGGTACGCGCCCTGCACCTGACCGACCGTCTCGACGATCCCTTCGTCGACGACGACGGCTCGGTGTTCGAGGCCGACATCGAGCGCCTCGCCGCCGCCGGGGTCACCCTCGGCTGCAACCCGCCCGACAACGACCGGTACTGCCCCACCGACCCGGTGACCCGGGGCCAGATGGCCGCCTTCCTGGTGCGGGCCCTCCACTTCACCGATCCGGGGACCGGCAACGTCTTCGTCGACGACGACGGCTCGGTGTTCGAGCTGGACATCGCCAGGCTGGCGACCGCCGGGGTCACCCTCGGCTGCAACCCGCCCGACAACGACCGGTACTGTCCGGGCGAGGCCGTGACCCGCGGTCAGATGGCCGCCTTCCTGGACCGCGCCCTGAACTGAGCATCCGACCCGTACAATCACCACCATGACGTGGGACGATGTCGTCGCGGCCGCCACCGCCATCGATCGGGTCGCCTATGCCGCCACCTGCGGCGCCGACGGCCGGCCCCACGTCGCCCCTGTCATTCCCGGCTTCGGGGCCGGAACGGTGTGGTTCGCCGGCCGCCGCTCGTCGCGCCGGGCCCGTAATCTCACCGAGAACCCACGGGTGGCGATCCACTGGCCGGTGACGACCGGGTCCGGACCCGGTGAGCTGTTCGTGCGGGGGACGGCGTCGATCCACGACTCCGACGAGGCACGGCGGCGCCTCTGGACCGAAGCCCCCCTCCCCTACGACCCGGCCGACTTCTTCGGCGACCCCGACGACGCCGATGTGGTGTTCGTCGAGGTGTCCGCCACCTCCGCCTCCCTCCGCGGCCCCGGCATGTCCCGGGCGGTGTGG
>CAZQUB010000124.1:3569-5318 GCA_964596225.1 uncultured Acidimicrobiaceae bacterium
ATCGCCGAGCCTGACGGTCCCGGGTCCGGTCTCGATCGGGCGGCGCGGGCCGCCGCGGCCGAGGCCGAACGCCGTCGGCTGCGGTGGTGCATCATCCACGCCGATCTGCCGCTGGTGACCCCCGCCGATCTGGCCGCGGTGTTCGCGGCGGGTCACGCCGGGCCGGTGCTCGTGCCCTCCCACGACGGGGGCACCAACCTCGTCGCCGCCTCCGGCCCGTCGTTCCCCTTCGCCTACGGGCCTGCCAGCTTCCACCGCCACCTCGCGGCGGCACCGGCGGCACGGGTGGTGATCAACCCCCGTCTCGCCCTCGATCTCGACACGCCGCGCGACCTGGCACGGGCCCTCGATCTCGCCGTCGACGGATGGCTGCAGCATCTGATGCCGGGAGGCGATGCCGCCCGCTGGCGCCCCTAGGCTGCGCCCGTGGTCACCGACACCTACCGAGAGCTTCCTCACCCCCGCCCCGATCTTCCCTCGGTGCGGCGGGCCCTGGCGATCGGCGCTCACCCCGACGACATCGAGTTCGGCGCCGGGGGCACCCTCGCCCGTTGGGCCGCCAACGGCTGTGAAGCAACGATGCTGGTCGTCACCGACGGTTCCAAGGGGAGCTGGGAACCGGCCACCGATCGTGCCGCACTGGCCGAGACCCGCCGCGCCGAGCAGGCGAATGCCGCCGCCGTGCTGGGCGTGACCAGGGTGATCCACCTCGACGAGACCGACGGTGAGCTGGAGTACTCGATGGCGCTGCGGGCCGAGCTGTGCCGCCACATCCGCCTCGCCCGTCCCGATGTGGTGTTCACCCACGACCCGTGGCAGCACTACCAGATCCACCCTGACCACCGGGTCACCGGCACCGCGGCGCTCGACGCGGTGGTGGCGGCCCGCGATCCGCTGTTCTTCCCGGAACAGGAGCTGGCGGCACACCGACCCGCCGCAGTCATGCTCTGGTCGGCCGACGAGCCCGACCATTGGGAGGACATCGCGGCAACCTTCGACCTCAAGGTGAAGGCGTTGCTGTGCCACCGCTCGCAGGGCACCAACTCGATGGGCGGCGCCGATCAGGACGAACTGCGGCGCCAGGCGTTCTCCGATCAGGTGCGGGAGTGGGCCGCCGAACAGGGAGCACCCGGTGGCCTCCTCCTCGCCGAATCCTTCAAGCAGGTGATCCCATGACAACAACGCAACCCGTCACGCTCGTCCTCGGCGCCGGGATCGTCGGCCGCGCCGCCGTCTGGGACCTGGTGCGTCGCGGCCACCGGGTGACCGTCGCCGACCAGGATCGGGAGGCGACCGCGGCGGCCGCCGCCCTCGGGGCGAACCCGATCGAGGTCGACGTCACCGACCGTTCCGCCGTGGAGCGGGCCCTCACCGGGCACGACGTGGTCGTCTCGGCGGTTCCGTACCGCTTCGGCGTCGGGGTCGCGGAGGCGGCGATCGCTACCGGCACCCACTACCTCGACTTCGGTGGCAACCCGACGGTGGTCAAGGCGCAACTCGCCCTCGACGAGGCGGCGCGCCGGGCCGGGGTGGCGGTGGTGCCCGACTGCGGCCTCGCCCCCGGGCTCGCCGACGCCCTCGCCGAGGATTTCATCGCCGCCGCCGAACCGGGGACGATCGACTCGGTCCAGCTACGGGTCGGGGCGCTCCCGGCCCGGCCCACCGGCGCCCTCGGCTACCAACTCGCCTTCAGTCCCGCCGGCCTCGTCAACGAGTACGCCGAGCCGTGCGAGGTGATCGAGGACGGGA
>CAZQUB010000125.1:0-5152 GCA_964596225.1 uncultured Acidimicrobiaceae bacterium
TCGCCGACTTCCTGGAACTCGGCGAGCTGATGTGCCGCGACGCCCTCGACCGGGAAGAATCGTGCGGCGGCCACTTCCGGGTCGAGCATCAGACCGCCGAGGGGGAAGCGCAGCGCGACGACGTCAACCAGCTCCACGTCTCGGCCTGGGAATGGCACGGCACCGATGCTCCCCCCGAGCGGCACAAGGAGCCCCTCCACTTCGACGAGGTGCACCTGGCGCAGAGGAGCTACAAGTGATGGATGTCACGCTGCGGGTATGGCGTCAGGCGGGACCGGACCAGCCAGGCGAGTTCCGGGAGTACCCGGCTCCGGGTATCAGCCCCGACGCCTCGTTCCTCGAGATGCTCGACGTCGTCAACGAGCGCCTCGTCACCCAAGGCGAGGAGCCGATCGCCTTCGACCACGACTGCCGGGAAGGGATCTGCGGCATGTGCGGTGTCATGATCAACGGGCATCCCCACGGCCCCCAGCTCGGCACCGCCACCTGCCAGCTCCACATGCGCAAGTTCCACGACGGCGACACGATCGTGATCGAACCGTGGCGGGCCGCCGCCATGCCGGTGATCCGGGACCTGGTGGTCGACCGCAGCGCCCTCGACCGCATCATCGAAGCGGGCGGCTACATCACGGCGCCGACCGGGAGCGCCCCCGACGCCAACCTGATCCTCGTCCCCCACGAGGCGGCCGAGGCCTCCATGGACGCCGCCGCCTGCATCGGCTGCGCCGCCTGCATCGCGGCCTGCCCCAACAGCGCCGCCCAGCTCTTCACCGCCGCCAAGCTGGCGCACCTCGACCTCCTGCCCCAGGGGCAGCCGGAGCGCTACACCCGGGTCGTGTCGATGGTGGAGACCATGGAGCAGTACTTCGGCTCGTGCACCAACCACGGCGAGTGCGAGACCGCCTGCCCCAAGAGCATCAGCATCGACACCATCGCCTTCATGAACCGCGACTACCTGGCCGCCAAGCTCCGCGACCTCCGTCACTCCGGCCAGAAGTAGCCCCCGGGGCGCACACCGTGCCCACCGAGTCGTGATCCGCCCTGCCCACTAACCTGGCCGCGATTCCCCGTCTCGCGGGGTGACACAGCAGCGAAAGGACGGAACGTTGGCTGCACAGTTTCTGAGCGAGGAGTACATGCGTGAGGCAACGGACCGCCTCGCCGCCAGCACCGACTTCTCCAACGCCATCACCAACGTCAGCCTCGGCCTCCAATTCACGGTGAGCGGCGACGACGGTGACCTCTCCTACTACCTCTCCGTCGCCGACGGCGCCGCCACCATGGCCCGCGGCGAACTGAGCGGCGCCGACGCCACCATCTCGTCCAGCTACGAGACGGCAGTGGCACTCTCCAAAGGCGACCTCAACACCCAGGTCGCCTTCATGACCGGCAAGATCAAGGTGGCGGGCAACATGGCGACCCTCATGATGAACCAGGGCGTCATCAATGCCTGGACGTCCGCCCTCTCCGGGATGGATGTCGCCTACTGACCGGCTCACCCCGACGCGAAGAGAGCGCCCATCCGGGCGCTCTCCGTTCGTCTGCGACGTTCGGCGGCTACTTGACCGCGTCCTTGAGGGCCTTGCCCGCCTTGAAGGCAGGGACGTTCGCGGCCGGGATCGGCACCTCGGCGCCCGTCTGGGGGTTGCGCCCCACCCGTGCCTTGCGGTGACGGCGCTCGAACGTACCGAACCCGGTCAGCGTGACCTTGTCGCCGTCCTTGAGCGCCCCGCCAATGGCATCGAGCGCCCCGTCGATCACCTGGGCGACCGCGGTCTTCGACTGGCCGGTCGCGGCGGCGACCTCGTCCACCAATTGACTCTTGTTCACGAACGTTCCTCCTTGATGTCCTGCCTGTGGCAGGCCGCGGCTCAGAGCGGCGGTAACCCTACCGACGGTCCCGGCGACCACCAAGAACCCTTGTGGCCCAAGACCTCGGCCCGTTCCGCGCGACGGCACGGTCCGCAAGGTGGATCGGCCCGAAGACGGCCGCCTAGTAGTCGATCAGTTCGAGGTCGGCCACCATCGCCTTGACCGCGTCGCCGGCGGCGCGCAACGCCTGCAGCTCGTCGTCGGTGAGGCTCAGTTCGAGCACCTTCTGGACCCCGCCCTTCCCGAGGCGAGCGATGACCCCGACGTACACGTCGCTGATCCCGTACTCCCCGGTGAGCCAGGTGCACACCGGCATCTCGGTGCGGGTGTCCTGCACCACGGCGCGGGCCATGGCGGCGGCCGCCGCCGAGGGGGCGTAGTAGGCGCTGCCGGTCTTGAGTAGACCGACGATCTCGGCGCCGGCGTTGCGGACCCGTTCCACCAGGTCCTTGATCGTGGCGGCATCGAGGACCTCGGTCAGCGGGAGGCTCCCCACCCGGCACAGCGAAGGCGCCGGCACCATCGTTGCTCCGTGGCTGCCCAGGGTGACGGCGTGAATGTCGAGCACGTCGGTGCCGGTCTCCTCGGAGATGAAGTGAGCGAAGCGGGCACTGTCGAGCATGCCCGCCTGACCGATCACCCTGTTCCGGGGGAATCCCGAGACCTCCGCCGCCAGCGTCGTCATCTGGTCGAGGGGGTTGGTGACCATGATGATCACCGCGTCGGGGGAACGCTCGGCGATCTCCCGGGTGACCTGCTTGATGATCTTGGCGTTGACCTCGAGCAGATCCATCCGCGACATGCCGGGTTTGCGGGGCAGCCCGGCCGTGATGACCACGATCTCGCTCCCGGCGGTGTCGTCGTAGTCGTTGGTGCCGATGACCTTGGTGCGGAAGCGGACCACGGAACGGGACTGGTTCATATCGAGCGCGATGCCTTGCGGCAGGCCCTCGACGATGTCGGTGAGAACGACCTCGTCGACGCAGCATGCCTCTGCGAGACGTTGGGCGGTTGCGGAGCCGTACTTGCCGGCCCCGACCACGGTGATCTTGCTCATCGTTGGGCGCTCCTCGCTCGGGATTCTCCGCGGTCTGGCTGCTTCGCAGCGGACCTCCAACCCTAGTGGTCGGCACGCCCGAATATGGCGGTCGACGCGAGGGAACGACGGCGCAGCATGCCACCGTCTGGGACAATGACGCCATGCCGCGACGTCTCCTCCTCCTGCTGGTCGTGACCTTCGCGCTCGCCGCCGGGTGCACCTTGGGCGCTCCCGGCGCCGACGCACCGGTGGAGGTCACCACCCCCGGTCCGGTCGAGTGGCGACGCACCGTGGCCGGCACCGAGGTCCTCGGGGTCGGTACCTCGCCCGACCAGACCGAGCTGGACACCCTGGCGGCGGCCCTGGCCGAGATCCCGCAGGCGGTATGGGACAAGGCCGCGCTCGGCGCCCTCTACCGGGTCCCCGACGATCCGGCGATGGAGGAGGGAACGGCTGCCTTCGCCGTCGGACCCGACGTGTACCTCACCGACGCCACGTTCGCCCGGCCCGGCGGGAGCATGACGCTGGAGACGGCCGTCGTGCACGAACTCGCCCACACCGCCCAGTTCGCGGCACTGGGAGACGACGACATCGCCGCCGCCGGAAACGACCCGAGCGTGCTGATCCGCAACTCGGCCCTGGTGCGGCAGTTCGCCGCCGCCGCCGGTTGGGTGGACGGCGAGGACGGGTGGCGGCTCCCCGACCCGGCCGGGGCCGTCGGCTCGGGAGCGATCGCACCGGAGGAGGACATGGCCGAGACGGTGGCGGCGGTGGCGTTGGGGCGGGCCGAAGACCTCTCCCCGGCCCGGGTCGCCTGGGCGGAGGGATGGCTCGGGGTCGATGCCGCCACCCTGGCACACGGCCGACCCTTCGTCCCCGCCGGCGCCACCCTGCGCCGTGCCGACGAACCGCTCTTCGACACCGCCGCGGTCCCGGCCGAACCGGGCGACCACGTCGAACCGGCCTACTACGCCCTCGCCGACACCCGGCCTCTGTCCGAGATCGCCGCCGAGGTGGCGGCGGCGCTGGCGGAACGGGGCCTGGAGGGCGCCCTCCGGGCGAGCGGCGCCCCGGTGCATTTCGCCGGCGCGTACGACGCGGGGACCGGACGCCGCTACTGGGTGGAGCTGTGGGACCTGCGGGACGAGCCCGCCGGCCACGTGCTCCTCACCTATGTCGCCCTGTGGTGACCGCTCACATCCGGTCGATCATCGACTGGGCGAATGCGCTGGTGGTCACCTCGACGGCGCCGTCCATGAGGCGGGCGAGATCGTAAGTGACCGTCTTGGCGCCGATGGCGGCCTCCAAACCGCGTTCGATGAGATCGGCGACCTCGTTCCAGCCGAGGTAGCGGAACATGATCGCCCCGGACAGGATGAGAGACCCGGGGTTGACCTTGTCCTGACCGGCGTACTTCGGGGCGGTGCCGTGGGTCGCCTCGAAGATGGCGTGACCGGTGTCGTAGTTGATGTTGCCGCCGGGGGCGATCCCGATGCCCCCCACCTGGGCGGCGAGGGCGTCGGAGATGTAGTCGCCGTTGAGGTTCAGGGTGGCGATGACGTCGTACTCGTCGGCCCGGGTCAGGATCTGCTGCAGGAAGGCGTCGGCGATGGCGTCCTTGACGAGGAGCCGGTCACCCGGATCGCCGCCCGAGTCCTCCCACGACACCGCCACGTCGGCGAACTCGTCACGGACCACCTCGTAACCCCAGGTGCGGAAGGCGCCCTCGGTGTACTTCATGATGTTGCCCTTGTGGACCAGCGTCACCGAGCGGCGCCCGTTGGCGAGGGCGTAGCGGAGGGCAGCCCGCACCAGACGCTTCGTTCCGGTGCGCGACACTGGCTTGATCCCGATCCCGCTGTCGGGACGGAGGTGCCAATCGAGCCGGGTCTCGAAGTACTCCAGCAGGGCGGCGGCGGCTTCGCTCCCCTCCTCCAGCTCCTTGCCTGCGTACACGTCTTCGGTGTTCTCCCGGAAGATGACCATGTCGACCCGTTCCGGATGCTTCACCGGTGAGGGCACGCCCGGATGCCAGCGCACCGGGCGCAGGCACACGTAGAGGTCGAGGATCTGGCGGAGGGCGACGTTGAGGCTGCGGATGCCGCCGCCCACCGGGGTGGTGAGGGGGCCCTTGATGCCGACGAGGTGAGTCTGGAACGCCTCCACGGTCTCGCCGGGGAGCCACTGGCCGGTCCGGTCGAACGCCTTTTGCCCTGCCAGCACCTCGGTCCACGACACGGC
>CAZQUB010000126.1:0-5113 GCA_964596225.1 uncultured Acidimicrobiaceae bacterium
ATCCCGATGGCCACCACCATCACCGCCCGCTTCGACACCATCTACCCCGTCATCCAGATCCGCTCCGTCCTCGAGTGATGCATGTGAGGTCGTCGGGCCCAACGGTGACCCTCCCCGACTGACCTCTCGTCCCCCCTGGAATCAGGGGGGACCGGCGAGTCGCCAGCGAAGCTGGCGCACGAGCCGAGGGGGTCCCATGCCGTCCCCCAGCATGACCCGCCCCGACAGAGCGGGCAGGTGTGGTGCGCCGGTCCGATAGCCTGACGGGCCATGCGTGACCGTACCGCCAAGGCCCTCTCCACCTTCCACACCATGCTGTACCGCGCCAGCCGTGGCCGGATCGGCCGCCGCCTCGTCAACAACGACATGCTGCTCCTCACCACCACCGGCCGGCACAGCGGGCAACCCCACACCGTGCCGCTGCTCTACCTGCGGCACGGCGACGACTACGTGGTGATCGCCTCGTGGGGAGGCCGCGACCAGCACCCGGAGTGGTACCGCAACCTGCGCGCCGATCCCCACGCCACCGTCCAGGTCCTCGGCAGGCGTCACCAGGTCGTCGCCGAGACGGCCCCGCCCGAGATACGCGCCGAGCTGTGGCCCCGGGTCCTCGACGCCTACGACGGCTACCGCGTCTACCAGAGCCGCACCGACCGGGAGATCCCGGTGGTGCTGTTGCACCCCGCTTCCGCGGGCCGCTGACTCCTGTCGTCCCCTCCCACGGCAGGAAGGTTCCGGCCGAACCGATTTGTCGTAACCTTTCGCTGAGTCGGGGTGTCGGTCCATCAAGTGCCGAGCACCGTTCCACGAGAGGTCCCCATGAAGAAGCGCCACGTACTCGCCATCGCCGTCGTCCTCGCCCTCCTCGCCGGCGCCTGCGGCAGCGACGACGGGGCCGGCACCGAACCGATCAAGATCGGCATCATCGCCGACCTCACCGGCGCCTTCGCCACCTACGGCACCAGCCTCTCCCGCAGCGCCCAACTCGCCGTCGACGAGGTCAACGCCGCCGGCGGCATCGACGGCCGCCAGGTCGAGGTCATCGTCGAGGACATCCAGTCCGACGTCACCGCCACCGTCGACAAGGCCCGCAAGCTGGTCGAGAGCGACCACGTCGACGTCGTGATGGGACCGATCGGCTCCGACGCCAACGACGCCGCCTTCCAGACCGTCGTGCAGGAAGGCGGGACGCTGCTCTTCTACACCGAGACCTACGAAGGCGGGAAGTGCGACGAGCTGTACTTCTCGTTCGGGGCCGTCCCCGCCCAGCAGATCCGGCCCCTCATCCCCGTCCTCCAGGCGGAGTACGGCCCGAAGGTGATGCTGTTCGGCGCCGACTACGTCTGGCCCCGCCGCAGCTTCGAGATCGCCAAGCCCATCATCGAGGAGAACGGCGGCACCGTCGTCGCCGAGCTCTACCTGCCACTCGTCGCCGAGGACTTCACCGAGCTGGTGCGCCAGGTCCGCGACACCCAGCCCGACTACCTCTTCGTGCTCTACCCGGCGGTGTGGGGCGCCGCCCTCAAAGCCCTCGACGATGCCGGGCTGCTCGACGGCCTCGGCATCGGCACCACCTTCCTCGGTGACCCCGACTTCGCCGGAATCGCCGACCTCGCCGAAGGTGAGTACACCGCGCTGCCGTTCTTCACCGTCGCCGCCGGCGACGGGGTGCAGCCGTTCCTCGACGCCTTCGCCGCCAAGTACGGCGCAGGTGAGATCCCCTCCGGCGGGGAAAGCGTCGGCGCCTACGACGCGGTGTACCTCTACAAGGAGGCGGTGGAGAAGGCCGGCACCACCGACGCGGCGGCGGTCGCCGAGGCGCTCGTCGGTCTCAGCTACGACGGCCCCACCGGCACCGTCACCATCACCCCCTCCCACCACCTCAAGCAGACGATCAACCTGGTGCAAGCCCAGGGCGGGAAGTACGTGCTGGTCGACAGCTTCCCCGATCAGGACCCCGAGGAAGCGTGCAGCCCGTAGGAGACCGCACCGAGGATCCACCCGCCGCCCCGGCCCCGGGCCCGGGCCGATCCACCCGCCGTCTCGCCGAGATCGCCCTCCTCGTCCTGCTGGTCGCGCTGCCGCTCGTCACCAACGACACATTCTTCATCGACCGGGTCGGGCGCTACTTCCTCTTCGCCATCTTCGCCATCTCCGTCGACCTCATCTGGGGCTACGGCGGCCTGTTCACCTTCGGCCACGCCGCCTTCTTCGGCGGGGGCGGCTACCTGGTTGCGATGCTCACCACCCGCACCGGCTGGTTCCTCCCGGTGCCGTTCTGGATCGCCCTGCCGCTGGCGGTGACCGCGGCCGCCGTCCTGGCACTCGCCATGTCGTACTTCGTGTTCTCCGGGCGCGAGGCGCTGCGCGGCGTCGAGTTCGCCGTCGTCACCCTGGCGGTGGCGGTGCTCGCCGAACGGCTCGCCAACGCCGGCGGCACCGTCACCGGCGGCCAGAACGGCATCCTGATGCAGACCCGGCTCGGCATCCCCGGCGTCATCTCGCTGCACCGCGGCTACGGCTTCTACGCCCTCACCGGCCTCCTCCTCGTCGCCGTCTACCTCGGGGTGCGGCGCTTCATCCGCTCCCGCCCCGGCCTCGTCCTGCGGGGGATCCGCGACAACGAGGACCGCGTCGACCTCCTCGGCTACGACGTCGCCCAGGTGAAACGGCGCGCCTTCGTGCTCTCAGGTGCCCTCGCCGGGCTCGCCGGCGCCCTCTTCCACGTCCACGAAGGGATCGTGTCTCCCGGGGCGGTCGGGGTCGGCAGCTCCACCCTGGTGCTGCTGTGGGTGGTGCTCGGCGGGCGTGGCACCCTGCTCGGCCCGGTGGTGGGCGCCCTGCTGCTCCCCCACCTCACCGCCAGCCTCTCCGGCACCCTGCTCGACACCTGGCTCGTCACCGTCGGCGTCATCCTGGTGGCGGTGATCGTCCTCCTCCCCGCCGGACTGCTCGGCTTCCTGGCGAAGGAGCCGGAGCCGTGAGCGTGCTCACCGTCGATGCGGTCTCCAAGCACTTCGGCGGGCTGCGGGCCGTCGACGGCGTGTCGCTGCGGCTCGAGGCAGGCGAGGTGCGCGGCCTCATCGGATCGAACGGGGCCGGCAAGAGCACCCTGCTCGACCTGATCTTCGGCCGGACCCGGCCCGACGCCGGCACGATCCGGTTCGGCGACACCGACGTCGCCGGGCTCGCCCCGGCCGCCCGGGCCCGGCTCGGCATGGGGCTGGTGCTCCAGGTCCCCAGCGTGTTCCCCGACCTCACCGTGGAACAGAACCTCCGCCTCGGAGCCCTCCCCAAGCGGCTCTCCACCCCCGCCGGCGACCCCGCGGCAGACGTCGCAAGGGTCCTCGACCTGGTGGAGCTGGCGGCGATGCGCCAGGAACGGGCCGGCCACCTCAGCCACGGCCGGCGGCAGTGGCTCGAGATCGGGATGGTGCTGCTGACCCGGCCCCGGCTGCTGCTGCTCGACGAGCCGACGTCGGGCATGACCCGGGCCGAGTCCCGCCACACCGCCACCCTGCTGCGCCGGCTTCAGGCGGCCGGTGACGTGGAGGCGATGATCGTCGTCGAGCACAACATCGAGTTCGTCGGCCTCGTCAGCGACCGGGTGACCGTGCTCCACCGGGGCGCGGTGCTCGCCTCCGGCACCATCGCCGACGTCCAGCAGGATCCTGCGGTGCAGGCCGCCTACCTGGGGAGGCTCCGTTGACCCCGCCGCTCGTGGTGCACGACCTCTCCGCCGGCTACGGGGGCGCCACCGTGCTGCGCGGCGTGTCGCTCGAGGTCCCCTCCGGGGCCGTGGTCTGCGTCATGGGCCGCAACGGCGCCGGCAAGACCACCCTGCTGCGGGCCCTCATGGGGGTGCTCCCGGCCCACGGCAGGGTCGAGCTGGCGGGACGGGACGTCACCGGCTGGCCCGGTCATCGCATCCGCGGCGCCGGGATGGCGTGGGTGCCGCAGGACGACGCCGTGTTCCCCGGACTCACCGTGCGCCAGCACCTCGCACTGGCGCAGGGTGGCGGCGACGGCGACATCGGCGCCGCCACCAACCTGTTCCCGATCCTCGGGGAGCGCCTCGACCAGGAGGCCCAGACCCTCTCGGGCGGGGAACGCAAGATGCTCGGGATCGCACAGGCCCTCGTCGCCCAACCCGAGGTGCTCCTCATGGACGAGCCTACCGAAGGGGTGGCGCCCCTCGTCGTCGCGCAATTGGTGGCCGCCATCGCCGCCGCCGCCGCCCGTACCTCGGTGCTGCTGGTGGAACAGAACGTCGACACCGCGGTCGCCCTCGGATCAAACGGCTACGTCCTCGAGAACGGGACCGTCGTCGAGCAGGGCCCGATCGCCGACCTCCACCGCCGCGGTGTCCTCGAGCAGAGGCTGGCGCTGTGACCCTGGCAGCCGCCTTCGGGTTCCTCCCCACCGACTCGTTCAACGTCGTCGTCCTCGTCGCCGTCTTCGTCCTCATCGCGGTCGGCCTCCACCTCACCTTCGGCCTCCTCGACGTGGTGAACCTCGCCCACGGCGAGTTCCTCCTCATCGGCGCCTACACCACCTACCAGGTGCAGGAGAGCACCGGCAGCGTGGTGGTGGGGATGCTGCTGGGACCGGTGGTGGCCGCCGCCGTCGGCCTCGTGGTGGAACGGGGCATCCTCCGCTTCCTCTACCGGCGGCCACTCGACTCGCTGCTGGCGACCTTCGGCCTGGCCGTCATCATCCGCCAGGTGGCGCAGCTCCTCTACTCGGCCACCCCCCGTCTGGTGGACGACCCGATCGGCGGATCGTTCACCGTCGCCGGCCTCAACGTGCCGTGGTGGCGCCTCGCCGTCGTCGTGATCACGGTGGCGGTGGTGGCGGCGGTGGCGGCCCTCTTCGCCCGGACCCGGTTCGGGCTCGAAGCGAGGGCGACGGTGCGCAATCCCACTCTGGCCGAGACGAGCGGGGTCAACACCGCTGCGGTGCGGGCGGCGCTGTTCACCATCGGCGCCGGGATCGCCGGCCTCGCCGGGGCGGTGCTCGCTCCCCTCAACACGCTCGACCCGCAGTACGGGCTGCTGTTCCTCGTCAACTCGTTCCTGGTGGTGATCCTCGGCGGGAAGGGCTCGCTGCGGGG
>CAZQUB010000127.1:0-2848 GCA_964596225.1 uncultured Acidimicrobiaceae bacterium
CGGACCGTTCGGGAAGGCGGCACCGACGATCGCTCGATCCCTCGAAGCGGCCGGCTATCGGCTCATCGGCAAGCCGACCGGATTCTACGTGGCGGGCAAGTACGGCCCACTGCGGGACGGTGAGCTGGACCGGGCCCGCGAGTGGGGACGAGAGCTCGCCGCGATACTGGCGACGAGGTAGCCCTCGTGGCAGCTGAGCCGAAGCGGGAGCGATCGGACCACCTCGACCTCCGACTCGCGATGCACCTGTCGTGGTTCATGGCCGTTGTCGGGGCGGTCGCGCTGGCATTGGGAATCGCGGCGGTGCCTATCGCCGGAGCGTATTGCCCCGGCGACTGCATCGACTACCCGTACCTCGAGACAGTTGATCGTTTCCCCCGCGACTACCTGTGGATCTACGTCGCCGTCGTCCTGGTCATCGCATATCTGCTGTTCATGATCTCGCTGCGGGCGGTCGCGGCGAGCGACAGCATCCTCGGACAGATGTCGGTGTACGTGGCCGTGGCCGCCACGGTGGTGTTGGCTGCGACCTACTTCACCCAAGTCACGGTGGTTCCGGCGAGCCTGGCGGCCGGGGAGACCGAGGGAATCGCCCTCCTGACCATGTACAACCCCCACGGCCTCTTCATCGCGCTGGAGGAGATCGGCTACCTGTTGATGAGCCTGTCCTTCCTCTTCGCCGCCCTGATGCTCGCCGGAGATGGCCGGATGATGCGCGTCATCCGCTGGATCTTCGCCGCCGGGTTCGCGGTACCCGTCCTCGCGCTCGTCGCCTACGCGGTGAGCTACGGCCTGGACCGCCAGTATCGGTTCGAGGTCGTCGCGATCGCGACCGATTGGTCGGTGCTGATCGTCAATGGCGTCCTGGTTGCCATAGTCCTGCGCGGCCGGCGCCACGCGGCGATTCGTCCTGCCCGGTAGCCAACTCGTCCCCGGCCCGCCAGGGGAAGGGAACCACGGCGCGAGGTGCGCAGATCGGGATCAATCCCAGGGCTGGGCAACGATCGCCGAGTGAAGGTCGGTGTCGTATCCGAGCTGCTCGAGCCAGCCTTGCAGCCGATCGATCATCGCATGCGACGGGACGGCGAAGGCCAGGAGCGCATGGCACACGAGCATCCCGGCCACGTAGCAGGCCAATCCCCCGCCAAGGAAGAACCCGACGAACCCCACCAGTGCCGGCGCCACTGCGGCTGCGTCAAGCTTCGCGGTGTGAGACGTGAACAGCGCAGCGGGCTCGGTTCCGGGCCTGAGTGCCTTCGGTGGAATGCGCCGGAGCCGTATCACGGACACCACGCCGAGCAGGGAGACGCCGCCGAGCAGAGCCCAGGGCACGAACCCTCCATCCGCATCCCCGGTCCCGGCAAGCACGATCAGCACCGCCAAGAGGAACCACATCGCCAGGATCGTTCGTAGCACCAGGGCGCGGGCGACAACGAGACGCGAGGCCGACCTGAGGGAGGTGCGACCGAACACCGGAACCAACGACATGAGAGCCTTGGGAACCGCTGCCCACCAACCCTGATCAACGCCGTCAGTCATGAGGGATCTTATCTCTCGCCGGTGCGGCGCACGCTTTCGTACGCGACGCTCCATGGGACGGTTCGAATGCGGTGGGCGATCGAGCCCTGAATGACACGCCGAGCGGGTCTGACCGGGGCGACACTCATCGACCGGCGGGGATGGGTTCCATCGCCGCCGCCACGCGTCCCTCGAACTCTCTGCATCGGGATACGGGTCGGCGAGCACGTGACGAGTCCGGCCGCCGGCCATGTGGTGATCGAACGACCTCGACCTCGATGTGATCACCGCCTCGGGCGAATCGTGACACGCCCACCCCGTACCATTCCCCTGTCGATCCGACGGACCACCGTGGAGGAGTCGCGCCGATGACAGATCCAGCATCACCCGACGCCGGGACCGCCGGTCCCGGACCGGAACCGTTCGCCGACCAGGAGTTGGCCGACTTCATGCGCGGTCTCGCCGCGTTCCCGTCGATGACCGCCGGCGGAGACGTCGCCGAGATGCGGCGCATGACCGAGGAACGATCGTCGCAGCGGCCGGCCGGACCCGGCATGCCGACCCGTGACCTCGAGATCGCAGGGCGCCTCCCCGCCCGGCTCTACCACCCCGAAGGCGCCCTCGACGCCCTCGTCGTCTACCTGCACGGAGGCGGCTGGACCATCGGCAGCTTGGAGACCCACGACCGGGCCTGCCGGCGGCTCGCAGCCCGGGCAGGTGTTCGGGTCCTGGCGGTCGACTACCGGCTGGCGCCCGAGCACCCGGCACCCGCCGCGGTCGACGACACCGTCGCCGCCTTCGCATGGGTCGCCGGCCGACCCGACGAACTCGGCTTCCGCCCCCAGGTGATCGCCCTCGCCGGCGACAGCGCCGGGGGCGCCCTGGCCGAACTGGCCGCACTCCGCACCAGGAACGACGCCGTCGCCCCCGATTTCGTCGCCCTTGCCTTCCCCAACACCGACCTCGCCGCCGCCGGCGGTTCGATGGTCAGCAACGCCCACGGCTACGGTCTCGAGCCAGCCGACATCGAGTGGTTCAACCTGCAATGGGTGCCCGACCGAGCCCGGTGGTCCAACCCCGCCGTCAGCCCCCTCCACGTCAAGGACCTGGCGGGATTCCCACCTGCGATCGTCGTCACCTGCGAACTCGATCCGCTGCGCGACCAGGGCGAAGCGTTCGCCGACCGGCTCCGTGCCGCCGGGGTCGACGTGATGGCGCGCCGCGAGCCCGGCATGGTCCACAACTTCCTGCTCTGGGACCTCATCTCCCCGAGCTGCGCCGCCGCCGGCGACCGTTTCGCCGACGACATCCGCACGATGACGACGACCAT
>CAZQUB010000127.1:2948-5093 GCA_964596225.1 uncultured Acidimicrobiaceae bacterium
GTCGAGCTGGTCCGCATAGTGCGGTGACATCGGATTCCCCGATTGCCCGCCTGGGAGCACGAACCGGTTGCCGTCCCAGTCGCCCACCTCGACCGACATCCGCATCGACGCCACGAACGGCGAATTCGCCATCGGATCGAGGAACGACACCGCGGCCTGGCTGACGGTGTTGGCGTCGCCGCCCCACGGGAAGGGACCGAGGTCGAAGACCCGGTCCATCGGCTTCCTCTCTCCGACCGGATGCTTGAACGTCAGCGGCCGCACCTCACCCCACGCCCAGGCCGACGTGTCGGCTCCCCGCAGCTCGGTGAGCTCCCGGATCGCCTCTGCCAGCGCGGCGACGATCTCGGCGTCCCATCCGCCCTCGAACCACCCGTCGGGACGTTGCCGGACGAGGCGGGAGAGATGCCCGGTGCGGCGGGTGAAGATCCCCATCTCGGGATGCAAGGCGTCCATCCCCTTCCCCAGCGCCCACTCGGCGGTGCGGGGAGCCTTGGCCCGCACCACCCGTCTGGCGAGATGAACCACGAACAGCTCGTACACGCTCGCCGGGGCCGATTCGATCCCGGCGACCCCGTCCCACCCGCCCAGCAACCCCAACGCCGTCGTCGCGGCCGGGTCGTCGGTGGTGACCCCGAGCACCACGTCGCGCATCTCCCGCCACGGGATCACCGTCCGATCGAGCTGGAGGGCGGCCACGTCGTCGAGATTCCACTGGTCGTGCTCGGCGAGCCGTTCGGTGATCCTCGCCAGCCGGTACCCGTCGATGAAGTCGTACCCCACGAAGGCGTCGCCTTCTCCGCCGAGCGGCCGGTTGTTGGCGGTGGCGATGAACCCGGTCTCCGGATTCACGGCGTGCGGCAGGTCGGCGATGTCGACGAGCCGGTCGGACCAGCCGGACGCCGGGTCCCAGCCGGCGGCGGGAAGGGTGCCGTAGCCGGACGTGCGGATCGGGGTGTCGCCGGCGAGCTGCCACGCGATGTCGCCGTTGTCGTATCCGGACACGATGTTGATCGGCAGGCTCGGCCAATGGCGGTAGGCCTCGCTCAGCTCCTGAGGTGTCGCCACCGTCTGCATGCTCAGCATGCCGCGTCCGGGCACCGGGTCGAGCCAGGTGGCGCGCAGCGCGATCGCGGCCTCGTTGTCGGCGAGGGCGGGACCGATGATGGGGCCGTGCGGCGTTTCGAGCACCTCCTCGACGACGGTCTCGCCGCCCTTGACGTGGATCGTCTCGTGGTGGACCGTGCACGGGACGAACTCGTCGCCGACGCGCACACTCGCCCCGTCCGGACCGATCTCCTCGAGGAACAGATCGGTGTTGTCGATCAGGCCGGCGGTCACCCCCCAGGCACACCTGCCGTTGAAGCCGACCGGGAAGGCCGGCGCCCCCACCAGGGCGGCACCGGCGAGATGCCACTCCGGCGTGGACACATGGGCGAGGTGCCAGTGGGACGGGTGCGAGGGGGCGAGGTGGGGGTCGTTCGCAACGATGGGGCGACCGGATGCGGTGCGGTCTCCGGCAATCGCCCAGTTGTTCGATCCCCCGCCCATGCCCGTCGCCGCGGTGAACAGCGCGAGATCGGCGGAGAGCCGATCGATGGCGGGACCGGCCGACTTGCCCACCGGGATCGTCGCCGGCAACCACTCGGGATAGGTCGGTTCCAGCGCCAGCATCGCCTCCACCCCGTCCTCGGCGATCATCTTGTAGCGCATCAGCTCGGCATCCCAGTTCGATGCCAGCAGGAAGGGCATGAGCTTCATGAGACCGAGCACGTCGGCGACTTCGTAGCGGCTCGGCCGGCTCCTGAGCAGGGAGAACTCGTGCGCCACCTTCGACGAGCCGGCCGTCGCCCCCTGGTAGGCACCCGCCGCATAGGCGTCGAGCATGGTGCGGACGTCGTCGTCGAGTACGTCGAGCTGGGCGAGTGACGATCGCCGGAAGCCGATGCGACGGGACAGCCGATCCAGGGGCAGCGTGTCCGGACCGATCAACTCCGACAGCGTGCCGCGCACCAGACGCAGGATCGACTCGAGCTGAAACGCCCGGTCCTGGCCGTGCACGAAGCCGTGGCCGAACCAGGCGTCGGCGTCGTTGTCCGCCGTGACGTAGGCGACGCCGAACCCGTCGCGAGCGATGCGCACCGT
>CAZQUB010000128.1:0-5062 GCA_964596225.1 uncultured Acidimicrobiaceae bacterium
ATCGAGGATTTCACCGTCAGCCGAGGATAGTGGCTCCCCGCATCCCCCTAGCGGGGAGCCGTCCCTGCCGGGGGCCGCCGCAACCTGGCCCGCAGCACCGTCCACGCCGCGGCGCCGGCGCCGATCCGCCCTGCCGCCATCACCGTTCCCGCTCCGTCGAGCACGACGGGGACCCGATCGGTGAAGGCCTCGTACAGATCGAGGGAGGCGTCGACGTCCTCGACGTTCACCGCGACCCCGAGGCGGCCCGCCATCCGCCGCACCCGGGCCAGGGCGTCGGCGCAGCGACCACACCCCTCCCTGGTGACGAAGCGGAGCGTGCGGGTCGGGCTCACGACGCCACTATCGTCCGCCGCGTCATGCGTCCCGCCACCGCCCTCGTGCTGTTGCTGCTCCTGTTGCTCATCGTGGGGGCTTTCGTGGTGCAACTTCAGCTCGCCGACGGGCTCTGAAGCGCGGAGGCCGGGGAGCCGGGCGCCCGCATCGTGAGCGTGGTCCCCACCGCGATCGGGAAGGCGTCGTCGGCGCGCCCTTCCCGAACCGCCAGGGCGATCTGGCCGTACGAGTCGACATGGAGCAGACCCTCGCCCGCCTCCACCTGCCCGTAGGCCGCCACCCACGCCAGGCGGTACTCGACGCTCCCGATCCCGACCACCACGTCGCTCCCGGGCGTGACGCCGGCCGCGTCCAAGTCGGCGGGTGACACGTTGGTCTGGGCGTTGCCGAAATGGTCGATCCACAGGATCTCGCCGTGGAGGGTGGCGGCGTCGTGCTCCACCAGCGGGAGCATCAGGGGCACCACCGTGTCGGGGTCGACTTCCGGGCCGAGTTGCTCCACCGTCGCCTGGCCCGAGGCGACGACCGCCGCCGCCGGGGCGAACACGTCACGTCCGGCGAAGGTGGCGCCCTCGGTGGGGAGGCGCAGCTCGGGGTTCTCGATCGCCACGATCAGGTCGGCGCCCCCCACCATCGCCACCGCCGGGGCGAGCAAGCCGTTATCGGGACCGATCATGGTGCCCCATTCGGTCCGGGCCGCCAGCGCCCGCCGCTCGGTACCGACCCCGGGGTCGACCACCGCGAGGGCGACGCCCTGCGGAAGGTACTGGATTGCACGCAGCAGGCCGAGGGCGGCGGCCCGTACCTCGCCCCTGGGGAAGTCGTGGCCGACGTCGACGATGCGGACCTCGGGTGCGATGCGAGCGATGACGCCGTGGACGACGCCGACGAACTCGTCGGCCCGGCCGAAATCGGAGAGGAAGGAGATCGGAACGTTCATGTCGCACGCGACACTAGGCGACGGCCGGTGACGGCGACCCGAAGTGGCGGCTCCGGAACCGGTGGCGACCGCCCCGGCGGCGCTCCGATCGGGGGTCACCCGCTGACTAGTCCACAATGGGCCAGCCGAAACCCTCCTTCCGGGTCCCCCCTCGGACCGGTACGCTCGTTCGAGAAGCGGACGTACGGCCAGTCGTCCGCACAAGGTAGGGCACTCACAGGGGGTGGACGATGCTCAGGGGCAGCATCATCGGTATGCGCGTGCGGGGATCTCATGACGGCCCGTAATGGAACCGGCACGATCGTGGTGCCGTTGCAGGCACTGCTCGAAGCAGTGACCGACGGCGTCTTGATCACCGACGAGCACGGCAAATGTACATACGCCAATCCGGCACTCGACCAGATCGTGGGACCGCCGGCATGCGCCGACATGACGCCGGAGACGGCGCCGAGCTGGATCCCACCTGATTGCCAGCGCGCCTATCAGCGCTACATCAACCGGGCGATCGGGGGACGGTTCGGGCGCGAGACGATCGTGACCGACTGGTCACTCATCACCGCCGGGGGTCATCAGGTGAGGGCGCAGCTCAAACTGATCCCGATGCGCAACGGGAACGGACATTCCACCGCGCTGATGTGGATCTTCAGCCCGACGCCGATGGAGCCCCGTCTCAACGGGGACGGCCGGCGCCAGGCGCTGGAGGACACGCTGCGGCGCATCGCCGGTGAGCTCAACAAGCTGGGGGTGCCGATGGGTGGCGCCGAACCGGTGACCTCGACGGCGGTGGCACCCGAACTGGAGCGACTGTCGCGACGGGAACGGGACGTGGTGAACGAGCTGCTGCACGGCCATCGGGTGGTCTCGATCGCGTCACGGCTCGACGTGAGCGAGCACACCGTGCGCAATCACCTCAAGTCGATCTTCCGCAAGCTCGAGGTGCATTCGCAGGCCGAGCTGGTCGGGCTGATCCGCAGCCGTTCCGCCGCGGTCTGAGGCCCGGGAAGGCGCGCGGTAGTACGCTTCGCCGGACCATGACGAATGCGCACGTCACCGCCGCTCCGGCGCGAGGTGTCACCTGATGGCCACCTTGCGGCTGTTCGCCAACCTCCGGGAGGTTGCCGGGACGGCACAGGTCGAGATCGACGGTTCGACCGTCGACGAGCTGCTGGCGGCCGCCGGCGACCGCTTCGGTGCCGATTTCACCCGCGGGTTGGACTCGGCCAAGGTCTGGGTCAACGGCGAGCAGGCCGGCCCCTCCACCGCGGTCGCCTCCGGCGACGAGGTCGCCCTCATCCCTCCCGTATCCGGCGGAACCGTGGCGGCCCGCCCCCAGAGTGACCTGACCCAGGCCGGTCTGGTCCTCGCCTTGCTGGTGGCGGTGACGGTCGCCAACGCGGTCGACCTGCAGACGTTCGTCTTCGTCGCCGTCGGGACCGCGCTCGCCTGGCTGTGGGACGCCAGTGAAGCCCTCAACCGGCGCGGCGCCACCCTCAACGTCATCCCGCTGATGATCGGCGCCACCGCGGCCGCCAATGGTGCCTACCGGTGGGGCGTCCCCGGGTTCGCCGGCGGACTGGCGGTGGCGGTGATGGTGACGCTGGCGTGGGCGGTGCTCGATCCCGCCCACCGCAGCCTGGAGGTAGCCACGATCTCGGTGTTGGTGAGCGCGGTGGGCGCCATGGCCACCGGGGGCCTCACCCTGCTGCGGATGCGCAGCACCCCGGAAGTGAACGCCTTCCTCATCATCGCCGCGGTGGCGGGGGTCGCCGCCTGGGCAGTGCATCGCAGCGGGGGTGAGATCGCCGGCCTCGACCCCAACCTGGCCACTCTGCTCGGGGCCCTCGCCGCGGGGCTTGGCGTCGGCCTGGTGGTCGACTCCATCTCGATCGGTCACCTGCTGCTGGCGTCGGTGGCGGCGGCGGCCGGGCTCATCACGGGCCGCCTCCTCGGATCCCTGCTCCGCACCGGCTCGGTGGTGCACACCGCCCGAGCCCCCGGGCTCCTCACCATGTTCGACGGCGCCGCCCTGGGTGCCGCCGCCTACTGGGCGGCGATCTGGCTCTTCGGCTGACCCCCGGACGGACGCGACACGGTGAGTCGGCCCCCGTCCGCACCCCGTTCCGGTCGTGGAGCCACCTGGCTCGCCCTCCTCGTCACGGTCCTGTGGAGCTCGTCGTGGGTGATCATCCGTTTCGGCCTCGACGACGAGGGTTTACGGCCGATCATGTTCGCCGGGCTCCGCTACGGAGCAGCCGCCTTGGTGTTGCTGGCCACGGTGCTGGCCCGTCCCGCGACACGCGCCGCGCTGCGCTCGGCGTTGCGCACCGGGTGGGGCGAGCTGGTGGCGTTGGGCCTCGTCTTCTACACCGTCACCCAGGGCGCCCAGTTCGTGGCGCTCGACCACCAGCCGGCCGCCACCACCAGCCTGGTGCTGTCCCTCACCCCGCTCCTGGTCGCCGTCCTGGCGGGACGCTCCCTCGGGGAGCGGGCCACCGGGCGCCAGTTCGGCGGGGCGGCGCTGGTGGCGGTCGGCGCCGGCCTCTACTTCGCGGGTTCGCTCGGCGCCACCACCGCCGGGATGGTCGCCGCCGGAGTGGCGTTGCTGGCCAACGCCGCCTCGGCCCTCCTCGGTCGCCGGGTCCACCGGGTCCAAGGCGCCGTTCCCCTCATCACGACCACGGTGTCGATGACGGTCGGCGCCGTCGTGCTCCTGGCCGCGGGCCTCGCCACCGAGGGCCGTCCCCATCTCACCGGAGCTGCCGTCCTGATCGTGGTGTGGCTGGCGGTGGTCAACACCGCTCTCGCCTTCACCTTGTGGAACGCCTCGCTGCGGTCGTTGACCGCCACCGAATCGGTCGCCATCAACAACACGATGTTGATCCAGATCGCCATCCTTGGCTGGATCTTCCTCTCGGAGGTCCCCGGTCCCGGGCAGCTCGTCGGGATCGTGCTGGTGACGGCCGGCATCATCGCGGCCCAGCGTCCCGGCCCCGCCGAGACCGCGGGGACCGGGTGACGGCACCCTTCGGGGCACCGCCGGGGACGTGAGACCCCACCTGGGGACACGGCTCGCCGTCCCTCGACTGCGCTCAGTCGCCACGAAGGGGCTATCCTCGATTCTCGCCATGCGATCCCCAGGCCGCATTCGTGCCCTCACCCCGCTCATCCTCCTCTCCCTCCTCGCAGTGGCGCCGGTGGGGGCGACCGCGCAGACCAAGAGCAAGGTCGACGAGGCCAAGAGTGAGCGGGATGCCGCCTACCAGCGACTCGCCGACGCCGATGCCGACCTGGAAGAAGCCATCACCGAGTACCAGGACATCAACGCCCGCCTCGAGGACCTCACCTACCGCATCACCCGCACCGTGGACCGCATCAAGGACGACGAGGCCGACCTGCGGGATCTCAAGCAGCTCGCCGAGGATCTCGTCATCGAGGCCTATACCAGCGGGGGCACCGGCATCCTCGACCTCGCCATGGACGCAGGGTCCATCCAGGACGTGCTGACCCGCCAGGTCCTCATCGAACGCGCCTCCGACGCCAATCTGGTGACCCTCGATCGCCTCGAAGCCCTCCAGCAGGACCTCGACCGCCGCAAGGAGGAATTGAAGGCCAACGAGGCGGAAGTCGCCGACCTGAGCGACGCGGCGGAAGCGAACGTGGAACGCCTCGACGAGGCGCGCCAGGTCCAGGCCGACGCCTACGCCGACGCCAAGGCGAACTACGCCGACGTCCTCGCCCAGTACGAGGCGGCGGAACGGGCCCGCAAGGTCGCCGAGGCCGCCCGCA
>CAZQUB010000129.1:0-1501 GCA_964596225.1 uncultured Acidimicrobiaceae bacterium
TCGACGACCACCGCCCCCGGCTTGATGTACTCGGCACCGAACATACGAGGACGACCCACCGCGGTCACCAGCAGGTCGGCCCGCCGGGTCAGCTCCGCCAGGTCGGGAGTGCGGGAATGGGCCATCACCACGGTGGCGTCGACGCCCTTGGCGCTCAGGAGGAGGGCGAGGGGGCGTCCCACCAGGATGGAGCGGCCCACGATCACCGCAAGCTTCCCCGCCACCGTGATCCCGTAGTGGTCGAGGACCCGCATGATGCCCTGCGGGGTCGCCGGCACCGGTCCCTCCCGGCCCAGCACCAGCAGGCCGAGACTGTGGGGATGGAGCCCGTCGGCGTCCTTGGCGGGGTCGATCGTCTCCACCGCCCGGTTGCCGTCGAGGCCGTCGGGAAGCGGGAGTTGCACGATCATGCCGTCGACCCGATCGTCGGCGTTGAGGGACCGCACCAGATCCTCCACCTCGTCCTGGGTTGCGGCGGCGCCCAGATGGTGATCGAACGACAGCATGCCGGCCGCCACCGCGGCACGGTGCTTGTTGCGGACGTAGATCTCAGAGCCGGGGTCGTCGCCGACCATCACGGTCGCCAGCCCCACCGTCGTGCCCTGCGCCGCCAGCGCCGCGACCCGTTGCGCCACCTCGGCACGCACCATGGCGGCGACCTCGGACCCGGAGAGAACCTGCGCGCTCAATGCCGGAAATGCCTCCGTCCCGTGAACACCAAGGCGATGCCGTGCTCCTCGGCGGCGGACACCACCTCCTCGTCACGCACCGAGCCTCCCGGCTCGATGATGGCGACGATACCGGCCGCGGCGAGCGTGTCGAGCCCATCCCGGAACGGGAGGAAGGCATCGGAGGCGGCGACCGCCCCCCGGGCCCGGTCGCCGGCCCGGTGCAGCGCCCGCTCCGCGGCGCCGACCCGGGACTGGTCACCGGCCCCGACCCCGACGGCGGCGCCGCCCTTGGCGACCACGACGGCGTTCGACTTGGTGTGGGTGACCACCTTGAGGGCGAATTCGAGGTCGGCCCATTCCGCCGGTGACGGAGTGCGGCTCGACACGACCTCCCAGTCGTCATTGCGGGCCTCGACCCGATCTCGCTGCTGCACCACGAACCCCGCTTCGATACGCCGCATGTCGGGATCCGTCGGATCGGGGGGCTCCGCCTCCAGCAGGCGCAGGTTCTTCTTCCCCGCCAGGGCCTCGGCGGCGGCCTCGGCGACCTCGGCGGCGATGACGACCTCGACGAACCCGGCGGCGACGATGCGTTGCGCCGTCTCCCCGTCGAGGGGCCGGTTACAGGCGATGACGCTGCCGTATGCCGAGAGCGGGTCGCAGTCCCACGCCGCGGTGAAGGCATCGGCGAGGGTGCCGGCGACCGCCAGCCCGCACGGGTTGGCGTGCTTGATGATGGCGACCGCCGGTTCGGTGAACTCGTGCACCATCCGCCAGGCGGCCTCGGTGTCGAGGTAGTTGTTGAACGACATCTCCTTGCCCTGGAGCTG
>CAZQUB010000129.1:1601-5048 GCA_964596225.1 uncultured Acidimicrobiaceae bacterium
AGGCGGCCTCGGTGTCGAGGTAGTTGTTGAACGACATCTCCTTGCCCTGGAGCTGGCGCATCGTCTGCCACCACCCGGTGGCTCCGACCTGCCCGAAGGCGGCGCCTGCCTGGTGCGGGTTCTCGCCGTAGCGCAGCTCGGCCTTGCGCTCCAGTGCCAGCACGGTGCGCGCCGGTGGCATCTCCTCCCCCTCCAGCCACCCGACGATGGCCGCGTCGTAGGCGGCGGTGCGGAAGAAGGCGGCGCGGGCCAGGTCGCGGCGCAGCTCGGCGTCGAGGCCGCCGGCGGCAACGGCGGCGGCCACCTCGTCGTACTGGCCGGGAGAGGTCACCACTCCCACCCAGGCGTGGTTCTTGGCGGCGGCCCGGATCAGGGTCGGTCCCCCGATGTCGATCTGCTCGATCGCCTCCTCGTCGGTGACGGACTTCTCCGCCACGGTCGCCTCGAACGGGTAGAGGTTGACGACGACGAGCTGGATGGGGGTGATGCCGCGGGCGTAGAGGTCGTCGCGGTGTTCCGCCTTGCCGAGGTCGGCGAGGATCGCCCCATGGATCATGGGATGGAGGGTCTTGACCCGGCCGCCCAGCATCTCGGGAGCGTCGGTCACGTCCGCCACCGCGGTGACCGGAAGGCCGGCCTCCCGCAACACCCGGGCGGTCCCGCCCGACGACACCAGCTCGGTCCCGCCCTCGACCAGGGTGCGGGCGAACTCCACGAGCCCGGTCTTGTCCCATACCGACAGCAAGGCGCGGCGCACCGCGATCCGGCTCATGGTCCCTCCCAGTGGACGTGGCGACCGGCGACGCGAAGCCGCCCGGCGGCGAAGGCGGCGACCACCTCCGGATAGACGCGGTGTTCGACCTGTTGGATCCGGGCGTGCAGCGTCTCCTCGGTGTCGTCGGGGCGCACCGGCACCGATTCCTGGAGGATGATCGGCCCGTGGTCGACCTCGGCGTCGACGAAGTGCACGCTGACGCCGCTCAATTTCACCCCGTGGGCGATCGCCTCCGCCACCCCATGTGCCCCCGGGAAGGAGGGAAGCAGCGCCGGGTGGATGTTGACGATGCGCTGCGGGAAGCGGTCGAGGGCGGCGGGAGCGAGGATGCGCATGAACCCGGCCAGGATCAGGGCCTCGGCGTGGTGGGCGACGGCCGCGTCGCACACCGCCATGGTGAAGGCGTCCCGGTCCGGGTAGTCGCCCCAGGCGACGACGACGGCGGGGACGCCGGCGTCGGCCGCCCGCTGCAGCCCTCTCACCCCGGGCCGGTCGGAGATCACGACCACCACCTCGGCCGGGTACCCGGCGCCGGTGGAGGCATCGAGGATCGACTGGAGGTTGGAGCCGCTCCCGGAGACGAGCACGGCGATGGGGGTGCGGGGTCGGCCGGTCATGCCCGGCGCAGGTTAGCGACCGGCCGGCGCGGCCCCGCTGCTACCACGCCCTCCACACCAGCACCGCGCCACCGAGGATCAGGAGCACGCCGCCCCCGACGACGAGGCGCCGGCGCCAGCGGTCGGGGAGGCGACGGCGACCGGCCGCCACCACCCCGGCGAGGCCGATCTTGCTGCCGACGAGGGTGACGTAGAAGCCGGCGATGAATGCCACCGCCCTCCCCGGGGCGCTCCGCCATGCCTCCACCAGCAGCGGGCCGCCGGCGGTGACCCAGAAGATCCACGGATGGGGGCTGAGGGCGTTGACGGTGACGCCCCGCCACACGTCCGGGGCCCCCCTGCCTGCGATCTCACCCTCGAACAGCGGGGTGGCGCTGTGCCAGATCTCCCATGCCCCAAAGGCGGCCACCACCAGACCGCCGCCGATGCCGAGTCCCCGCACCCAGGCATCGGGGAGGGTGCTGAGGGCCGCCACCGCCAGGATCACGATGGGGGCGTCGGTGAGGAGCGGCGCCACCGCGGTCCGCCACCCTGCCCCGAAGCCACGCCGCAAGGTGGCGGTGACGACGAGGGTCATGAGCGGACCGGGCGTGATACCGGCGGCGAGGCCGATGGAGAGCCCCGCCACCAGCTCGGTCACGGCGCCGTCACCGCCCCAGCGCGCGCATCATCGCCGACCCGATGTCGGTCGGGGTGGGTGCCATGACGACCCCGGCAGCCTCGAGCGCCGCGATCTTGTCGGCCGCGGTGCCCTTCCCCCCCGAGATGATCGCCCCGGCGTGGCCCATGCGCTTGCCGGGAGGCGCAGTCGTCCCTGCGATGAAGGCGGCCACCGGCTTGTCCATGTGAGTCTCGATCCAGGCGGCCGCCTCCTCTTCGGCGGCGCCGCCGATCTCGCCGATCATGACGACGCCCTCGGTGGCGGGGTCGTCGTTGAAGAGGGTGAGGCAGTCGAGGAAGCTGGTGCCGTTGACCGGGTCGCCGCCGATGCCGATGGCGGTGCTCTGGCCGAGCCCGTTGCGGGTGAGCTGATGCACCGCCTCGTAGGTGAGGGTTCCCGAGCGGCTCACCACCCCGATGGAGCCGGGCTCGTGGATGTAGCCGGGCATGATCCCGATCTTGCACTGGCCAGGGGTGATGACACCGGGGCAGTTGGGGCCGACGAGACGGGAGGAGCGGCCTTCGAGGTAGCGCTTGACCCGGACCATGTCGGTCACCGGGATGCCCTCGGTGATGCAGACGATCAGCTCGATCCCGGCGTCCGCCGCCTCCATGACGGCGTCGGCGGCGAACGGTGGCGGGACGTAGATGGCGCTGGCGGTGGCCCCGGTGGCGTCCTTCGCCTCGCCGACGCTGCGGAACACCGGCACCTCGACCCGGAAGGTGTCGGGCCGCCCCGCCACGCCGGAATGATCGGTGTCGCCCTCGAAGGTCGCCACCGAGCCGGCCCGACTGGGGTGCACCGCCCCCACCACCCGGGTGCCGTAGGCGATGGCGGTCTCGGTGTGGAAGCTTCCGGTCTTGCCCAGGCCCTGGACGAGCACCGTGGTGGCGGAATCGACGAGGATGCTCATCGGGTCAGCTCCCTGATCTTGGCGGCGCCGTCCCGCATGTCGGAGGCGTTCACGACGTCGAGGCCGGATTCGTCGAGTATCCGCTGCCCCAGTTCGACGTTGGTGCCCTCGAGGCGTACCACGAGCGGCACGGAGAGGCCGACCTCCCGCACCGCGTCGACCACCCCGGTGGCGATGACGTCGCACCGCATGATCCCGCCGAAGATGTTGACGAAGATGCCGCGCACGTTGGGATCGCGGGTGATGATCTTGAAGGCGGCCGCCACCTGGTCCTTCTCGGCGCCACCGCCGACATCGAGGAAGTTGGCGGGCTCGCCCCCCACGTACTTGATGATGTCCATGGTGGCCATGGCGAGGCCGGCCCCGTTCACCATGCAGCCGATGGTGCCGTCGAGCTTGATGAAGCTGAGGCCGTAGCCGGCTGCTTCCACCTCGGCCGGGTTCTCCTCGGAGAGGTCCCGCATCTCCACCACGTCGGGGT
>CAZQUB010000130.1:0-4936 GCA_964596225.1 uncultured Acidimicrobiaceae bacterium
GATCCTGTTCCTCCTCATCGGGCTGGGGCTCGCCATGGTGGCGCCACTCGGCCGCGGCAAGGCGGGAGGGAACGTCAAGCCGGGGACCCCGATGGAGGAATCCACCGAGTAACCGATCACCACGTCGGGGAGGTGCGATGCGTCGTACCTCCCCGATGCGCGTCCCGGCCCGGAAGGTCGGCCCCGGAGCGATCAGTCCTTGGAGCCGGAGAGGGCGGTGGCGACTCCGAGCGTGACGAAGATCCCGCCGGTGACGAACCGCTGCGCTCTCACCACCGCGGGGCGGTGCCACAGCCAGTTCCCGAAGGTGCCGGCGGCGAGGGCGTAGCAGCCGTCGGTGACGAGCCCCATCGCCACGAAGATGGCGCCCAGCATGACGAACTGGAGCACGACCCCACCCCGATCGACGTCGACGAATTGGGGGAGGAAGGCGAGGAAGAAGAGGGCGGTCTTCGGGTTGAGGGCGTTGACCCAGATGCCCTGAGTGAAGATGCCGCGCAGGCTGCGCTCGCCACGGGCGCCCGCCGGCTCGGCGTCGTGACCGCGCAGGCGGCGGATCCCGAGGTAGACCAGGTAGGCGGCCCCGAGGTACTTCACCACCGAGTAGGCGAGCGCCGACTCGAGGAGCAGGGCGGAGAGGCCGAGGGCGGCGCCGATGACGTGCACCATGCTGCCGAGGGCGACGCCGAAGACGGAGGCGATCCCGGCGCTCCGCCCCTGGTCGATGCTGCGCCCGATGATGTAGAGCACGGCCGGCCCCGGGGTGACGAGCAGCAGCAGGGATGCGATCAGGAAGGCGGTGAACGCCGAGGTGTCGATCATGGTCCGGGAAGGGTAGCGGGCGGCATCGAGCCCTGGTTCGGGAGGTCGCGGGGCGGCGCCGGGTAGGCGGCCCGACCGCGAAATCCCGACCCCAGTCGCGAAAGAAAACCTGGTGTGGCGCTTGCCGCACGGGGCTTTTCGACGGTAGAAAGACTGCTGTCTTCCCCTGCACCGTCACACGGCGAGCACGCGTCATGAATACCCTTGACGTAATTACGGCGGTGTAACTATGATGGACTTCCCTGTGCGATATGTGGGGCCTTTGCCACTTCCCCACCCCCACATGTTGTAGGTGTGGACAAATTTGTGGAGAAGTTTTCGCCCGTGTGCTCAGAGGGCCGGTAGCCAGGGAGGGATTCGATGACGGAGGGTTTGCGGATCGATCGTCGGTTCACGTCGGAGCGGGTCAGCCCGTACGACACGGTGGAGTGGACCCGACGGGACTCGAAGATCACCAATCCGGACGGGTCGGTGGTGTTCGAGATGAAGGACGCCGAGGTGCCGGCGCACTGGTCGCAGGTGGCGTCCGACATCATGGTGTCGAAGTACTTCCGCAAGGCCGGCGTCCCCCAGCTCGACGAGCGCGGCAATCCCACCTTCGACGAGGACGGCACGATGATCACGGGCCCGGAGCGGTCCGCCCGCCAGGTCATCGAACGCCTCTCCGCCACGTGGCGCGCCTGGGGCGAGGAGCACGGGTACTTCGCCTCCGAGAGCGACGCCGAGATCTTCGAGGATGAGACCGCCTACATGCTGCTGCACCAGATGGCGGCCCCCAACTCCCCCCAGTGGTTCAACACCGGCCTCTTCCACCGCTACGGGATCACCGGCACCGAACAGGGCTTCTGGTACGTCGACCCCGAGACCGAGGAAGCCGTCGCCTCCCCCGACGCCTACAGCCGCCCCGCTCCCCACGCCTGCTTCATCAACAGCATCGACGACGACCTGGTCAACCCGGGCGGGATCATGGACCTGTGGGTGCGCGAAGCGCGCCTCTTCAAGATGGGGGCCGGGTCGGGCGCCAACTTCTCGCACATCCGGGCCGAGGGTGAGCCGCTCTCGGGTGGGGGCAAGTCGTCGGGCCTGATGAGCTTCCTCAAGGTCGGCGACCGTGCCGCCGGCGCCATCAAGTCGGGCGGCACCACCCGGCGCGCCGCCAAGATGGTCATCGTCGACATCGACCACCCCGACATCGAGGCGTTCATCAGATGGAAGGCCGCCGAGGAGGACAAGGTGCGGGCCCTGGTGGCCGCCGGCTACCCGGCCGACTTCAACGGCGAGGCCTACGCCACCGTGTCCGGCCAGAACTCCAACAACTCGGTGCGGCTCTCCAACGAGTTCATCCAGGCGGTACTCGACGACGCCGACTGGGAGCTGACGGCCCGCACCGACGGCGCGGTGATGAAGACGGTCAAGGCGCGGGACCTGTGGAGCCAGATCGCCGACGCCGCGTGGCGCTGCGCCGATCCGGGGGTGCAGTTCGACACCACCATCCAGGAATGGCACACCTGCCCCGCCGACGGGAAGATCCGGGCCACCAACCCGTGCTCGGAGTACGTCTTCCTCGACAACACCGCCTGCAACCTGGCGAGCCTCAACCTGGGCACGTTCTACGACGACGCCAACGGCGAGTTCGACCTCGACGGCTACCGCTACGCCATCCGGCTGTGGTCGATCGTGCTCGAGATCTCGGTGACGATGGCCCACTTCCCCTCCAAGGAGATCGCCCAGGGCAGCTACGACTACCGCACGCTCGGTCTCGGCTACGCCAACCTCGGCTCGCTGCTGATGCGCATGGGCATCCCCTACGACTCGGACGAGGGGCGGGCGATCGCCGGCGCCCTCACCGCCATCCTCACCGGGTATTCCTACGCGGCGTCGGCCGAGATGGCCCGGGTCCTCGGCCCGTTCCGCCGCTTCGCCGCCAACCGCGGCGCCATGTTGCGGGTGATGCGCAACCACCAGGCGGCCGCCTACAACGCCCCGCAGGGCGAATACGACGGGGTGTCGACCAAGGTGGTCGGCATCGACCCTGCCGCCTGCCCGTCGAATCTCCTCCACGAGGCCCGCAACGCCTGGAACATCGCAGTGAAGATGGGCGAGGAGTACGGCTACCGCAACGCCCAGGTCACCTGCATCGCCCCTACCGGCACCATCGGCCTCCTGATGGACGCCGACACCACCGGCGTCGAGCCGGATTTCGCGCTCGTGAAGTTCAAGAAGCTCGCCGGCGGCGGCTACTTCAAGATCGCCAACCAGTCGGTGGCGCCGGCGCTGCAACACCTCGGGTATGCGGGACGCAGCATCGAGCAGATCATCGAATACGTGGTCGGCACGATGTCGCTCCACGGTGCCCCCCACGTCAACTCGGCGACCTTGATCGCCAAGGGGTTCACCGGCGACGACATCGAGAAGATCGAGCGCACCCTGCCGGGCGTCTTCGAACTGCGCTTCGCCTTCAACCAATGGACGCTGGGCGAGGAGACGATGCAGCGGCTCGGCTTCACCACCGAGGAGTACAACGAGCCCGGCTTCGACATGCTACGCGCCCTCGGGTTCACCGGATCCCAGATCCAAGAGGCCAACGACTACATCTGCGGTCACCAGACCATCGAGGGTGCCCCGGGCCTGCTCGACGAGCACCTCCCGGTGTTCGACACCGCCAACCGCAACGGCCGCCTCGGGCAGCGCTTCATCCACCACACCGGCCACATCAAGATGATGGCGGCGGTGCAGCCGTTCATCTCGGGAGCGATCTCGAAGACGATCAACATGCCCAACGAGGTGACCACGGACGACATCGAGGAGTCGTACCACATGTCGTGGGAGCTGGGCCTCAAGGCGATGGCCCTCTACCGGGACGGTTCCAAGGCATCCCAGCCGCTGTCGTCCAGCAGCGACGAGACGGTCTCCGAGCAGGAAGAGGACGGCCTGCAGGACGCCCTCGAGGACGAGATGGAGGTGGTCTCGGGTCAGATCGTCCACGGTGGCATGTTCGCCCCCGGGGTCTCCCCCACCCAGGCCTACAAGGAGATCCACCGTCCCCGCTTCCTGCTGCCGGCACGGCGCCGTGGCTACACCCAAGAGGCACGGGTGGGCGGCCACAAGGTGTTCCTCCGCACCGGCGAGTACAGCGACGGCACCCTCGGGGAGCTGTTCATCGACCTCGCCAAGGAAGGGGCCACCCTGCGGGGCATCCTCTCCTGCCTGGCGATCTCCGTCTCCAAGGGCCTCCAGTACGGGGTGCCGCTCGAGGAGTTCGTCGACACCTTCACCTTCCAGACCTTCGAGCCTCGCGGCATGGTGGAGGGCCATCCCAACATCAAGATGGCGAACTCGATCATCGACTACGTGTTCCGGGCCCTCGGCGTCGAGTACCTGCACCGTGACGAGCTGGCCCAGGTGCCGCCGGTGCGAGGCGAGTTGCCGGAGCCGCCCGAGGGCATCGCCATCGAGGCCGGCTACCAGATGGCGCTCGAGGACGCCGCCAAGGAGGCCGACATCGCGGTCCAGGCGCGGGCGGCCGCATTCGCCGACTCCGACGTCGAGGAAGGCACCGGAGCCGCGGTGATGGGAATCGGTGGGACGCCGACGCCGACCCGGGCGGGCAACGGGGGGTCCGCCGCCGCCAGGACCACCACCGCCACTGCGGTGCGGACCGCCGCCGACGTGCAGACCGCGGCGGTGCAGGCGGTGCTCGCCGACAAGATGGGCGACGCCCCCCTCTGCGACACCTGCGGCCACATCACGGTGCGCAACGGCTCCTGCTACCGCTGCCTCAACTGCGGCGACAGCAAGGGATGTAGCTGAGGTCGGGAAGGCAGCCGGCTACGCGCGTGAGGGCGCCCCGTCGGGGCGCCCTTCGTGTCTGGTGAACCCAAGGAGCATCCTGCAGGAAGCCGGGCCGGCAGGGCGGTCCGATGGATCTCCCCACGACGCTTGAGCGCTTCCATCGTCGTCGCCGTCATGCCTCGACGATCTCGGTGTTGCCGGGGATCCAGATCCGGCCCGTGCGGTGGCGAAACGCCACAGGTACGCCGTTGGCCCGGTTCCAGTCGATCGAGTCCGAGACTTGGACGTGGAGGTGGGGTTCGGTGCTGTTGCCTGAGTTCCC
>CAZQUB010000131.1:0-4936 GCA_964596225.1 uncultured Acidimicrobiaceae bacterium
CCAACCACCTCACCGACACCCTCCTCGCCCACACCTACACCAACGCCCACATCACCGGCAAGTGGGGCAACATGGTGTATCTGCAGGCTCGGGACGTCACAATCGACTATCGGGTGGATCGCGAGGAGGAGTTCGGCAACCACCTGCCGGGAGCGACGATGCTGCTGTCCCGCGACCTCCTCGGAGAGTTCCGCTTCAACCGGGTATCGAGGGCCGTCGACTCGACGTTGCTGGCGCGAGCCAGGCGTCGCGAAGCGGTTCGCTACTCGACGAACCGCTTCAACTTCATCCGGGTCCGGCACGGCGACCACACCTTCCTGCGACCCGACGACGAGTTCGTGCGCCAGTCGACCGGGGAGACCCGCCCCGGGATGGACACGGCGACGGCGGACGTCTAGGCGGACCGGCATGGAACCGGAGTCCGCCCCCACCGCGACACGTTTCGTCAAGCACTATTCCGGCGCTCCGATGTCCGTGATCCTGGGCCCTGCGACGACGGCCACCGCCGATCTGGGGACCGCCATCGTCACCGGGCGCCCCTATCCGCTCTCCGAACCGCTCCAGATCGATCCCGACGGCCCCGAGGCCGGCATCCGGCGCGCCCTGCGCAACCTCGACGGACGGTTCTCGCTGCTGGCCGTCGGCGCCCGCAGAGCGGTGCTTGCTACCGATGCCCTCGGCAGTGAACCGGCCTATCTGACGGAGCGGGCGGGCACGGTCATCGTGGCGTCGCACCTCGGCTGCCTGGCCCGGTCTCTTGGCCGGCCGCTGGAGATCGACCAGGTGGGTGCGGTGGCGACGCTTGCCGGGAGCCTCTCCGTCGCCGGCAGTACCCCGTATCGGGGTGTCCGGCGCCTCCGAGCATGCGAATACGTGATCATCGATCTCGCCTCCGGCTCGGTCGAACGAACCGGCACCTACGGCACCGTCGCCGACATCTTCGAGGTGGACCACGAATCGCCCGGGTCGGCGGCGGACCTGGCAGACCTACTGCGAGCCGCCGTCGATCGCGAGGTTGGCGCCGACGGTCTCTTTCTGTCGGCGGGCAAAGACTCGCAGGCGGTCGCCCTGAGCATCCCTCCCGAACGGCGGGGTCGAATCCTCGCCATGTCCTACGGCGGCTGGAGGTCCACGGACCGGCGCGGATCAGTCGGCGAGGCCACCGCCTATGGGCTGCGGCACCGCCTGCTTCCTCCCCTTCGGCTCCACCTGGAGCACTATGTCGAACCGATCATCTCGATTGGTGGAGGTTCGAGCGGACTGCAGTCGGCTCAGCACGTTGCTGGGGCGCGGGCAGCCCGATCGCACTGCACCGTGGCGTTGCACGGGTATCTCGGTGACGTGCTCAGCGGCAAGAACTCCCCCATGGAAGTTGCCCGGCAATGGGACGCCGTCTGGAACCGTCACGCGGCCTGGCTCACCCGGGGCAGCAGCGTCCTGACGTCGGCGTTCCCCGACGAACTCGCCGCCATCGGGAAGGCGCTGCAGCATGAACTGGAGCAATACCTGGACCTCCCACCTGGCCGGCCCTTCACCGTCACCAACCTCACCCACCGCCAGGCGAGCCTCGTCTGGGGGACGGTCGGGTTGATGCACCAGGAGACCGAGATTGCCACCCCCTTCTTCTCCCGCCCGCTGATCCATTACCTCCTCACCCGGAAGGCCGACGACCTCGCCGGTGCCCGGCTCTACCGCGGGATGCTCTCCTTCCTCGGATACACGGACCAGAGGGACGCACAGGGCTGGGTAGGCACGCTCGCCCAAAGGATCTCCCGACGGCAGGGCTCCTACCTCACCGTCAACTGGCCGGCGGTGATTCGCCGATCTCGCCCCTGGCTCCGAGACCAGCTCGAGTCCCATCGAGGGGAGCGGATCGGCCGCCTGGCTTACGAATCGCTCGACAGCAATGGACCACTGCCCGTCGCCCTCTTCGCCCTCCCGATCCTGGAGACCGCCCACCCATCGGGTGCCGTCGAGGCGTGAACCAGCGTCGTCGTGACGACGGGTGTTCTGGCCCGACGCCGGCTCGACCGGGCGTCTAGCATGGCAGCCGTTGCCTCCTCCCAGGACCATGACGACACCACCGACAGTGAGCCGATTCATGCAACGCGTCTCGGGCCGGCTCCGGGACGCTGCCTGGCCGATCATGACGGGCGCTCTCCTCGGACTGGCAGTCACGACGATGGCGATCGGCCGGTATTTCAGCTGGGACGAAGCGGTGTTCTTCTCACAGTCCGGCGGTCTCGATGGTTCCCGTACCGCTCCGCTGACGCTCGTCGCGAGCAGAGGTCTCGGCTCGCCCTTCCTGATCCGGGTCATTCGTGTGTTCGTCGATGGTCTGGCCGGGGTTCGCCTCGTCTGGGCGGTTATCACGGTTTCGCTCCTCGTCTTCGGAGCCCGTCGCTTGCGTCGCCATGTGGGAGATCGAGGCGCCCTGCTGTTCCTCGGCGTCTACGGCACGTTCTGGCTGTTCTGGGCGTTCGCGAGCTCCTTCTACGCCATGCTCCTCGCCGGCGTGTTCACGATGATCGCTGCCACCTTCTACTTGGATCTCGTCACCGCCCCGCCGGCAAAGAGATCGCTCTGGCCGGCGAGCATCGGCTTCGGACTCTTCATGACCGCGTCCCTCGCGATGCGCCCGATCGAGGCGGTTCTGTCTGCAACGGCCCTCGTGGTTCACCTCTGCGTGTTCAACTGGGGAGCATTGCGGGCACGATTCCGCTACTTCGCCACATCGGTCGCCGTCGTCGCCGTCGCATTCGGCGTGCCATACACCATCGACTCCATCTCCCGGTTCGGGTCGCTCACGGCGCGGGTGCGGTCGGGATTGAATCAGGGCTGGCCGCAGGGGCTTCGGTGGAACGTCCCGGAATACCTCGGCGTCTGGGGAGGTCACTTCAACAAGTCCAGTTTCGAGACCATGCCGGGCTGGCCCCGGTGGATCATCTACGCCGGCATGATCGCAGCCGTGACGGTGATCGTCGTCGCTCTGGCGAGAAGGCGCCGGACATTCGCACGGGGCCCCGCCGGCGCATTCATCGCCGTCGCGGCGGCGCAATTCGCCTTCTTCCTCTTCTGGGGCGGCGAGATCCAGGAGCGCTACCACTTCACCAGCATGATCTTCATGGCGGCGCTCCTGGCGTGGGCGGTCACCCAGGGGGGTTTCTCGCTCCGGGGTCGGTGGCGTGGAATCGTGGCGCTCGGGATCGTCGCCTGGTTCGTCGCGCAGCTAGCGCTCGTCGGTCCCTACAACGAAGCATGGGACAGTGCGGGGCGGCGGATCGATGGCATCGTCAAGACGATGCGGACACTCGCCGACGATGGCTCATGTCGAGCGTTCGTGCAGACAGCCACGCCCCAGATCGCGGTCGGGTCGGGGTGTAGCGCCCGGGCCTACGGCACATGGGAGAACGCGGTGGAGCTGGGCACGGAGAGTGCGGGGGAAGGCAGGCCCACCTTCATCTACGGGCCGGCCAAGGCGGCAACGAGCCCGGTCCCGGACGGATGGACCACCGTGACGGTCGGCTACTACGCCCTTTGGTACTGGCTCCCCCCAACACCCGACGCCGGGAGTTGAGGCCGCCCTTCAGATCGCGCCCGTGTCTCCGAGATGCCGGGAACGAGCGCGGCAGCGACGACATCGGTGCGGCTATGGCGGGCCGGCCGTAGAATGCCGCCTCATGCAACTCGCCGTCATCGGCACCGGCTACGTCGGCCTCGTCACCGGAGCCTGCCTCGCAGAACTCGGCCACCAGGTCACCTGTCTCGACATCGACGCGGGCAAGATCGCCGCGCTGCAAGCCGGTGAGGTTCCGATCTTCGAGTCGGGGTTGGAGGAGCTGCTGGAGCGCAACGGTGGTACCGGCCGGATCCGCTTCACCACCGACTACGCGGCGGCGATCCCCGGGGCCGAGGCAGTGTTCCTGGCGGTCGGCACCCCGTCGCTGGCGACCGGACACGCCGACCTCTCCCAGGTGATGAGCGCCGCCGCCGCCCTCGCTGCCCATCTCGACGACGGGGCGACGGTGGTGATGAAGTCGACGGTGCCGGTGGGAACGACCCGCACCGTCGAAGCCACGATCCAGGATCTCCGGCCCGACCTCGCCTTCGAGGTCGCCTCCAACCCCGAGTTCCTCCGCCAGGGAGCCGCCGTCGACGACTTCATGCACCCGGACCGCATCGTGATCGGCACCACCACGGCACGCGCCCGAGCCACCATGCACGACATCTACCACCCCTTCGCCGCCGCCGACGTTCCCATCCTGTTCATGGGCATCGAGGGCGCCGAACTGGTCAAGTACTCCTCCAACGCCTTCCTCGCCATCAAGCTGGCGTTCGTCAACGAGATCGCCGACCTGTGCGAGCAGGTGGGGGCCGACATCGAGGATGTCACCACCGGCGTCGGGCTCGACAGCCGCATCTCGAACCGGTTCCTGGCGGCCGGTCCCGGGTTCGGGGGGTCCTGCCTGCCGAAGGACACCCAGGCGCTCCTCCAAACCTCCCAAGTGCACGGGGCGCCGTCACGGGTGGTGGGAGCCGCCGTCGACGCCAACCTGGGCCGCCGCCGCGGCATGGCGAACAAGGTCCTGGCGGCGGCGGGCGGATCGATCCAGGGGAAACGGATCGCGGTGCTGGGCCTCACGTTCAAGGCGAACACCGACGATCTGCGGGAGAGCCCGGCGGTCGACGTGGTGCGGGCCCTCATCGGCCTCGGCGCCAAGGTCCGCGCCTTCGACCCGCAGGGCATGGGGCAGGCGCGCCGCATCCTGCCGGACGTCGACTACGCCTCCGGCACCTACGAGGCGATCGACGGCGCCGACATCCTCGTCATCCTCACCGAATGGCCCGAGTTCGCCACTCTCGACCTCGCTCGGGTCCGCCAGGCCTTGGCGGCGCCGGTCGTCGTCGACCTCCGCAACCTCTACGACCCGGCGGA
>CAZQUB010000132.1:0-4924 GCA_964596225.1 uncultured Acidimicrobiaceae bacterium
TCACCGCCGCCAGGGACCAGATCATGACCCCTCGGGTCGCCGTCAAGATCGGTCCGCCGGACCACGAGACGGCGGAGCGCAGCGGCGACACCCATTTCGCTCGCGTCTTCGCCGCCGCTCTGCGACGGAGCCGCTACGCCACCCGGATCGACATCCTCCCCGAATGGCACGACCGGGACCGGCAAGCGGTCGACGTCGTCGTCCACTTGCGCGGACTCACCCCGTACGTCCCGAAACCGAGCCACGTCAACGTGCTATGGGTGATCAGCCATCCCGAGGACGTGACCGCGGGCGAATGCGAGCCATTCGATCTGGTGCTGGTGGCGTCGGACCTCCACGCGACACGGCTCCGGGAAGCGGTGGACGTCCCGGTGCATACGATGTACCAGGCGACCGATCCTCACCGTTTCTCGCCCACCGAACCCGATCCCGAACTCCATACCGAGCTGCTGTTCGTGGGGAACTCACGCCTGCAGGACCGTCACGGCGTGCGGTGGGCGGTCGAGGCGAGACTCCCCCTCACGATCTACGGCTCCGAGTGGGAGGGGCTGGTCGATCCCCGACTGGTGCGCGCCGCCTACTTCCCGAACGAACGCCTCAACGAGCTGTACTGCTCGGCGGACATCGTGCTCAACGACCACTGGCCCGACATGCGGGACGCCGGTCTGATCTCGAACCGGATCTTCGACGCCCTGGCCTGTGGCGCGTTCGTCATCTCCGACAGTGTCTCCGGCATCGATGCCATGTTCGACGGCGCGGTGCCCACCTACTCGTCTCGGGAGGAGCTGGCCGAACTGGTGCGGCATTACCTGGCGCATCCGGTCGAGCGGGCCCAACTTGCTCACCGGGGGATGGAGATCGTGCGGGAGCGGCACACCTTCGACGCCCGCGCCGCCGTCTTCGACGATCTGGTGACGCCGCTGCTGGCGAGCCGACCGTCCACGGTGATCCCCGGAGAGGAACAGAGAGCAGACGGGGAAGAGAACTCGTGGTGAGCCGCCATATCTTCGATGCGCTGGCGGCAACGTTCCGGGAGCTGCGGACCTCGTCCCTCCACCTCGATTTGCCGTCGCGCCAGCACCCGTAGCCACGCACCCGGCCACAGCTGTGCAGCAGGACCGCGGACCAGTTGGTTCGCCGCGTAGGAATAGGTACCCTGGAACAAGTTGCAAGGGGGGGTACCCACAATGCAGCATGGATCGGGTTGCCGCCGGCGGCATGCCAGGAAGGCACGCCGGCAGGCCAGCGTCCGGGCCTGTACTCCCGATGCCTCCCCGGCCCGAATCAGCTGTCACTCTCCAGCGACCCCGGTGCAGTCACGTTCCGCTGGGGCGTGGCGCCGTTACAGAGCTGTCCTCACATGAGGAGTTCGACGCGCCTAGGGGAGACCGTCACATTCTCCTTCTGGGCCGCACTCTTGGTTGTCGCGGTGGTAGCCACAACTCGCATCGTCATTCGTGAAGTCGCGCTCCCGGACAACCAGATACATCTGGTCTTCACGTCAACGGAGGCCAGCCAGTCGCTGATCTGGTACTCACCCGGTGACGCCGGTTGGGACGCTCAGCATCGGCTCGGAACCCGCACGATTGCGGAGACCAACGAGATCACCCACACCCTTCCGGCTGGGATCGGTCACCTGATTCGCTGGGATCCCGGTCAGCTGCCTGGCGTCTACACCATCGTATCGATCGACTTCGTCCGCAATGGGAATCCGACGGCAATCGGACCAGAAGGCCTCTCGATTCCCCCCGAGCTGTCCGAGTCGGAGCGGATCACCCCCAGCCCCGGACCCGGTGTGGCGACGGTCGATAGCGAGGGCCCTCCACAGCTCATCATCGACGTCGGCGATACGGGACCCGGCTCTGTCCCCTGGCTGCTCCCGGTCACGGTTGTCCTCGCGCTCGCCACCGCCGGAGGGGCATTGATCCTGCGTCGCCGGAAACGGTGGAACACGGAGGTGATCGCCATCGGGTTCGTCGTGTGGCTCTATTCGACCCTCCTCTTCTATGTGGTCTCTCTCGCCCCGCGGATCCCCTTTCGCGACGACTGGCGGTACCTCGACAGCCTCAATGCCGCGGGCCAACTCCCCGTCACCCCGAGATCGCTCCTTCGGCCAGTCAACGACACGGTCTACGCCACCGGCAAGTTCTTCGACGCGGTGCTGCTCAACTCGACGAGGTTCAGCTTCCTCGCAGTCCAGGTTTTCGGAATCCTCTTGCTCGGAGCGTTCGTGGTGCTCGCCATCGTGCTCATTCGGCGCATCGGATCACGGATCGAACCACGGGCCGTGCCCTACGCGATCGTCCTCATCGGGTTCGCGCTCGTCGCCAACTCCTATTGGATCCGAGCCGCGGTCGCCTACCACCATCTGATCGCAGTCCTCCTCGGAATCGCCATCATGCTCCTCCTCGACTCCCAGAGTCGGCGCCTATGGCGAAGTGGACTGATCGCCGTCCTGGCCGTCCTGGCAGGAATGTCCTACATCTCAGGCGCGGTCCTGCTCTTGATCATTGGCGCCTCGTATCTGGTGGTGTGCGGCCACCGAGGGAGCAACGACGGTGCGGCCAGGCTCCGACCTCTCCTCCCGGGTTTGACCCTTGTCGCAGCGGGAATCGCCACGATGGCAGCTCAGCTCTACCTTGTGGTTCGCTTCCAGGGGTCGCTGTTTGTCTCCACCGCGAAGTTCCCTACTGCATATCCGTGGAATCCGAGGTTCTGGGCGTTTCTCATGGGAGAGGCCGGCAGGGCCGTCGGCTTTCGCGATGCACCCCCACTCGTGTTGGGCATGATCGCCGCAGTGTTCCTGACAACACCCGTTGCCGTGTGGCTCATCATCCGTCGTAGGCCGACCGGATTCGATCCCTACACCAGCTTCGTCCTGCTCGCCACCTCGCTGGTCTCGCCCCTCTACTTCGGGATCGTCGCCTACGGCAGATCCACCGCACTCGGGCCCGATGCCTCCCTCTCCGAGGTCGTTCAGCACGGGGGTGCCCGCTTCCACTTCTGGTGGGGCGCCGCGATGATCCCCTTCATCTGGCTTGCCTGGCGCGGGATCGCCAAGCAAGCGCCTCGAAGCTACAGGCGAGCCGCGGCCACCGCCGTCGTCGTCGTCACCGTCCTCATCGCCGTCCCCAAGACCCTGGCGGACTGGCGCTACCCCGAGGCACTCTCTGGGACCGCCGCCATGATCCAGAACGACATCAGTTGCATCACCACCCACCTCAAGCTGGGTGAATCTTCGTTCAGCTGTGACCTCGAAGGCAACATCGGCCCCGAACTGGCCGTCGCCTACCAACATGGCCTCGCCTTCATCGAGCAGGCCGGTCTGCCAACCCTGCCCACCGGCGACGAATGAGGCGAGACTCCACTCCCGTATCTCCGCGCGCGACCGAAACCGGGGAAGGGTTGAACGTAGCTCCCTATAGTCGCCTCATGCCGATCCCGATTCACGCACCGCGCCGCCAGTACGAGCAACTCGGTGACGAGATTCGCCGCGCCGTCATCCGGGTGCTCGACAGCGGGTGGTACCTGCTCGGACCGGTGACGAGGGCCTTCGAGCAGGCCTTCGCGGACTACTGCGGGACCCGCCACTGCGTCTCGGTCGCCAACGGGACCGACGCTCTCGAGATCGGGTTGCGGGCCCTGGACGTCTCCGCAGGGGACGAGGTGGTCACCGTCGCCAACGCCGGCGGGTACACCACCACCGCCTGTCTCGCCATCGGGGCCGTCCCGGTGTACGTCGACGTCGACCCGGCCACGCTGACCATGGACCTCGACCAGGCCGTCGCTGCCGTGACCGGGGAGACGAGGTGCGTCGTTGCGACCCACCTCTACGGCTGGGCGGTCGATGTCGGTGCGCTGCGGGCCAAGCTGGCGGCGGCCGGGCACCGCGAGGTGCCCATCGTGGAGGACTGTGCCCAGGCGCACGGCGCCCGGATCGGGGGTGCCCGGGTGGGATCGATCGGTGACCTCGGCTGCTTCAGCTTCTACCCCACCAAGAACCTGCCTGCCCTCGGCGACGCAGGTGCCATCGTGACGTCACGAGATGACCTCGCCGAACGGGCCACCCGCCTTCGCCAGTACGGGTGGAAGGACAAGTACCGCCCCAGCCTCTCCGGCGGCCGCAACTCCCGGATGGACGAGATCCAGGCAGCAGTCCTCGGCGTGTACCTCCCCCACCTCGATCGCTGGAACGAGTCGCGGCGCCGAATCGTCGCCCGTTACCGGGAGGCGACCGCCGCCTCGGAAACCCTCGACATGGTCCATCCCGACGCCGGCGATCGCTTCGTGGCCCATCTGGCCGTCGCTCGCAGCACGCGGCGTGAGCAGCTCGCCACCTGGTTGCGGGAGGGGGGGATCGACACCGCGGTGCACTACCCTTTCCTCGACACCGAGTCGGTGGCGGTGCAGGGACGGCCCCACCGCATCGCGACGGTGGAGGCCGCCGCGGCGGCCCGGGACGAGATCATCTCACTCCCGTGCTTCCCGGCCCTGTCGGATGAGGAGGTCGCGTTGGTGTGTGATCGTCTCCGGTCGGCACCATGACCGCTCTATCCGAGCCGGCCGCGAACTCCGAAGCCCTGCCGGGTCTCTCCCTCATCATTCCGGTGTACAAGAACGAGGCGAACATCGCCGATCTGCTGACGGTCCTGCATCGCTTCCATCAGCGCTACGGGGACCGCTTCGAAGCGATCCTGGTGGTGGACGGGTCGCCGGATCGTTCCTGGCAACTGCTCCATGATGGCTTGCAGGATTCCGGCATCCCGTGCCAGCTCCTGCTGCTGGCGCGCAACTTCGGCTCCTTCCTCGCCATCCGGAGGGGGCTCGAGGTGGCCCGCCACGAGATCACGGCGGTGATGGCCGCCGACCTCCAGGAGCCACCGGAGCTGATCGACTCGTTCTACGAGGCGCTGGCCGCCGACGA
>CAZQUB010000133.1:0-4895 GCA_964596225.1 uncultured Acidimicrobiaceae bacterium
CGTCGATGCGCTTGCGGGGCGGCGGGGTGATCTTGCGGTCGTCGCTGCGGTAGTCGCCGGCCGGCATCGTCTCCAGCAGCTGGCGGACGATCCGCAGCGACTGCCTCATCTCTTCCATCCGCACCAGGTAGCGGTCGTAGACGTCGCCGTGGCGGCCGACCGGCACGTCGAACTCGTACTGCTCGATGCCGCAGTAGGGGAACACCTTGCGCAGGTCCCATGCCAGCCCCGCGGCCCGCGCCGGGGGACCGGTGACGCCGTAGGCCTTGCATTCCTCGGGGGTGATCACTCCCACTCCGACGGTGCGGTCGAGGAAGATCGGGTTCTCGGTGAGGAGCTCCTCGTACTCGCCGATCCCGACCGGGATCTTCTCGAGCAGGACCTCGACGTCGTCCTCCCACCCGTCGGGGAGGTCGGCGGCGACCCCGCCGGGCCGGATGAAGTTGTGGTTCATGCGGAGCCCGGTGACCTTCTCGAAGAAGGCGAGGCACAGCTCACGTTCCCGGAATCCGTAGAGCATCATCGAGATGGCCCCGATGTCCATACCCTGGGTGGCGAGCCAGATGAGGTGGCTGGAGACCCGGTTCAGCTCGGTGAGGAGGAGCCGGATCGCCTGCCCCCGCGGCGGGATCTCGACCCCGAGCAGTTGCTCGACCGCCAGCGAGAACACCAACTCGACATGGAACGGCGACAGGTAGTCCATCCGGGTGACGTTGGTGCCGCCCTGGAGGTAGGTGAGGGTCTCGGCGGTCTTCTCCATCCCGGTGTGGAGGTAGCCGATGATCGGCTTGACCCGGCGGATCGTCTCACCCTCCAACTCGAGGTGGAGCCGCAACACCCCGTGGGTGGACGGGTGCTGGGGACCCATGTTGAGGACCTGGCGCTCGTCGGCGGCGCTGTCGTCCTCGAGGACGTAGTCGTCGGATACGACGATGCCTTCCTGGATGGCGATCGCCTGGTCGGCCCCGGCGACGAGCATCTCCTGCGACCCCTCGTCGGTCGCCTGGCGTACCCAGGATGGCTCCTCGGTGCCGGCGACCCAGATGTCGTGGATCTCGCGCCGTCGCTCCTCCGTAGTCGACGGCTGCGACTCGTCGGCGGCGGGAGGCTCGACGGTGAGCGCCTCGAAATCTCCGGTGACGACGTTGGGGGTGTCACTCATGGTGCCTCTGGTGCCCCTTTGAACTGGACCGGGACAGAGCCCACCGAGGCGTCCTTGCGCATCGGGTGCCCCACCCAGTCGTCGGGGAGCAGGATCCGGGTGAGGTCGGGGTGGTCGTCGAAGCTGATGCCGTAGAGGTCGAAGGCCTCACGCTCGTAGAAATTGGCGCCCGGGAAGACCCAGGTGATGGTGGGGATGGCCGGCGGTGACCCGCCGATGCCGACCCGGATGCGGAGCCGGCGGCGCAGTTCCATCGATCCCAGAACGACCACGACCTCGAAGCGGGGATCACGCCGTAGGTAGTCGACGGCACAGAGGTCGACGAACGTGTCGAACCCGGCGTTGCGGGCGGCGGTGACGAGGTCGAGGTAGTCGGCGGGGGCGACGTGCACGATGTCCTGCACCGGTCCCGCCACCGGCTCGAACCGTTCGAGGCTTGCCTCGGGGAACAGCACCATCAGCTCGGAGAGAACGGCGTCGACGGGCCCCGCTCCGTCCGGAGCGGGAGGTCCTGCTGCTGGGTGGTCGTGCTCGGTCACGTCGGGTCCTCTAGCGTTTGATCTCGCCGGCCATGATCTTCTCGTGCAGGGTCAGGATGCCGTGCATGAGGGACTGCGGACCGGGGGGACACCCCGGCACGAAGATGTCGACCGGAACCACCTGGTCGACCCCTTGGACCACGGCGTAGTTGTTGAACATGCCGCCGGTGGAGGCGCAGGCACCCATCGAGATGACCCATTTCGGCTCCGCCATCTGGTCGTACACCTGGCGCAGCACCGGGGCCATCTTCTGCGAGAGGCGGCCGGCGACGATCATGAGGTCGGCCTGCCGCGGCGAGGCGCGGAACACCTCCATCCCGAATCGTGCGAGGTCGTAGTGGGCGGCCCCGGTGGCCATCATCTCGATGGCGCAGCAGGCGAGTCCGAAAGTGGCGCCCCACATCGAGCGGGTACGGGCCCAGTTGATCCCCTTGTCGAGGGTGGTGACGAGGAAGCCCGGCGGGTCGGCGGTGCCGGCCATCAAGCCGCCTCTCGGGTGGACGGCGTGTCCTCGGGAGCGACGATGCGGCGGTAGCGATCGCGCCGGGCAACGTTCCAGTCGAGAGCGCCGCGCTTCCACACGTAGAAGAGGGTTTCGGCGAGCAGCCCGACGAAGATCGCCATGGCGCCGATCCCTGCCCAGCCGTAGTCGACGAAGCGGACGGCCCAGGCGAACAGAAAGACCAGCTCGACGTCGAAGATCACGAACAGCATGGCGACGAGGTAGAACTTCACCGGGAAACGCTGGGCCGGCTCCTGCAGCGGAACGATCCCGCATTCGTAGGGAGCGAGCTTCTCCGGGGTGGGATTGCGGGGCGCGATCTTCCACGAGAGCGTCAACGACACCGCTGCGAAACCGACGCCGATGAGGAACAGCAGGGCGACCGGCAGGTAGGCAGAGAGCGTCATCTCGGGGAACTCCTTCCGATGTCGCAGACTAGGTAACCCGCCCCCGCGAGCAAAACGGCGGGAGGCGCCTTCCGGACCGACCGGATCGGCCCTGATTCGAGCCTAGCGAGGGCCGATTCGCAACAGGCGGCCGGGGCCGAATCCGTTCGTTCAGCGGCGGATGAGCGGGTCCGGACCAAACCGGACGAGGCGTTCGATGAGGTGGTACACCCACTCCGACATCCCCCGTTCATCGGGGTCCAGCAGGTTCGCCATCACCTTCAGTGCCCACTCCATCAAGGGACGGGATCGGATACCGAGGCTGGTGAGGGCCCGCATCACGGGAGGGTTGCCGATGGCCATGACCAGGAGGCGGGCGACCCGGTGGTAGTCGGCGTAGGTGGCGTCGATGTGACGCGAGTACCCGACGAGGGCGCCGGGGTCGTCGGTGGCGAGCGCCTCGAGAAGGAACCCGGCGGCGGCCCGCGCCGTCTCGTAGGCGTAGTCGATGCCTTCGCCGTTGAACGGGTTGACCGCCCCGGCGGCGTCTCCCACCGCCACCCAGTTGTTCCCGAAGCGGGGGCCGACCGACATCGCCATCGGGAGCTTGCCTCCGACCGGCGCCCGGGTCTCGGATCGAGGTCCGATCTCCCAGTGGCCGGGGAGCGAGGCGAGGTAGGCGTCGAGGAGCCGCGAGGTGCCGACGTCCTTCCATCCCCGGAAGGTGGAGACGACGCCGACCCCCACGTTGACTTCGCCGTCGCCGAGCGGGAACACCCAGCCGTAGCCGGGGAGGGAGCGTCCCGCCTCGTCGCGGACGTCGAGCTGGCTCTCGATGAACCCGTCCGCCGAGTTGGGGCTGGCGTAGTAGCCGCGCAGGGCGAGCCCGAACGGATAGTCGCGGCGGCGCCGTGCTCCGAGCCGGCGCCCGAACCGGGACAGCGAGCCGTCGGCGACCGCGACCCAGCGGGGATGGACCACTTCCACGTCCGGGGCGGAGGCGCCGTTCTTGAAACGGAGTTCAACTGCGACGAGACGACCGGCCTCCATCACCGGCGCCGCCTCGGTGTGCTGGAGGATCACCGCCCCCTGCGTCTCGGCGAGCCGGGCGACCTGGAGGTCGAGGTCGGAGCGGCGCATCACCGCCCCCCAGTCGGGGTAGACGCGGTTGCGGGGCCACGGCATCTCGAGGCACCGCTCCCCCACATAGGCGCGCAACCCGACGATGCGATGCAGTTCCGGAATGTCGAAGTCGAACCCCATGTCGGCGAGTTGCCTGATCGCCCGCGGGGTGAGGCCGTCGCCGCAGGTCTTCTCCCGCGGGTAGCCGCGCTTCTCGGCGACGAGCACCGAGGCGCCGGATCGGGCCAGCCAGTAGGCGGTGGCGGCGCCGGCAGGGCCGCCACCGACGACCAGGATGTCGGGGGTGCTGCTCACGGGAGGAGAGGCTACCGGGCGGCGGGGCGGTGCCGGGACGAGTGTGGCGTCAGTCGGCGGACACGAGACCGCAGTCGGTCTCGGCTTGGGCGAGGGGCTCTCCACCGAAGGCGACGCGTTCGTAGAGCACGACGCTGCGGAGTTCCTCGTCGCTGAGTTGGTTGGCGAAAGAGGGCATCTTGGCGCCACTTCCCCCGACCGGTTTGGCGTTGGCGCCGTAGGTGGCGTCGGGCCAGCCGTCGGTGCCGAGGCGGACCCATTCGATGTGGTCGGAGCAGCTCCCGGCCGGGAACGTGACGAGCACCGCCCCGCCGCTGAAGGCGGGACCGACCGCGCCCTGCCCCGAGTCCCCGTGGCACACGTTGCAGGTGGCGCTGGTGTACAGATCCATCCCCGCGGTGAAGTAGTCGGCGCTGGAGGACCCGAAGGCGCTGCCGTCGCAGCTCTGCCCGACGCCGGTGACCGGGTCGATGCCGAGCTTGCCCGACGTCCCGCAGTCGGGCCCGTTGGGGGCGATGAGGGCGTAGGCGAGGGCGATGAGGGGCAGGAGTACGAAGGAGGCGGCGAGCCAGCGGGGGAACCCGGCGAACGGCGACGCGACCGACTCCTCCTCCTCCTCCGGGGACGCCGGAGGCGGGCCCGGCGACGCCGGTGCCGGCGCGGCGGGGACCGGCGGGGCGGCGGCGGCGGCCGGTGGGGGGACGGCGGGCGCCTCGGCCTCCGCCGCGGCCGGGGCGGCGGAGGTCCCGGTGCCGAGCCCCATCTCGGCCAGCACCTCATCGAGCGGCCTACCTTCTCGCTTGGCGCGGGCCGCCGCGGTGCGGCGCACCAGATGCTCGGGGAGTCCCTCGGCCTCCGGGGCGGGGGTC
>CAZQUB010000134.1:0-4891 GCA_964596225.1 uncultured Acidimicrobiaceae bacterium
CTGCTGCCGCACCTGGCCTGACTCGCCCGCTCCTCGGTCTCGATCGCCGTGACCCGATGCGCGTGGGCGCCGAAATATCTATTGGACTAGATGTCTAGAGGTTTGCTATCGTCGCTCCATGCCGGATGCACCGTACCGACACGAGATCGTTCATCGCATCAACGTCGATCGCAACAACCGGACGCCGCTGTCCACCCAGATCGCGCAGCAGCTCACCTGGTTGATCGCCACCGGAGTCGCCGCTCCCGATTCGTTCCTCCCGACCATCGGCGAGCTCGCCGACCATCTCGGCGTCAACGTGCACACCGTCCGCGCCGCCTACCAGCAGCTGCGCGACGACGGGTTGGTGGCGATGCGGCGGGGCTCCCGCACCCTGGTGCTCGGCTACGACCGCGACCGGGCTCCGGCCGGCGCGGACCGTCACGCCAGCTTCAGCATCGGGGTGCTGGTGCCCTCCTTCAGCGACTACTACGCGGCCTTCCTCGACGCCATCGCCAACGAGGCCGAGGTGGAAGGCTGGCTTCCCGTGATCTGCCGCACCGACGACTACGACCCCAAGGTCGTGTCCCGTTCCCTGGATCAGCTCTTCAGCCGCAACGTCGACGGTGTGATCGCTATCCACTTCGAGACCCCGCAGGACGTCGCCGCGGTCGAGATCCTGGCGCAATCCGCCGCGCTGCGACCCTTCGTGTTCGTCGACAGCCTCCCCGTGGAGGGGACCTCCCGCATCACGGTCGACCGGGAGGCCGACGGGCAGATCGCCACCAGCCACCTCATCGCGCACGGTCACCGGCGCGTCGCCTTCCTGGCTCCTCCTCCGAGCTGGAACTCGACGCTGCGGCTCGGTAGCGGGTACCGGCGGGCCATGTCCGCCGCCGGACTCCCGCTCGATCCCGACCTCGTCGTGAACGTCACCGACTTCTCCCTCGAAGCCGGCGCCAAGGCGGCCGGCCAGCTCCTCCAGGGCGACGACCCACCCACGGCCATCTTCTGTGCCGGTGACATCCTGGCGTTGGGGGCGATTCGGGCGATCGACAGCCTCGGCCTCGCCGTCCCGGACGACGTGGCCGTGATGGGATACGGCGAGATCCCGTTCGCCGCTCTCGCCGCGCCGCCCCTGTCCAGTATCCGGCTCCCCGCCGACGAGCTCGGCCATCTCGCCGTCCGGATCCTGCGCGACGCCATCGACCAAGGAACCTCCCAGACCCCGGTGGCGGTGGAGACGACACTCGTGCTCCGCCAGTCCTGCGACTGCCCGCCGGTCAGAACCCAGAACGGAACCCATTAGAGGCGCAGTGCACGTCTCAAGAGAGGAAGGACCCACCATGATCCACAGAGGGAACAAGGGGCGGTGGCTCGCCCTCCTCGTGGCCCTGGTGCTGGCGGTCTCCGCATGTGGAGACTCCGGCAGCGACGGTGAGAGCGGAAGTACGACGACGACCACCACGGCGGCAGCGGCGGAGCCCGTCTCCGTCTCACTGCGGCTTCCGTGGTTCCCGAGCACCCAGTTCGCCGGATCGTACGTCGCCCAGGAGAAGGGCTACTTCGCCGACGAAGGGCTCGACGTCACGATCAACCCTGGCGGTTTCGACGTGAACTCCATCACCCTGGTCGCCGCCGGGAGCGATACCTTCGGCCTCCACGACACCAACTCGCTGGTGTTCGCCGCCGCCGAGGAGATCCCGCTCATCACCGTGGCCACCTTCCTCGAGAAGCACCCCGGCGCGGTCATGGCGCTGCAATCCTCCGGCTTCGAGACCCTCGACGACCTCGTCGGGGCCACCATCGGGTTCCAGGAGGGCGGTCCATGGCAGCTCACCCAGGCGATGCTGGTCAAGAACGGCATCAATCCCGACTCCCTCAACCAGGTGGCGATCGGGTATGACCTGACGCCCCTGTTCGAAGGCGACATCGACCTGATGACCGTCTTCGCCACCGACGAGCCGATCCTGGCCGAGCAACAAGGCTTCCCGACCACCGTCTGGGTTCCCTACGACTACGGCGTCCAGACCTCGGCCAACGCCCTGTTCACCACCCAGAGCTACTTCGAGGCCCATCCGGACGTGGCCTGCGGCATGGTGCGAGCCATCGGTCGCGGCTGGGAATACGCCTTCGCCCATCCGGAGGAGGCGGTCGACATCGTGCTCGCCGTCGACCCCGAGAACCTCGATCGTGACAAGGAAACCAAGAGCCTCGCCCTCCTCGAGGACGCGGTGATGACCCCCGATGCCGTCGAGAACGGCATCGGATCGATGACCTCGGAACGCTGGCAGACAGTCGACGAGGTCCTCCGGGAGTACGGCGGACTGACAGAGCCGGTAGATCTCGCATCGATCTACAGCGACACCTGCTTCGCCCCCTGATTCGCCTTGGAGGGTGGACGGTCGAGCGGCCGTCCACCCTCCCCTCCCACTCGAGAGGAACACCTCCTTATGGTCTTGGACAAGAACGAGCAAGGGCACGGCAAGACGCAGTACCACCTGCGGGTCCGCCCCGGGGACGTTGCCGACTACGTCCTGCTCCCCGGTGACCCCGATCGGGTAGGCCGGATCGCCACCCACCTCGACGAGTCCCGCGAGATCGCCTACAACCGTGAGTACCGCACCGTCACCGGCACCTACCGCGGCGTCGGTGTCAGCGGCACGTCCACCGGCATCGGCTGCCCGTCGGCGGCGATCGCGGTCGAAGAGCTCATCCGGGCCGGCGCGAGCCATTTCGTCAGGGTCGGAAGCAGCGCCGCCTTCACCCCCGGCATCCAGGCCGGCGACATCCTCGTCAACACCGCCACGATGCGCCTCGACGGCACCACCGCCACCTACGTCGATCCGGGGTTCCCCGCGGTCGCCGACCACGACCTGGTGCATGCCATGATCGACGCCGGCCGCGACCTGAGCGCCGAGCGGGGTTTCGGGCTCCACATCGGCATGAACGCGTCCAGCGACGCCTTCTACGCCGAGACGCCGGAGTTCGTCGCCAACCTGGTGCGCCACAACATCATGAACATCGAGATGGAGAGCGCCGCCATCTTCACCATCGCCCATCTCCGCAACGTGAAGGCGGCGATGGTGTGCGCCGTCTCCTACAACTTCACGGATCCCGACGAGATCGAGTATGGCGGGGTCAACCACGCACTCGTCGCCGGCTGGGAGAATGCCATCGACGTCGCCCTGGAAGGGATCCGACGGTATGACGAGGGTCGATGACCACGACAGTCCACGAGGGAACGGTGGCGACTGAACCCGCCGCCAGGGCCACCGTGCTCGACGGGGTGGGCATGCGCTTCGGCGGCGCCCACCCGGTCCACGCGCTGGAGGACATCGACATCGAGATCGGCGACGGCGAGTTCGTCGCCATCGTCGGTCCCTCCGGATGCGGCAAGTCGACCCTGCTCCGCATCGTCGCCGGGCTGCTGAAGCCGACCGCAGGGACGGTCACGGTGCGCGGTAAGACGGCGGCGCAGGCGCGCCGCGACGTCGAGTTCGGGTTCGTGTTCCAGAGCCCGGTGCTGTTCCCGTGGCTCAAGGCGCTCGGGAACGTGCTGCTGCCCGACCGGATCCTCGGGAACCGCAGCCCCACCCATGGCCCCGACATCGAGCAACGTGCCCGCCGCCTCCTCGACGACGTCGGGCTGCGCGGGTTCGAGGAGCACTACCCGGGCCAGATGTCGGGCGGGATGCGGCAGCGGGTGGCGCTGGCCCGGGCCCTCATCTACGAGCCGTCGACGCTGCTGATGGACGAACCGTTCGGGGCGCTCGACGAGTTCACCCGGGATCGTCTCAACATCCAGCTGCTCGACGTGTGGAACAAGGCACGATCGACGGTGCTGTTCGTCACCCACAGCATCCAGGAGGCGATCTTCCTCGCCGACCGGGTGGTCGTGCTCAGCCCCCGGCCGGGGCGCATCGTCCGGATCGCCGACATCCCCTTCCCGCGGCCCCGCAGTCTCGATCTGCGGTACGAGGCAGCGTTCGCCACTCTCACCGGTGAGCTGCGAGGGCTGCTCGAGATCGAGGCCGACGACGGCGTCGCACCCGACGAGGCGACATCATGGCAGTAGACGATTCCAACGAGGTGCGTCGTATGTCCCGCTGGCGGGCCCTGCTCCCTGCCGGTCTGCTGTTCGTCCTGTCCCTGGTGGCGTGGCAGGTGGCGGTCACGGTCCTCGACGTGCCGGTCTACATCGTCCCCAGCCCGATCCAGATCGGGCAGGAGCTGATCGACTCCGGCGCGTCGCTCGTGAGCGATCTCGGTTGGACCATGCTCGAAGCCGTGCTCGGGTTCGGCGTCGGGAGCGGGATCGCCTTCCTGGCGGCGGTGGTCTTCGTCCACGCCCCGATGATCGAGCGGGCCGCCTTCCCGTGGGCGATCGTGCTCCAGACGATCCCGATCATCGCCATCGCCCCCCTGCTGACGATCTGGTTCGGGTTCACCTTGGTGCCCAAGGTGGTGATCGCGGCGATCATCTGCTTCTTCCCGGTGCTGGTGAACACGGTGCGGGGGCTCAGGTCGGTGAGCGGCCAGGCCCTCGAGCTGATGAGCGTGCTGTCGGCGCGCGCCTCGTCGGTCTTTTGGCGGCTGCGGGTTCCCAGCTCGCTGCCGTACGTCTTCGCCGGTCTCCGGGTGGCCGCAACGCTCTCCGTCATCGGCGCCATCGTCGCCGAGTTCACCGGCGCCGATCGCGGCATCGGATTCGTCATCGTCCAGGCCAGTTACCGGATCGACACCCGGCTCATGTTCGCCGGGATCGCGCTGTCCTCGCTCGGGGGGATCGGGTTCTTCGGCATCATCGGGTGGATCGAGAAGTCGATCCTGCGCTGGCCCGACGCCCGAGTTTCGGTCAGCTGAGCGCCGGTAGCATCCTTCCATGGAACCCCGCGGCGGTTTCGAGGTC
>CAZQUB010000135.1:0-4860 GCA_964596225.1 uncultured Acidimicrobiaceae bacterium
ACGGAGCGATGATGCTCAACGATCTCGGCTCGACCAACGGAACCTATGTGAACGGACGGAGAGTCACCGTCCCCATCAGCCTCGGCAAAGGGGATGCGGTACAGATCGGCAAGACGATCCTCGAGGTGCGATGAACTACAGCTGGGCAACCGCCACTCACGTCGGGCACGTCCGAGCCGGTAACGAGGACTCGGTGCATCCCGACACCGACGGCTCGGGGGAAGGGCCGTTGCTGATCGCGGTCGCCGACGGCATGGGAGGCCACGTCGCCGGCGAGATCGCGAGCCGGGTCGCCATCGAAGCCGCCTCCGCCGAACCTGCCGACGTGCTCACCCCCGGCGAGCGGGTCGACGCCGCCAACGACGCCGTCATCCAGGCGGTGCGCGACGACGCCAGCCTGGCCGGTATGGGCACCACCCTCACCCTGGGGATCTTCGACGAGGACGGCACCCTCCGCATCGGCCACGTCGGCGACAGCCGCGTCTACCTGCTGCGCGACGGCTACATCACCCAGGTGACCACCGACCACACCCTCGTCAACGAGATGGTGGCGCGGGGTCAGCTCACCCCCCTCCAGGCGCAAACCCATCCCCGCCGTCATCTCCTCACCCGCGTCATCGGTATGGCGGACGTCGACGCCGAAGAGATCGAGCAGCAGCTCCAACCCGGCGACCGGGTCCTGCTGTGCTCCGACGGGCTCACCACCATGATCCCCGACTACCAGATCGCCGAGATCCTCCACACCTCCGCCTCACCCACCGAGGCCGCCTGGTCGCTGGTCGAGGCCGCCAACTCGGCGGGAGGGATGGACAACACCACCGTGGCCGTGGTGGACGTCGCGACATGACCCGCAACGCCGAAGCGGCGCTGCTGGTGGCGGCGGCGCTGCTGGCCGCCATGGGCGTCGCCCTCGTCAACTTCGCCACCGGGGCAGGATTCGACGCCCAGGTCGCCCTCACCTTCCTCGTGTTCCTCGCCGGATTCGGGGTGGTGCATGGCGCGTTGCGGCGGTGGGCGCCCGAAGGGAACCCGTACCTGTTCCCCATCGCCGCCTTCCTCACCGCCATCGGGTTCACCGAGATCTACCGCCTCGACCACCGGCTCGCCTCCCTCCAGCGCTGGTCGCTCCTGGTCGCAGGCGTGGGGGCGGCGTTGGTGCTGTTCCTGCTGCGTGACGAGGGCGTGCTCGTGCTGCGCCGCTTCCGCTACCTCTTCCTGGCCGCGGCGGTGGCGTTGCTGCTGCTCCCGCTGCTCCCGGCGTCGTGGCCGCTGCGAGGCGCCGACATCAACGGGTCGCGGCTCTGGGTCCGCCTCGAACTTCCCTTCGGCGCTCGCACCCTCAGCTTCCAGCCGGGGGAGATCGCCAAGCTATGCCTGGTGGTGTTCCTTGCCTCCTACCTGGCGGACCGCCATCTGGCGATGGCGGCCACCGGGAGACGCATTGGCCGGTTGTCGTTCCCCCAGCTGCGCCGGCTGGGTCCGATTCTGGTGGCGGCCGGCGCCAGCTTCGTGGTGTTGATCTACCAGCGGGACCTCGGGGCCTCGCTGCTGCTGTTCACCCTCTTCGTGGCGATGATCTACGTCGCCACCGGCAGGGCCTCCTACCTCTTCGCCGGTGGCGTCCTCGCCGCCGCCGGCGGCATCGCCGCCTACCGGCTCTTCGACCATGTGCGGGCCCGGATGTTCTCGCTCCTCCACCCCTTCGCCGACTTCACCGGATCCGGCTACCAGATCGCCCAGAGCCTCTTCGCCCTCGGGAGCGGCAGCCTCACCGGCTCCGGCCTCGGGCTGGGACGGCCCGACCTGATCCCGGCCGCCTCCACCGACTTCATCTTCGCCGCCGTCGCCGAGGAGATGGGTTTCGCCGGATCGGTGGCGGTCATCACCGGGTTCGCCCTGCTCATCGCGGCCGGTTTCGGGATCGCACTGCGGGCCCGCGACGTGTTCCGCAAGTTCCTCGCCGCCGGTCTCACCATCGTCATCGGGGTCCAGGCGATCCTCATCATCGCCGGCGTCATCCGCCTCTTCCCCGTCACCGGCATCACCCTGCCGTTCATGTCGTACGGCGGCTCGTCGCTGCTCGCCAACTTCGTACTGGTGGCGCTTCTGGTGCGCACCTCCCATGGGGAGCGCTCATGAACGGGCCGATCCGCCACCTCGCCACCGCCCTCTTCGTCGCCTTCGCGGTGCTGGTCGGTGCCGTCAGCTACCGGCAGGTGGTGGCGGCCGACGACTACCGCGACGACCCCCGCAACCTCCGGGTCGCCGCCGGTCTCACCGGCCGGGAACGGGGGCTCATCATCACCGCCGACGGGGAGATCGTCGCCGAATCAGAGGCGAACCCGGACGACCCGCTCGGGTTCCGCCGCAGCTACCCCTACCGGGATCTCTACAGCCACGTCGTCGGCTACGCGACCCTGCTGTTCGGGAGCACCGGGCTGGAGGACACCCATTCCGCCGACCTCGTCTCCGACCGGGACGCCACCATCTCGGGCGTGATCAACGCCCTGCTCGGCGGCGACCTGCGGCCCAGCGGCCTCCGCCTCACCATCGACCACGGTCTCCAGACGGCGGCGCGGGAGGCCCTCGGTGACCAGCGGGGAGCGGTGGTGGCGCTCGATCCCGCCACCGGTGCCGTGCTCGCCATGGTCTCGACCCCAGGCTTCGACCCCAACGAACTGCTCGGACCCGATGCCGCCCCCGCCGGTGAGGCCCTCGAAACCGACCCCGCCGAGCCGCTCCTCAACCGTGCCACCGCCACCACCTACGCACCCGGCTCCACCTTCAAGGTCATCACCACCGCCGCCGCTCTCCAATCCGGAGTCGCCTCCTCCGGCACCGAGTACCCCGACGTCGCCGAGCTGGACCTCCCCGGCTCGACCGCCACCATCTCCAACTTCAACGGCGGGGTCTGTACCGACGGCACCGAGGTGAGCCTGGCCGACGCCTTCACCAGGTCCTGCAACACCATCTTCGGGATGGTCGGGATGCAGGCAGGAGCCGAAGCGCTCGTCGCCGCCGCCGACGGCTTCGGGTTCAACCTCGAGATCCCGTTCGACCTGCGCACCATCCCGTCGGTGATCCCTCCGCCCGAGGCGTTCGAGAACGACCTCCCCGGCGTCGCCCAGAGTGCCATCGGGCAGCGTGACGTGCAGGCGACCCCGCTCCAGATGGCGATGGTGGCCGCCGCGGTCGCCAACGGCGGCGAGATGATGGAGCCCTACCTGGTCGAGGAGATCTTCAATGCCGACGGGATCGTGGAGAAGACCACCGAGCCGGTGGCATGGCGACGAGCCGTGAGCCCGGCGACCGCAGCCACCCTCGCCGATCTGATGGAGCGGGTCGTGACCGCCGGAACCGGGCGGCGGGCCGCGGTGCCCGGTGTGCGTCTCGCCGGAAAGACCGGGACCGCCGAAGTTCCCGGCGCGGCACCCCACGCCTGGTTCATCGGGTTCGGGCCGGTCGACCCCGGCGACGCCCCCCAGATCGCCCTCGCAGTGCTGGTCGAATCCGGAGGCGATGCCGGGGAGAGCGCCTCGGGCGGGACGGTGGCCGCTCCCATCGCCAAGGCGGTGTTCTCGGAGTTCTTCGGAGTTGAGCAATGAGGCACAACAACATGTGCGCAATCGTGCAGCCCCGTTACCATTCCCGGTCGTGACGGAGTCTCGGGTCCTTGCGGGCCGCTATCGCATCATCGGCCACCTCGCTCGCGGGGGAATGGCCGACGTCTTCGAGGCGGAGGATCTCGCCCTCGGGCGCAGGGTCGCGGTCAAGATCCTGCACCAACGGTTCGCCTCCGACGAGGCGTTCGTGGCGCGCTTCCGGCGGGAGGCGCAGGCCGCCGCCAACCTCAGCCATCCCAACATCGTCAGCATCTACGACTTCGGGTCGGAGGGCGACACCTACTTCATGGTGATGGAGGTCATCGAGGGTCGCACGCTGCGCGACATCCGGAGGACCGAAGGGGCGTTGCTGCCGCGCCGGGCTGCCGAGATCGCCGCCGAGGCGGCCGCCGCCCTCACCGTCGCCCACCAGGCCGGCGTCTTCCACCGCGACATCAAGCCCGGGAACATCATGCTGACGCCGGACGGCAGCGTGAAAGTCACCGACTTCGGGATCGCCCGCGCCCTCGACGACTCCGAAGAACTGACCCGCACCGGCGCCGTGATCGGCACCGCCACCTACTTCAGCCCGGAGCAGGCCCAGGGCATGCCCGCCGACGCCCGCTCCGACATCTACTCGCTCGGGGTGGTGCTCTACGAGTTGCTGTGCGGCCAGGCCCCCTTCACCGGGGAGAGCCCGGTGGCGGTCGCCTACCAGCATGTCTCCGAATACGCGGTGCCGCCGAGCGGCATCAACCCCGACGTTCCCGCCGAACTGGAGGCCATCGTCGAGAAGACGATGGAGAAGGACCCGAACCGCCGCTACCAGACCGCGGCCGAACTCCGCAACGACCTGCTCCGCTACCTGCGGGGCGAGGTACCGACGTCGATGCCCGCCGGGACGGTCGCGGCCGCAACCCCCCCACCGACCGACTCGACGGCCGCCACCCGCCTCATGACGACCCCGCCGCCGCCGCCCACCGTGCCGCCCGACGAGACCGCCCGCCACATCGCCCAGTATCCCGCCGAACAACGCAGCCAGACCTCGTACATCCTGGCAATCGTGGCCCTGGTGCTGGTCCTCCTCGGCGGCATGTTCGTTTTGTGGCGCCTGTTGTCGTCACCGGGCGGTGAGGAGCAGGCGGCCGCCACGATCACCTTGCCCGAACTGTCGGGCAAGACGGCGAGCGAGGCATTCCAGGCGATCACCGACCTCGGCCTGGTCCCGCAGCAGCGGGAGGAACCGAGCGACACGGTT
>CAZQUB010000136.1:0-4853 GCA_964596225.1 uncultured Acidimicrobiaceae bacterium
GCGCTTCAGCTCCTCGCCGGCCTTCACGAACGGCTCGGCGTCCCAGTTGCCGGTGCTCACTGCCTCTTGCATGGCGGCGGGGCCACCGATGCGCAGTGCCAGGTAGGCCCACCAGAACATGCCGGGCCACTTGTCGCCCTCACCAAGCGCGATCGGCGTGATGCCCGCGTCCTTCAGCGTCTGGACGTCGGTCAGCAGCTCTCCCCACGTGGTCGGGGGTGCCGTGATCCCCGCCTGGGTGAAGAGGTCGGTGTTGTACCAGAACCCCACGGCGCCGAGGTTGAACGGGGCACCGTACTGCTTGCCGTCGACGTTGAACAGGCTGACGGCCGCTGCGCTCAGATCGCCCATCCACGCTGCGGAGGCATCGGTGATGTCCTTGACGAATCCAGCGTCGACCTGCTCAGCGAGTCCGCCACCGCCCCAGGACTGGAACAGGTCCGGCGGGTCGCCGGCCTGCAGGTTCGTCTGGAGGGTCGACTTGAAGACCTCGTTCTCCTGCACCGTGATGTCGATCGTCACGTTGGGATGCATGGCCATGTACTCGTCGGCAACGTTCTTCCAGGTCGTCAGACCAGGGTCGTTGTTCTGAATGTGCCACCAACGAATGGTGACCGGCTCCATCTGAGCCGCGGTCGTGGTGGTCTCCGCGGGCATCGTCGTCGTTGCCGCCGCCGTGGTCGTTGTCGCCTCGGCCGCGGTCGTCGTCGTGTCCTCGGAATCGGACCCACACGCCGTGGCGACCAACGCGAGGACCGCCAGCAGCATGAGGAGCCGCTTGAGTGTGTATCTCACGTGCATTCTCTCCTTCCCCATCCGTCATGGGATTTGATGCTCGGGTCAAGAATCATCGCTTCGCTTCTCGTCTCCGTTCCTCCCGGGTGTGTGTTCTCTGGTGTAGCGGCCCGGCGGACTGCCGGACCACGAGCTTGGTCGGTAGCGTCAGGTGAACGGGGTCGGTGGCCGGCTGATCGATGAGGCAGATGAGGAGCTTGGCCGCCTCGGAACCCATCTGCTGGATCGACTGGTCGATGGTGGTGAGCGGCGGATCGACCAATGCCGACTCGGGGATGTTGTCGAACCCGACGACGGAGAGGTCGTCGGGGACCTTCATCTCGAGCGACCGGGCCACCTTCATCATCTGGATGGCGGACAGGTCGTTGGCGGCGAAGACCGCGGAGGGCCGGTCTGGCATCTCGAGCAGTTGCCGGGCCGGTTCGTCGGCGGATTCCGCGGTGTAGCCGCCCACCCTCACCAGGTCGGGCTCGACCGGGATGCCTGCGCGTTCCATCGCGGTGCGGAAGCCTTCCTCGCGGAGGCGGGCCGACTCCAGGTCGGGGCGTCCGGCGAGGAACCCGATGCGGCGGTGGCCGAGACCGATGAGGTATTCGGTGGCGGCGATGGCGCCCTCGAGGTTGTGGGAATCCACGGTGGGGAATCTGCTCGAGCCGGCGTGGGGATCGACCGCCACCACCGGAGCGCTGCTGAGGACGTCGACGACGGTCGGGGTCACCAGGATGGTCCCGTCGGTGAGGGTGCCGCTGAGCCGGGAGATGTAGCGCTTCTCCCATCCGACGTCGTCGATGTGGCCGCCGCCGGAGTAGACGATCAGTTCGTAGCCGGTGCCCCGGATGGCGCGGGCGGCACCCTTGAGCAGCTCGGCGCTGAACGGCTCGAGGTCGGCGACGACGATCCCGATGACGTTGGTGCGACGGCTCCGCAGGCTGCGGGCGACGAGACTCGACTCGTATCCGAGTTCCTCGATGACTGCCTGGACCTTGGTGAGGGTCTCGGGCGCGACTCCGTAGTGGCCATTGACGACTCGCGATACGGTGGCGATGGAGACGCCGGCTTCGGACGCCACGTCACCGATGGTTACTCGTGCGTTCGAGCGCACCCTCTGCCCCTCAGGTTGCTGAGAACGATTTCGAGAACGTTTTCATATCCTCGCATTTCTGGCAGGACGATGCAAGCGAAACGGCCCCCGAGGAAGTCAAGGGGCGACGATCACCTTGAGCCCACTGCGTTTCGCGGCATCGCGCAACGCCTCGGCGGCGGCAGCCAGCGGGTAGCGGGCCGAGATGAGGGACGCGAGGTCGACCCCGCCGCCGGTGGCCAGTTCAATGGCACGCGGGTACACCTCCCCCATGCGGCGCGACCAGGCGAGCGTCAGGCCTTTGCGCCGCACCGTCGCTGCCGTGAGGGTGGTCGAGTCGCCGGGCGGAATACCGACCATCACCACCCTCCCCCCCGGGCGGGTCCATCGCACCACCTCGTCCACTGCCCCGTCGGTGCCGGAGACGTCGAACCCGACGTCGACACCCGACAGCCCGTCCGGATCACCGGCGTCGCGGGTGGCCACCGCGTCCTCCGGGCTCATCACCACGGTGGCTCCGGCTGCTGTCGCGGCGGCACGCCGGTGCGGCAACGGTTCGACCGCCACCACCCTCCCCGCCCCGGCGACCCGCAGCGCCTGAATGAGGAGCAGACCGATCGGGCCGCATCCGACCACCCCGACGTCGGCGCCGGGAGGCACGTGCCCCAGATCGAGGGCGTGGATGGCGACCCCGAGCGGTTCCAGCAACGCCACCTCCGGGTCGGAGAGGGTGTCCGGAACCCGGTGGAGGCGCCAGGTCGGCCACGCCACGAGCTCGCGGAGGGCGCCGTCGTCCGACCCGTGCCCGGCGAACCGCACCTGGGGACACAGGTTGCCGTCGCCCCGGGCACAGAGCGAGCAGGACCCGCAAGGGACGGCCGGATCGACCGCCACCCGGTCGCCGGCGCCGGGCCCCTCCACCACGACGCCGCCGAACTCGTGGCCGAGCACGAGAGGGGCGTCGAGGATCGCGGTGCCGATCGCCCCCTCGTCGTACCAGTGGAGGTCGGACCCGCAGATACCGACCGCGGTGACCCGCACCAGCGATTCGCCGGCGGCGGGGACCGGGTCCGGCTCGTCGCCGATCCGCACGTCGCCGGGACCGTGGAGGCGGGCGACCTTCACGGCGTCGCCCCCGCCGGCCCGGTCATGTCGGCACCGGCCCGGGGCCGGAGGCGCGGAGCATGCTCCACGCCACCGGGGGAACGGCGATCCGGACCGCGCCGTCCTCTTCGGTCCACCCCGCGGCGCGAGGAAGGACCCGATCAGGATGGTGCTCGGTGTTGGCGGCGTGACGATCGTCGTCGGCCAGCACCACATGCTCGACGACGCGGCACCCCGGCAGGGCGCCCAGGTCGACGGTGAGCTCGACCGTCTCGGTGATCGAGCGGTTGACGGTGAAGACCGCCAGAGCGCCCGTCTCGGCGTCGTAGGTGGCGACCGCGTCCACCACCGGCACCTCGCCGTACTTCCGGGTGTCGGCCCGGGGGCCGGCGGGAACCGCCGCCAGTACGTCGCCGCGGGCATGCGATGCGGTGAGGGAGAACGGGTGGAAGATGGACTGCCGCCACGCCGGACCGCCCGGTTCGGTACGGATGGCGGAGATCGTGTTGACGAGTTGGGCCTGGCAGGCGATCCCGACCCGGTCGTTGTGGCGCAGCAGCGTCAGGAGCAGCGATCCCGCCACCACGGCGTCGGTCACGGTGTAGGCGTCCTCGGAGAGACGCGGCGCCTGGCGCCATTCGGTGGGCGGGTCCTGGGCCTGGTGCCGGGTCAGGTACCACACGTTCCACTCGTCGAAGGAGATCCCGAGCCGCTTGCCGGACCCGCGCCGGGCCGCCTCCCGGTCGGCGATCGAGGTCACCGTCGTGATGAAGCGGTCCATGTCGACCGCCGAGGCGAGGAAGCCGGCGAGGTCGCCCTCGGTCTCCTCGTAGTAGGCGTGGGCCGAGATGAGGTCGACCTGGTCGAAGGCGTGTCGAAGGACCGTCTCCTCCCAGGTGCCGAACGTGGGCATCCCGGCCCCGGAACTGCCGCAGGCAACCAGCTCGAGGTCGGGGTCGATCATGCGCATCGCCCGCGCCGTCTCGGCGGCGAGGCGCCCGTACTCGTCGGCGGTCTTGTGACCGAGCTGCCAGGGGCCGTCCATCTCGTTGCCGAGGCACCAGGTGCGGATGCCGTAGGGCTCGAGACGACCGTGACGGCGTCTCAGATCGGAGAGGGCGGTGCCGCCCGGATGGTTGGCGTACTCCAGGAGATCGAGTGCCTCCTGGATGCCGCGGGTGCCGAAGTTGAGCGCCATCATGACGTCGACCCCGGCCGCGCCGGCCCAGGTGGCGAACTCGTCGAGGCCGAACGTGTTGGGTTCGATCGACTTCCACGCGGTGTCGAGACGCACCGGACGGTCCTCGACCGGCCCGACGCCGTCCTCCCAGCGGTAGCCGGAGACGAAGTTGCCGCCCGGATAGCGCACGATGGTGACGCCGAGTTCCCGGGTCAGGTCGAGCACGTCGGTGCGCAGCCCGTGCTCGTCGGCGGCGGGGTGGTCAGGCTCGAAGATGCCCGTGTACACGCACCGCCCCATGTGTTCGACGAACGACCCGAAGGTGCGGCGGTTCACCGGGGCGATCACCGCCCCAGGGTCGATCGGCAGCGAAGCTCTGGCAGTCACGTCCTCCTCCAGATCGCACTCACGGGCGACGAGGGTTCCCGGCCCGGATCCGCCTCCCGACTGCATCGTACCCGGCGCCCGCGCCGGGAGATCGGAGCCGGGAGGGTGGCGGTGCCGCGGCCGTCACCGGGGCGCGCGGAAGTCTCGTCCACAGGATGTGGGAGACGAATCGCCGGCTCGGATCGGTACGGTGCGGGCACCGATCTCAGCCGTGCAGATCCTCCAGCTCCGATTCGGTGACCTCGCCGGGCAGCTTGCCAATGATGATCATGGCGAGGACCTCGTCCATGGTCACCTCGTCCTTCC
>CAZQUB010000137.1:0-4718 GCA_964596225.1 uncultured Acidimicrobiaceae bacterium
ACGAGGCCGCCAACGAGACCGAGAGCGACAAGACGATCCTGGCCGTGCTGATGGATCCCGACCTGGGTCCCCGCCAGAAGCTGGAGGGCACCGTCGCCGTCCCTTCGTTCGAGTTCCCGGAGACCGCCGCCCAGGCCCTGGGCCGGGCGGTCGTCTACGGCGAGTGGCTGCAGCGGCCCGAGGGAGAGATCCCGGTCTTCAAGGACACCACCCCGGAGGAGGCGCAGCGGGTGGTGCACGCCGCCCTCGAGCGCATGGGTGCCGGCGGAGGCTGGCTCACCCCCAGCGAGGTCACCGACGTGCTCGCCGCGTTCGGCTTCTCGCTGCCGGCGACGCACTTCGTCACCAGCAGGGAAGCTGCCGCCGAGGCGGCCGAGGACATTGGCGGGCCGGTCGCGGTCAAGGTCGTGTCTCCCAGCGCCCTCCACAAGACGGACGTCGGAGGTGTGCTGCTCGGCATCGAAGGAGCCGAGAAGGCGGCCGAGGCCTTCGATCAGGTGACCGGGGTCGTCGACGAACCGGAAGGGGCCCTCATCCAGGAGATGGTGCCCGGCGACCAGGAAGTGCTGATCGGGATGACTGAGGATCCGTTGTTCGGCGCCCTCATCGTCTACGGCGGCGGCGGTGTCACCGTCGAACTGCTCCACGACGTGGCGTTCCGGATCCATCCCCTCACCGACCGGGACGCAACGGAGATGATGCGGGAGACTCGCTCCTTCCGGCTCCTCGAGGGATACCGGGGTCTCCCCGCGGCCGACATCCCGGCCGTCGAAGAGACCTTGCTGCGGGTGTCGGCGATGATCGATGCCCTCCCCGAGCTGGTCGAGATGGACCTCAACCCGGTGAAGGTACTGGACCCGGGACGGGGGGTGCGCCTCGTCGACGCCCGGCTCCGTGTCGCCCAACCGGACGAGCGCTGGCTGCCCGAATTCAAGGACCTCCCCGCCGTCGCCGACTAGCGGGCTGCGCGTCGTCGAGGTCGAAGCGGACCTCGACGAGCGGGCTGTGCGCGATCCAGTCCTCGGTGCGGGCGGCCACCCCGAGGCGGCCGGTGAGGCGCTCGAGGATGGCGCGGCGCCGCGCCGGATCGGTGACCGGGATCGCCCGTGCCGGGAGATCGGCGGTGACGCTCTCCTTGAGATGGAACGTGAAGCGGGGATGCGCCAGCAGGTTGGCGTACCACGACCGCGGCCCAGGGGTTCCGGTGAGGTAGTACCGGCCGTCGAGACGGTGGTACCAGATCTCGGTGAGGCGGGGCTGCCCGCTGCGCCTCCCGGTCGTGGTGATGTCGATCACCCGGTCGCGATCGAGCGCCTCGCGGATCGTGTCGTCCAAGGTGCCTCCTCATCCCCTGCAGAGACCATGCGGGGCCGGAGCGAACGGGGAAACGCCACCAGACCTCGCGGGAAACAACGGGACGGGCGGCGCTCGTGTTCCCGCCTCCCCGACGCGTCACAGGCCGCAGCCGCACCCCATCACGTTGACGAACCCGAGATCGGCGCCCTGCCATTGGTAGACGAGGACGAACGACCCCTCCCAGTAGGAGCCGTCGATGACGATCTCCATGGTCCCGTCGAGGTTGAGATCGGCGACGGCGGCGACCGCGAAGGCGTCGACGTAGGAGGGATCCTCGCCGTCGGCGATGAACGAGTTCTCCAGGATCGAGGTTGCCACCTCCCCCTCGATGACCTTGCGGACATAGATGATCGAGTAGGCGCCGGCTTCGCCCATGTACCCCTGGAGGGGATCGGCCCTGGCGCTCACGATCACCTCGTCGACGCCGTCTCCCTCGAGATCGGTCCGGATCACCTGTGCGAGGTACACGGTGGCGTCGGCGATACCCGACCCCCGCATGAGGGACCGGGTGGCGTCGATGTAGGTGGGCGACGACGCCCCCAGCAGCTCGACGGGGTAGGGGACGACGTCACCGTCGGTCTGGACCGCCACCTGAGTGACCTCGCCGTAGGAGCCGGCGAAGGGTGGTGTCATCTCCACCGTCCGCAGCGGCGGTTCGTAGATGTCGCAGGTGTCCACCGGAGCCGAACCGACTGCGGTCGTGGTGGGATCCCCCACCCGGACCACCTGGTAGTGCTCCCCGCCCACGACCGGTGGCTCCCCCGCCTCGTATTGGGAGAACCAGTCCTGGCCGATCGACCATCCCGGCGTGCAGAAGCGGGCCGCCACCACGATGGGGATCGGCTCGGGCGGGATGGTGGTGGTCGTCGTCGTGGTGACGCCGGTCGTCGTCGTGCTCGTGGAAGGCGAGGTCGTCGTGGCGGCCGCTGCGAGGGTGGTGGTGGTCTCCGCCGCACCCACGGTGGTTGCCACGGAGGTGGTGGTCGGTTCGGCGTCCGTGGTGCAGGCCGTCGCGATCGCACCGGCGGCGAAGGCGAGGAGCAGTGAGCCGCGCACTGTCCGTGTGTTCATTCCGCCCCGACTCTACGCATCACCCGCCGCGGGTGCCCGCTCACCCCACGTGCTGGCGGACCCAGGTGTGCATGGCGATGCCGGATGCGACGCCGGCGTTGAGGGAGCGGGTCGAGCCGTATTGGGTGATCGAATGCACCACGGCGCAGGCGGCCTGCATCCCTTCCGACAGGCCCGGACCTTCCTGACCGAACACGAGCACGCAGCATTCCGGCAGCCGAGCCGCCTCGAGGGGGGTGGCGCCGGGGAGGATGTCGATGCCGACCAGCGGGAGTCCCGCCTCCCCCGCCCAGGCTGTGAACTCCTCGATGGTGGCATGGTGACGAACGTGCTGGTAGCGGTCGGTCACCATCGCTCCCCGCCGGTTCCACCGCCGCCGCCCCACGATGTGGACCTCGGCGGCGAGAAACGCGTTGGCGTTGCGCACCACCGTCCCGATGTTGAAGTCGTGCTGCCAGTTCTCCACCGCGACGTGGAACGGGTGCCGTCGCCGGTCGAGGTCGGCCATGATGGCGTCCCGCCTCCAGTAGCGGTACCGGTCCACCACGTTGCGCCGGTCACCGCCGGCGAGCAATGCTGGATCGAGCCGCGGGTCGTCGGGCCACGGGCGCGGATGAGGCCCCACCCCGACCGGGCGTTCGGCCTCGTCGCTCACGGCCGCCGCGACGCTGTCGTGAGGTTCAGTCGCGGATGGCGAGACCGGAGTCGAGGTCGAAGAAGTGGCTGGAATCCATGTCCACCGCAACCTCGATCGGGCTTCCCATTCTCGCCGCGCTGTTGGGGGCGAAGCGGCCCGCCACCAGCGTGGTCTCCCGGGACAGCACCTCTTCGGCCGCCGCCTCGTCCTTGATGTCGAGGGCGTCCTCGGACACGACCGGCTTGGCGTCGATGTCGAAGTAGACGATCTTCTCGAACCCGAGAGACTCGACGTTCTCCGCGGTGGAGCGCAGCCGGGAGTCGGCCGGAGCGCTGGAATGCACGGAGGCATCCTCGAAGTCCTTCGGGCGCAGGCCGAGCACCACGGTCCGTCCCACGTACTGGCGCAGCGCCGGGCGCTTCGTGAACAGGTCGTACGGGCCCGCCAGCTGCTGGCTTCCCAGGGTCAGCATGGGACGGCCCCCCTCCTCGCGGAGCTGAGCCTCCATGAGGTTCATCGACGGGGAGCCGATGAAGGCGGCAACGAAGAGGTTGTCCGGCTCGTCGAAGAGGGTCTGCGGCGCCGCCACCTGCTGGAGCACACCGGCGTTGATGACGGCGACCCGGTCGGCCATCGTCATGGCCTCCACCTGGTCGTGGGTGACGTAGAAGGTGGTGACTCCGACACGGCGCACCAGCGACGTGATCTCCGCCCGCATCTGGACCCGGAGCTTGGCATCGAGGTTGGACAGCGGCTCGTCGAGGAGGAACACCCGCGGATGACGCACGATGGCCCGACCCATCGCGACCCGCTGCCGCTGCCCACCGGAGAGCTGCCCCGGCTTGCGGTCGAGGATCTCGGACAGCTCGAGGGTCTTGGCCGCATCCTCGACGCGCTTGCGCAACTCGTCCTTGGGCACCTTGGCGAGCTTGAGGGCGAATCCGATGTTCTCGGCCACCGTCATGTGGGGATAGAGGGCGTAGTTCTGGAACACCATGGCGATGTCCCGGTCCTTGGGGTGCATGTCGTTGACGACTTCGTCGCCGATGTACAGCTTGCCGCTCGAGATCTCCTCGAGCCCGGCGATCATGCGAAGGGTGGTCGACTTCCCGCAGCCGGATGGGCCGACCATCACCAGTAGCTCGCCCTCCTTGATGTTGAGGTTGAGGTCGGTGACGGCTTGGAAGCCGTTCGGGTACACCTTATTGACATTTTCGAAGACAACCTCTGCCACAAGCTCCTCCTTCAGCAGCGCGGACGGCCGGATGCCCTCCAACAAACCGAGCCAACACCTGCGACTCGGCGGCATCGGAAGGCACCACCGTCTGCCGTCACAGCGTGCGCCTTACACGCGGCCTCGGTCCGCCCCGCGATGTCGGGTTCTCCCCGACTCTACCGCGTGAGAAACGGGGGTGCCCAGAGGGATCGGGCTGCGACCCCTCGAAATCCGGTCATCATTCCCGGGGTCGAGGCTCGGGATCGGCCCTGCGGGCGATGCGAGGTGGTTCCGGTCCCGATACGATCGTGGCGATGTACACCCCTCACGGAACCGGAAGTCGGCTCCTGCTGGACGCCACCATCGCCGCCGGCTTGGCGGTGCTGACGCTCACCGGCCTCACCGCCCACGCGGGAGAGACCCTCGACCCTTCGCTGC
>CAZQUB010000138.1:0-4716 GCA_964596225.1 uncultured Acidimicrobiaceae bacterium
CCGACCCGGCGCAGCGGCAGGTAGCACTCGGGGGCGAGCAGCAGCACGACGAGACCGGTGTCGAGATCGAGGTCACCGCTCGCCAGGCGCAGACCGACCGACACGGCGACGATCGCCACCGAGAGGGTGGCGATCAGCTCGAGGGCGAACGCCGAGAGGAAAGCGACCCGCAACGTCGCCATCGTCACCGTCCGGTAGCGGTCCGACACCTCGTGCACCGCCTCGGTGGCGGGAGTGACCCGGCCGAAGAGCCGCAGGGTCGGGATGCCCTCCAGCACGTCGAGGAAATGCCCGGAGAGCCGTTGCAGTGTGGCCCAGCGTCGCTGGGTCCGTTGCTGGGTGACCGTCCCGATCAGGATCATGAAGACGGGGATGAGGGGGACCGTGACCGCCACGATGACCGCCGACACCACATCGGCGCCGGCGATGCGGACCCAGGCCGCCACCGGCACGACGACGGCCGCCGCCAGCGCCGGCAGGTAGGAGCGCACGTAGGGCTCCATTTCGTCGAGCCCGGTGGTGGCCGTCTTCGCCCGCTGGGCGGCGAGGCCGGCCGCGGCGGGCGCCGCATCCCGGACCGCGTGGGCGAGGAGGGCGTGGCGCAACGTGGCGCGGATCGCCTCCATGGTGCGGGACGCCGACAGCTCCACCGCGGTGGCGGCGACCGCTCGCACCACCACCACCACACCGAGGGCGGCGAGCAGGGCGGGGAGGGGATGAGCGGCCCCGTAGCCCATCATGGCGGCGATGGCGGACGCCAGTGCGTTCGCCTGGAGGATCACCGCCGCCGCGACGCCCGCCGAGGCGAGCGCGGCGACCCCGAGATGGCGGCGCAGCGCCGGGACGCGCCGGAGGAGCTGACGATCGACCGGCGGGGGCCGGCCGGGGGCTGTCACGGAACGGTGACCGGCGGCAGGTCTTGGCGCGAGATGCGCTTGCGGAACACCCAGTAGGTCCAGCCCTGATAGGCGAGGACGACCGGGGTCATCACCAGGGCGACGACGGTCATGACCCGCAGCGTGTACGGGGTCGAGGAGGCGTTGGCGATGGTGAGGCTGAAGGCGGCGTCGGTCGACGACGGCATCACGTCCGGGTAGAGGGACCCGAAGAGGGCGACCACCGCGGCGGCGATGGCGACCCCGGTGGCGACGAACGCCCAGCCTTCGGCGCCGGCCCGGTTGGTGAGCAGCGCCGCCACCAGACACGCCGCCGCCAGCAGCACCGGGATCCAGGTCCAGCCGCTGCCGTGCGCCAGTTGCGTCCACAGCAGGAAGGCGCCCCCGGCGACGATGGCGGCCAGGGCGAGCCGCCCGGCGACGGCATTGGCCTTGGCCCGGATCTCCCCGTCGGTCTTGAGCGCCAGGAACACCGCGCCGTGGAGGGCGAAGAGGGCGGCCACCGTGACCCCGCCGAGCAGGCCGTAGGGGTTGAGCAGGGTGAACAGGCTGCCGGTGTAGTTGCCGGCGGCGTTGATGGGCACCCCGGCCACGATGTTGGCAAAGGCCACCCCCCACAGCACCGCCGGAACCCACGAGCCGAGCGCGATCGCCAGATCCCAGCGACTCCGCCAGCGAGCGCTGTCGACCTTGCCCCGGTACTCGAAGGCGACGCCGCGCCCGATGAGCGCCAGCAGGATGAGGAACAGCGGCAGGTAGAACCCCGAGAACAAGGTGGCGTACCAGAAGGGGAAGGCGGCGAAGGTGGCGCCGCCGGCGGTGAGGAGCCAGACCTCGTTGCCGTCCCACACCGGGCCGATGGTGTTGATCATGACGCGCCGGTCGTCCTCGGTGTGGGCCAGCGGGTGGAGCAACATCCCGACCCCGAAGTCGAATCCCTCGAGGAAGAAGTAGCCGATCCAGAGGACTGCGATGAGGATGAACCAGAACTCGCTGAGTGTCATGCTGCCCCTCAGTACGCGAAGGTGAGTCGGTCGGTCTCGTCGAGCCCGCCCTCACCGGAGGCCGCCGGCATGGCGGCGTCGGGCCCGGCGTGCACGTAGCGTTTCAGCAGGGCGACCTCGATCACGGCGAGCCCCCCGTAGACGAGGGTGAAGCCGATGAGCGAGATCAGCATCCACCCGGCCGGGATGCTCGACACCGCGTCGGCGGTGAGGAGCCGCACCTGGAACTCGCCGGTCGGGTTGGGTGCCACCACCCAGGGCTGGCGTCCCATCTCGGTGAAGATCCAGCCGATCGAGTTCGCCAGGTAGGGGGTGGCGATCACCGCGATCGACAGCGGCGCGGCGTACCGGAAGTGCGGGATGCGGCGTTTCCGGCTCAGGAACAGGCCGAGCAGCGCCGCTCCCATCGCGATGAACCCGAAACCCATCATCCAGCGGAAGCTCCAGTAGGTGACGACGAGGATCGGCCGGTAGTCGCCCGGCCCGTACATCTCCTGGTAGGCCGCGTTGGTGTCGTTGACGCCGGGCACGGGGCCGTCCCAGTTCCCCGTCGCCAGGAACGACGTCACGCCGGGGATGACCAGGGAGCGGACATCGCACTCGTTGCTCAGGTCGCCGATGGCGATGATCGAGAGCCCGGCGCCGTCCTGGCTCTGGCACAGTGCTTCGGCCGAAGCCATCTTCATCGGCTGCTGCTGGAACATGAGGTGGGCCTGGAAGTGGCCGGTGAAGACGATGAACGCCCCCGACACCAACATGATCCACAGCGAGGAGCGCATGGTGGCGCCGAAGCCGCGGGCGTCGACCTCGCCCGGCCGGTTGCGGAGCAACGACCACAGTGAGATCCCGGCGACGAAGGTGGCTGCGGTCAGCACCGACGCCGCGAGCACGTGGGCGTAGGCCCACAGGGCGGTGTTGTTGGTGAGCACCGCCCACACGTCCACCATCTCGGCGCGCCCCGTGGTGGCGTTGTACACCGCACCGACCGGGTGCTGCATCCAGCTGTTGGCGGCGATGATGAAGTATGCCGAGATCCAGGTGCCGGCGGTGACCGCCCAGATGGTGGCGAGGTGGAGCCGGGGGGAGAGCCGGTCCCACCCGAAGATCCACAGCCCGAGGAAGGTGGATTCGAGGAAGAAGGCGACCAGGGCCTCCATGGCGAGCGGCGCCCCGAAGATGTCCCCGACGAACCGGGAGTAGTCGCTCCACCCCATCCCGAACTGGAACTCCTGGACGATCCCGGTGACGACGCCCATGGCGAAGTTGATGAGGAAGAGCTTCCCGAAGAACTTGGTGAGCCGCAGGTAGGCCTCGTCGCCGGTGCGGTGCCAGCGGGTGTGGTACCAGGCGACCAGGAGGGAGAGCCCGATGGTGAGGGGCACCATCAGGAAGTGGTACACCGTCGTGATGCCGAACTGCCAGCGGGCGAGGTCGAGGACGTCCATCGCCGGCACTCTAACGCTTTCGACCTTCGCGCTTCATGTCGAGGCGGGGAGCCTGCAGCGGGTCATCCGACGAGGCTGCGGTCGAAGCCGAACGGCAACTCGAGACGGTGCGCGCCCAGCAATGCGGGGTCTCCCAGCAGGTGGCGGGTGGGGCCGTCGGCGACGATGCGACCCCGGTCGATGATGAGCGACCGCTCGCACAGCTCGAGGGCGTACGGGAGGTCGTGGGTGACGATGAGTTGGGTGAGGTCGAGGCCGCGCAGCAGGTCGCTCAGCTCGCGTCGGGTCGCCGGATCGAGGTTCGAGGTGGGCTCGTCGAAGACGAGGATCTGCGGCTCCATGGCGAGGACGCCGGCGATCGCCACCCGGCGCTTCTGCCCGAACGACAGGTGGTTGGGGGGCCGGTCGGCCAGGTCGCCGACTTCGACCGCGTCGAGGGCGGCCTGGACCCGAGCGTCGAGTGCGGCGCCCTCCAGGCCGAGATTCTGGGGCCCGAACGCAACGTCCTCCCGCACGGTGGGCATGAAGAGCTGATCGTCGGGATCCTGGAACACCACCCCGACCCGGCGCCGGATCTCCATCACGGTGTCGCGGCTGAGTGGGAGTCCGGAGACGTGCACCGTGCCCTTCTGGGGAAGGTGGATGCCGTTCATGTGGAGGATGAGGGTGGTCTTGCCGGCCCCGTTGGGCCCAAGGAGGGCGATGCGCTCCCCGGGATGGATGTGGAGGTCGATGTCGTGGAGGGCGGCGGTGCCGTCGGGGTAGGCGAAGGAGAGCCCCTCGACCGCGATCGTCGGTTCGCTCACAGCGTCACCCAGGCGAGGGCCGCCACCGCCCATGCCGCCGCCGGGACGGCGAGGGTGGCGACCCAGGCCGCGGCCGGGGTAGGCGCCCCGGTCCGGCGCGGCATGTGTCCGGCGTAGCCGCGGGACGCCATGGCCAGGAAGACCCGCTCACCGCGCTCGAAGGAGCGGATGAAGATGTGGCCGGTGGTCTGGGCGTAGGGGCGGACCTGGCCGAGCCAGGTGGGGTGGTAGGCGCGGGACTGCATGGCGACGCGCATGGTACGGAACTCCCCGAGGACCACGTCGAGGTAGCGGAACATGAACCCCATGATCGAGGTGATGACCCGGGGGACCCGCAGCGTATCGAAGGCGCGCAGCAGTTCGGGGATCGGGGTGGTCCCCGCCAGCACCACCGAGGTGAGGAGGCCAAGGGTCGCCTTGGCGAGGATGTTCCACATGCCCCACAGCCCGCTCACCGAGAGCGAGAGACCGAGGACGTCGAGGCGATCCCCTCGCCCCAGCAGCGGCAGCATGAAGGCGACGAGCAGGAACGGGACCTCGATCACCATCCGGGTCGCCACGAAGC
>CAZQUB010000139.1:0-4696 GCA_964596225.1 uncultured Acidimicrobiaceae bacterium
CGTCGTCGACGAGCCGGTCGAGATGGTGGCGGGCGACGTTGGCGTGGATGGCGAAGAGTTCGGCGATCTGGGAGGCGGTGACGGGCTCGGGGGCCTCCCTGGCGGCGATGTAGATGCCGCGCCGGGTAGCGTCCCCGAGGGACGACGCGAGGTCGCCGACCTGTTGATCGAAGAGCCTGGTGTCCACCTGTCCTCCGCCGTGTCGTGCCGGATCGGTGCTCTACCCTCCTCACTATAGTTTCTATGCACTACGCGGATAGGAGAAGTGACGACGTGGTCGACGTAGCTGCGGTTCGCGCCGCCATCGAGAAGGTCGAAGACCCCGAGATCCACCGCAGCCTGGGGGACCTCGACATGGTGCGCGAACTCGAGGTGTCCGAGGACGGCGCGGTTCGGGTGTTGGTGGCTCTCACCATTCCGGGGTGCCCCCTCAAGGACAAGCTCACCGACGACGTCTCGGCCGCGGCGCTCCGCGTCGAAGGCGTCACCGGGGTGACGGTCGAGTTCACCCACATGACCGACGAGGAGCGCGGTCGCCTTGTCACCAGCCTGCACGGTGAGCAGCGCGAGATCTCGATGGGGAAGGCGGGGAGCCGTACCCGCATCATCACGGTGGCATCCGGCAAGGGCGGGGTCGGCAAGTCGTCGGTGACGGCGAACCTCGCGGTGGCGCTGGCCGGAATGGGTCACTCCGTCGGCATCATCGACGCCGACGTGTGGGGCTTCTCGATCCCGAAGATGTTGGGTATCGACCGTCAGCCGACCGTGATCGACGACACGTTGCTGCCTCCCGAGCGTCACGGCGTCGCCGTGATGTCGATGGACTACTTCGTGGCACCCGATCAGGCGGTGATCTGGCGGGGGCCGATGTTGCACAAGGCGTTGGAGCAGTTTCTCGCCGACGTGCACTGGGGCGACCCCGAGTACCTCCTCATCGACATGCCGCCGGGGACGGGGGACGTGGCGATCTCGATCTCGCAGTTCCTGCCGCGGGCCGAATCGATCGTGGTGACCACCCCTCAGATCACGGCACAGCGGGTCGCCAAGCGGGCCGGCCTCATGGCCCGCAAGGTCAACCAGGATGTGCTCGGCGTGGTCGAGAACATGTCGTGGTTCACCGGCGACGACGGGAAGCAGTACCGGCTGTTCGGCGAAGGGGGAGGGGAGGTGCTGGCCTCCGAGCTGGAGGTCCCGCTGCTGGCCCGGATCCCGCTGGTGCCGGCGCTGCGGGAGGGCGCCGACGTGGGCAGTCCCGCCATCGTGGCCGACGCCGGGGGAGAGGCTGCAGCCGCCTTCGCCGCGCTGGCCGAGGAAGTGGAGAGCCGCAAGCCGAAGCGGCGCAGCCATCCGGAGCTCGTGATCCGTTGACGAGGCGGTCTACGATTCGCATCCAGCCAATCAGCGAGGACGGCAGTGAGTGACAACGTGAAGGTCCGCATCGGGGTCCAGGGCGCCCGGGAGTTGGAGTTCGAGGTGGCGGATACGGCGGCGCTCATCGCCGACCTGGAAGCGGCGATCTCCGACGGGGGGATGCTGTGGGTCACCGACGCCAAGGGCGAGCGACACGGCCTCGTGGGCGAGAAGATCGTGTTCCTCGAGGTCGACAAGGGCAAGAACGGGCCGGGAGTCGGCTTTTCTTGATCCCTGACGGCATCGGGCCCGGTCTTCCAACCGGGCCCGAGATGCGAAACGGGGGGTACTCAGCTGGCCTGGCGCTGGCGCCGCCGTTCGGCGAGCCAGCGTTTACGGAGGCGACGCCGGTCGTCTTCGGCGTACCCTCCCCACACCCCGGCTTCCTGGTTGGTGTGGAGGGCGTACTGGAGGCAAGCTTCGTTGACCGAGCAGATGGAGCAGATCAGCTGTGCCTTGGCGATCTGGTCGACTGCGGGGCCGGTGGTGCCGATCGGGAAGAAGAGGGTGGGGTCCGAGTCCCGGCAGGCGGCAAGTTCTCTCCAGTCGGTGAGTGTCAACATCGCCCGCTCAGCTCCTCATCATCCCCGATAGTTTGTGAATGTGAATGCAATCTCAAAGTGTGGCACAACAAAAGGACCATGAACTCGGTCCGCGGTAGCGATCATAGAACACGGCGGGGGACGGATTCAAGCGATTCGTGGGCCGATGTGAAGGGCACAATCGCGATGACCCCGGTGGCGCGGCGCTCCCACGGGTCGATACAACGAGGAGGCCGTTACAAATGTCGGTACGAGATGAGCTGACAAGAGAACTCAAGGACGCCATGAAGGCGGGGGATCGTCCCCGAGTGAACGTCATCCGCCAGGTGCAATCGGAGGTGTCCGTCGCCAAATCGGCGCCGGGATTCTCAGGGGAGATCGACGACGATCTCTACCTGACCACCATCGCGTCGTACGTGAAGAAGATGACGAAGGCGAAGCGGGAGTTCGAGGACGCAGGGGAGCGGGGCAAGGCCCAAGCCGACAAGCTCGGCTACGAGATCGAGTACCTGTCACGGTGGTTGCCCGAGACCCTCGGAGAAGACGAGACCCGGGCCCTGGTACGGGCCGCCATCGAGGAGCTGGGGGCATCCGACCCCAAGATGATCGGGCGCGTCATCGGGCACGTGATGAAGTCGGGCGCCGACGTCGACGGTGGCCTGGTGAACCGGCTGACCCGCGAGGAGCTGGGCGCATAGCCCTCCCTGACTACGCCCCCATGCTGGCGGTGCCGTGGGCGCGGCCCTTCGTCGACGACCAGTGGACTTTCGAGGTGAAATGGGACGGGGTCCGTGCCGTCCTGTCGTGGGACGGGAACGGGGTGGGGCTCAGGGGCCGTCGCGGAGACGACATCACCGCCCGCTACCCCGAGGTGGCCGGATTCACGGCGCCACGTCCCGTGGTGCTCGACGGCGAGATCGTCGTCCTCGACGAAGCGCAGCGGCCCTCCTTCGAGCGGCTCCAATCCCGCATCAACCTGACCGGCTCGTCCCGGGTGGCCGCCGCCGCGGCCCACGACCCGGTCAGCTTCGTGGCGTTCGACTTGCTCTACGACGGGGAGGACATCACCGCGGCGCCCATCGAGGAGCGCCGGGACCGGCTCGGGGGGGTCGGGCTCGCGTCCCCGGTGGTGGCCGGCATGGTCGTGACCGCCGACGGACCGTCGTTGTGGGATGTCGTCGTCGCACGCGGGTTGGAGGGCATCGTCGCCAAGCGGGTCGGGAGCGCCTACCGCCCGGGCGTCCGCTCGCCGGACTGGCGCAAGATCGCCAATTACCGGCGGGTGCGGGCCGTCGTCGGCGGCTACACCCCGGGGAAGGGCGGCCGGAGCGGCAGCTTCGGGGCCCTTCAGCTCGGGCTGTGGGAGGGGTCCCGGCTGCGTTGGATCGGCGGCGTCGGCAGCGGGTTCGACGACCGGGCGCTGGCGGCGATCCGGGCCGCTCTCGACGACATGGAGGTGGCCGATTCCCCGTTCGTGCCGGATGCGGACCTGCCCGAGGACGCGGTGTGGGTGGACCCCCGGCTCGTGGCTGTCGTCCAGTTCAAGCAGTGGACCGCCGCCGGCCGGTTGCGGGCTCCGTCCTTCCAGGGATTCACCGATGACGCCCCGGAAGTGGCGACCTGGGCCGCCGAGGGCCCCTGACCCCGCGAAAACCGACGTTCAAGTCTCACCCATGCGGCGCCGACGTGTTCCTATGACTCCCGTCGAAGCTCTCGTCGCCGCCGTGACACTGGCCCTCATCGTGGTCGCCTTCCGTCTCACGACGCAGATCGAGGAGCTGGAGGCGGCGTCGGAGATCTGAGCGGGCCGCCGCTCACCCCGCCTTTCGTGCCTTGGTGGCCTCGACGCTCGCCTTGAGCGCCTCCATCAGATCGACGACACCCGTTGGCTGGGGAGCCTCTGGTGCGACGATCTCCTCCCCCTCGGCCTTCCTGGCGGCCGCGGCTTCGACCGCTTCACGGGAGGCGTCGATCCAGGCGGTGGGGTCGAAGGAGGCGGCGAGGTTGTCGATGATCATCTCCGCCATGCTCAACTCCTCGTCCCGCACCTCCACCTCCTCCTCCAGCGTCTCGAAGTGGGGTTCGCGGATCTCATCGGGCCAGAACATCGTCTCGAGCACCAGGACGTCGTCCTCGACCCGGATCGTCGCCGGGTACTCCCGCTCCCGGATCGCCGCTTTGGCGAGGCCCACCATCTGCTTGCGGCTGAGGGCGTCCCGCAGGATGCGGTAGGCCTTGACGCCGGTCTTCTCGGGGGCGAGGTAGTAGGCGCTGCGGTAGTAGATCGGGTCGATCTCACGCTCGTCGACGAACTGGACGACGTCGACCTTGCCGCCGGAGATGCCGGTCATGATGTCGGTCAGCTCGTCGGGGGTGAACACGACGTAGCGGCCCTTGTCGATCTCGTACCCCTTCACGATGTTCTCGTAGGGGACTTCCTCGCCGTCGGTCTCGGCGACCCGCTTGTAGCGGATCGGGCTGTGGTCGGAGTCGCGCAGCTGGCGAAAGCGGGGCCGCTTGCTCTCGGTGGCGGCATAGAGCCCCACCGGGATCGTGACGAGCCCGAATGAGATCGCACCCTTCCAGATCGGTCGCATCGCTCCACCTCCAGCAGTCCGCGAAACCCTAGCGACCGGCCCCGGCGACGGGTAGGGGCGATCCCCCCCCATGCACCGAACCCAGGGTTGCAAGGCCGCAAAACCGTGTACTGGAACCCAGGGTTGGGAGGCCGCAAAACCGTGTAC
>CAZQUB010000140.1:0-4654 GCA_964596225.1 uncultured Acidimicrobiaceae bacterium
TGCATCCCAACGTGATCCCCTCCCCGGCCAACCACTCCACATCATCGAAGAACAGCGACCCTCGCGGCACATCGACGAAGCGTGACCCGACGTCGCCCTCGGTGGGCCCGTAGTCGGGCACCGCCGTCCCCGCCTCGTAGGCGCCCAGGTCCGGGGCGCCGTCGGTGACGAAGGGATCGTTGAGGTTGGCGAGCACCGCTCCGGCGTCGACCGCGTCGGAGCCGGCGGCGAGGCGCAGGTCCTCGGAGCCGGGCGCCACCGCCACGTCCCAGTCCACCGGGTAGGCGGCCCCGGCCAGGTCGGCGAGGCTCACCTCGATACCGTGATCCTCGACCCCGGCCGGCAGGTCGCCGATGTGGTCGTAGCGCACGTCGTCCCACTTGAACCAGGGCCCGCCCGGGTCCTCGGTGCGACTCGTCCCCCACCCGTCGTAGTCGAAGTCCCGGAACCCCTCGTCTGCCACGGTGGTGAACTCGAAGGCGTAGCGGGTGCCGAGGAACAGGTTGTTGCGGAAGGTGGCGTTGCGCCACATCGCCCCGTTGTCGCCGTGGCCGTCGCCCACCTTGACCCCGGTGTTGTGCACCACCACGAACCCGGTGGTGTCGTTGTGCATCTTGATGGGGACGCTCTCGAGGTTGACGAACTCGTTGCGGAAGATGTAGGCCGGCCCGCCCCGGATCGGCTGCACCGAGACCCCCATCCGGGCGTTGGTGACCCGGTTGCGCCACACCCGCACGTTCGCCTGGTTGGAGTCGATCTCGATGCCGTCGTCGACGCAGAAGGCGGCGTCGTTTCCGACGATGTCGTTGCCGAACGAGGCGCCGGTGAAGGGCTGCACCGAGATGCAGTCCCCGAAGTTGCGGACCCGGTTGTGACTCACGACGTTGCCGCTGCCCCGCAGGTCGATGCCCCGCTCGGAGGGGATGCCGGTACCGGGCCAGGCGGTGCGCCCGGTGATGACGTTGTCGCTGATCGTCTGGTTCGCCTCGTCACCGCCTTCCCGCCGGTTGAGCACGCCGTAGTCGACGTCCTGGATGGTGTTGTGGCGCACCACGATGTCCTGGGTGTTCTGGGCGTCGACGCCCCAGCGGCCGTTCTGGATGGTGAACCCGTCGACGATGACGTGGCCGGTGACGTGGTCGTACTCGCCGATGGTGACGACGCCCCGGTCGGTGCCGGCGCCGTCGATGACGGAATCCCCGCCGTCGGCGCCGATGAAGGAGACGGGATGCCCGGCGGTGCCGCCGCTGGCGACGGTGAACGGCTGGTAGCTGCCGGCGGCGACGGAGAAGGTGTCACCCGGCTGGGCGGCGTCGGCCGCGGCCTGCAATCCCCGGAACGGGTCGGCGTCCGAGCCGGTGCCGCCTCCGGTGCCGGGCACGACGTGGAGCCGGCGGCCGCCGGCGTCGGGTTCGGGCACGGTGCGGGTGGTGCCGGTGACGGTGCGGGTCTCGCCGCCGCCGTCCGGGTCGGTGAGGGTGAGGCGCAGCTCGTAGCTGGCGCCCGGGTCGAGGAACATGGCGCTGGCGCCCCACGTGTTGAGGCCGAGCGGGTCACCGTTGACCTGGATCGACGGGTAGGCCCGCACCGCGAGGGCGCCCGGGTGCCACGTCGCGGTACCGCTGCGGCGGAACTCGAGGCTCATGGCGCTGTCGAGGTCGAGGTCGCCGCTCACCTGCCACAGCACGCCGAGGTGCTCGAAGGTGGCGTCGACCCGGATGTCGCCCGGCACGATGGCGTCTCCGGCGGCGGCGTCGGCGGCAGGGGAGACGAGGAGGGCGGCGAGCACGCATGCAGCGGCGAGGATGCGACCTGGTGTCATCACGGCACCTCCCCCGGACCGCAGCGCGCACGACGATGTCGCCGACGATAGCGGGGCGGGGACGTTGCCGGGTCCGATTGTGCGCCAGTATCTGGATTGACGCTGGAGGCTGGCGGTGTCACAGTGGATCACGTCGGTTCGAGGGGGTGAGGTGCGACACCGAACCGTGGGCTGCGCCATGGCAGTGCTGATCGTCGTTGCCGCCGGGTGCGGCGACGACGGCATCGAGGCGTCCGCGCCCGAACCTGCCAGCACCACCGCACCCGTGGCGACCGGCACCGTCGTCGACGTGCCCGCGACCCAAGTCGTGATCGACTACGAACCCGATCCTCCGGTGGACGCCCTGCTGTACGGGGCGCAGGGCGTGGTGCGGGCCACGGTGGAGGCGGTGCGCGGGCCGTTCTGGAACCAGGCGAGCGGCGAGGAGTGGCGGGCGACCGCCGACGACGTCACGGAGCCGGGAACGTACCGGGAGGTCGACCTGCGGCCTACCGAGGTGCTGCGCGACGACGGGCTCGACCTCCACGCCGGGGACGTGCTGACCGTGCTCGCCCCGGACGGGGACGCCGGAGGGTCGTTCCAGGTGGGCGAGGAGGTGGTGCTGCTGGTGAACCGCGCCGCCTTCCTGATGCGGGAGGGCCCCATCGACGCCGTCCAGCCGGTGGGGGGCAGCAACGGGGTGTGGCACGTCACCGACGCCGTCACGCTGGTCCGTGAGGGACGCACCGACATCGGGCGGGAGGAGCTACCCCTCGAAGAGTTCCTCGCCATGCTGGCCGTGTCCCGGGCGGAGGAACACCCCGAATGGGACGACATCCGGTATCCCCCGACCGCGGCGGACGTCGCCGAGATGATGGCGCGCGACGGCATCGAGGCCGGATCGGGGGAGTGACGGCGTCGTCGTCGTGGGTGGTGCGGGGGCTGAGGAAGCGCTCGCCTCGCCTCGGTATCCTGCGGCGCGAGATGACAGTGAGGAAGATCGCCATCGGAGGCCGGCTCGAGGTCTCGCGGCTCGGGTACGGCGCCATGCGGATCGTCGGGCCGGGAGTCTGGGGCCCGGCCGCCAGTCCGGACGAGGCGATGCGGGTGCTTCGTCGCGCCGTCGAGCTCGGCGTCGAGTTGATCGACACGGCCGATTCGTACGGACCCAATGTGAGCGAGGAGTTGATCGCGGAGGCTCTGCATCCGTATCCGGACGGGCTCGTGATCGCAACCAAGGGCGGCTTCACCAGACCCGGCCCGGATCGCTGGAAGGCGAATGGACGGCGCGAGCATCTGCGCCAGGCTTGCGAGGGGTCGCTGCGGCGGCTGCGTCTGGAGCGGATCGACCTCTACCAGCTCCACACCATCGATCCGAACGTGCCGCTGGAGGAGTCGCTGGGTGCGCTCGCCGAGTTGCAGGCAGAGGGCAAGATCCGCTTCATCGGCGTCTCGAACTTCTCGCTCGACGAGCTGGAGCGCGCCGAGAAGGTCGTGGAGGTGGCCTCGGTCCAGAATCGCTACGGCAGCACCGACACGCACTCCGAAGACGTTCTTCACGCCTGCGAACGGCGCGGCATCGCCTTCATCCCCTGGTCACCTCTCTGGGCGAGCTCGGCCATGGCCACCGCCCCGGTCGATGACCTCGTCTGGCTGCTCCGCCACTCACCGGTGATGGTGCCGATCCCGGGCACATCTTCAGTCGCGCATCTGGAAGAGAACATGCGGGCCGCCGAGCTCGCGTAGCTCGTCCTCATCGCTGACGCTCTCCGGTGCGAGCGCCGGAGGCCGGGGCCGCTAGCGCCCCCGCAGCTCGTCGCCGATGGCGATGACGGACTCGACCAGGTCGGCGACGTCGTCCTGGGTGGTGCGGGGGCTGAGGAAGCAGGGGCGGATGGCGAAGCGACCGTTCACCACGGTCGAGCTGGGGACGTGGTCGGTGTCGCGCACCAGGCGGCGCAGCAGCCGGGCGTTGAAGGCGTCGAGATCTTCGATGGCGGGGTCGGTGTAGCGGAAGCAGCAGATCGACAGCACCGGTTCGGCCAGGACCTCGAGGCGGGGGTGGGCGCGGGCCTCCTCTGCGACGAAGCGGGCGAAGTCGTTGTGGCGGCGGACCCGGGCCCTCATCCCGGCGGCGCCGATCTCCCGAAGGATGCCCCACACCACCACGCCGCGGCTCGGGGCCGACAGCTCGACGCCGAGGTCGCCGTAGGGAATCCCCATCGAGTCGACCGAGACCTCCACGTCGTCGGCGTCGGCGAAGGCCCCCTCCAGGTAGTCCGACGGCCCCTGGGTGAAGGCGCGGTGGAGCAGGGCGCGGTCCCGCACGAAGGTGGCGGCGATGCCCACCGGCGCTCCCATCCACTTGTGCGGGTCGACGATGGCCGAGTCGGCCAGCTCCAGGCCGTCGTAGAGGGGGGCGACCCGTTCGTCGAGGATTCCGACCAGCCCGTAGGCGCCGTCGACGTGGAACCAGATGCCGTGGCGGTGGGCGATCTCCCCGGCGGCCCGCAGCGGGTCGACCGCGCCGGTGTTGGTGGTGCCGGCCGCGGCCACGACGGCTACCGGGAGGACCCCGGCGGCCACGTCGGTGTCGATCATGGCGGCGAGGGCGTCGACGTCCATGCGCTGCCGGTCGTCGATCGGGACGGCCCGCACCGAGCTGCGGCCGAGTCCGAGCACCGCGGCGGAGCGGTGCACGCTGTGGTGTGCCTCGGCCGAGGTGTAGACCGCCACTTGGGCGGTGCCGAGACCGTCGGCGGCGGGGTCGACGCCGCGCTGTTCGAAGGCGAATTGGCGGGCGGCGCCGAGGGCGATCAGGTTGGCGACCGAGCCGCCGCTGCTGTAGACGCC
>CAZQUB010000141.1:0-4587 GCA_964596225.1 uncultured Acidimicrobiaceae bacterium
TCGCCGGGGTGCTGGTGTTCCGCCTCTTCACGTTCTGGCTGCCGACCCTCCCCGGCTGGTTTGCCTTCCGCTGGCTCCGCCGCCGCGAGTACGTGTGAGCCGACCACCTCGCCAAGCCGCCGATCGCAGCGCGACAGACCGATCCGTGAACGTCGGCGACCGGACGGATCGCCGAGCTGGCCAACGTCACCTGCAAACTCTCCGGCATGGTGACCGAGGCCGATTGGTCGTCACGGAAGCCTTCCGATCTCGCGCCCTACGTCACGACCGTCGTCGAACTCTTCGGCGCCCAGCGCCTCATGCTCGGATCCGATTGGCCGGTGTCCACCCTGGCGGCGAGCTACTCCAAGGTGCTCGGGGCCGAGGTGCAGATTCTCTCCGACCTGGTAGGAGCCGACCTGGAGTGGGCCCTCTGGCGACGTGCGGCCGGCACCTACGGCCTCACCGTCTAAGACCGCGGAAGCGCTCCCGGCGCCACACCCGGACCACTCACCGCACGACTCGGGCACCGTGAGCGGAGACGGCTCTCAGCACTTCGGAGCTGGTCACCATCGAGGTGTCCCCAGGCGTGGTCATCGTCAATGCCCCGTGCGCCGCCCCGATCTCAACGGCTTCGTCGGCGGAACGACCGTCGAGGAACGCCCAGATCATGCCGCTGGCGAACCCGTCGCCGCCGCCGACCCGGTCGAAGATCTGGAGGTCGGGACGGAGTCGCGACTCGTGGAACCGACCTTCCGTGTACAAGATGGCGCCCCAGTCGTTGAATCCCGCCGATGTGGCATTCCGGAGCGTGGTGGCGACCACATCCAGGTTGGGGAATTCCTCCAAGACGGCTCCCATCATGGCCTTGAACGCCGAGGGGTCGATCTTGGTGATCCCAGGATCGAGGTCCGGCACCTCGAATCCCAGGGCCGCGGTGAAGTCCTCCTCGTTCCCGATCATCACATCGACGTGCGGCGCCAGCGAGCGGTTCACCTCCACCGCCCGTGCCTTGCCGCCTCTCGGTTTCCACAATGACGGCCGGAAGTTGAGGTCATACGAGACGATGGTGCCGGCCCGTCGAGCCGCGCCCATCGCCTCCTCGGCGACCTCCGCGGTGGTGTCCGACAGCGCGGCGAAGATGCCGCCGGTGTGGAACCACCGGACGCCTTCGTCGTCGAAGATCCGGTTCCAGTCGACGTCACCCGGCTTCAGCTGCGACACCGCGGTGTTGGCCCGGTCGGAGACTCCGAGTGCCGGGCGGATACCGAATCCTCTCTCCGTGAAGTTGAGACCCATCCGGGACGCCAGGCCGATGCCGTCGTGCCGCGCCCACTTGACATGCCGAAGATCGACCCCGCCGGTCATCATGAGGTCCTCGACGAGGTGGCCGACCTCGTTGTCGACGAGTGCGGTGACGATGGCGCTGCGCATGCCGAAGACCTTCCGCAGGGCACGGGCCACGTTGTATTCACCGCCGCCCTCGTTCACCCGGAAACGCCTCGCGGTTCTGATGCGGTCCGATTCCGGATCGAGACGGAGCATGACTTCGCCGAGGGCGACGCAGTCCCAGCGGGTCTCGACTGCCGATGCGATCCGAAGCGCCACGGTCAACTCCTCGCTTCCGCGACGGCGGCCACGGTCGCCGCGACGCGGGCACGGAGACCATCGAAGTCCCGCTCCTCGATGATTCGTTTCGGGAACAGCTTCGACCCCATGCCAACGGCCGGCGCACCGGCCTGGAACCACGACCGCAGCGAATCGACCGTCGGATCCACCCCGCCGGTCGGAATCGCCCTCACCCAAGGACACGGAGCGCGCACCGCGGCGAGGAAGCCCGGCCCTCCCAGTGAGCCCGCGGGGAACAGTTTCACCAGGTCACAACCCGCCCGGTAGGCGGTGAGGATCTCGGTCACGGTCCCGCAGCCGGGGACGTAGGGAACGTTGCGGAGGTTGCAGGCATGCGCCACGTCGGCGGAGAAGCTGGGACCGAACACGAAGTTGGCGCCGACGTCGACCACGTGAGCCGCCGTTGCGCCGTCGACGATCGACCCCGCGCCCACGATGAGTTCGGGAAGGTGGCGTCGCGTGTGCCGGATCAGGCTTTCCATGACGCCGATGGCGCCGTCGCCACGATTGGTGAACTCGAGGGTGGTGAATCCGCCTGCTACGAGGGCGTCGGCGACGTCGGCTGCGACGTCCGGGGCCGGGTTGGAGAACACGGGGACGACACCCTCGTCCTCGATGGTGAGAAGCACCTCGGCTTTGCGGCGAACGGCCACGTCGGACCTCTTCCCCCTCTGTTGCGAGGACAGGATACTGTGGTAGTTGCAGTATACTGTCCAAGATGACCTTTCTGGCGATCGACTACCACGGCGGGAAGACTTCGAGAAGGCCGTCGCGCTCCTCGCCGATGGAGCAATCAAAGCCGACTCGCTCATCACCGACATCGTCCCGACGTCCGACCCCGCCGCTGTGGTCGCCCGGCTTGCCTCGGGGGGAGAGGTCGTCAAGCTCATGATCGATTCACGATGACTGCCGGCAGTCCCGGCACCCCCTCCCCCGCCGTCCTCCGCGCCGCATCCGTTCTCGACGTGATCGCGAGACGGTCGGAGACGCCCGTGCGGGTATCCGATATCGCCCGGGAGACCGGCATCCCCCATTCATCGGTGACGAACATCCTCGCCGCTCTCGTCGAGGCCCGACTGGTTCGGCGAGTGGGCGCCGGATGCACCATCGGTCCCACGGTCGTGGAACTGGCCACGACGTTTCTGCGGACCGACGACCAGGTACAACGGTTCCGAGACTTCCTCCCGTCGCTCGATGCCCTCGCGGCCGAGACGGCCCAGCTGGGAACCCTCGATCGCGGGGAAGTTCTCTTCCTCGCCCGCCACGACGGGACCCAGCCGATTGCCCTCACATCGGCCATCGGCAAGCGACTCCCCGCGACCTCGACAGCCATCGGAAAGGCGATGCTCGCCCGCCTCGAGCCCGCAGAGGTCGCGGCGACCCTGGCCGAGCCTCTCCTACGCCTCACGGAGCGTTCCCACAGCACGCTGACAACGCTGCTCGACGATCTGGCCGCGGTTCGGGAACGTGGCTACGCCGTCGACGACGAGGAAGCGGCGCCCAACGTCGCATGCCTCGCCGTGGCCGTGGACACCACGGATCGAGGTTCTCAGCATGGAGTGAGCACGACGTTGTTCAAGGACCGCCTGACTCCAGAGCTCCGCGAGCGACTCGTCGCCGACCTGACTGCCCTCGCGTCGTATCTAGCGAAGTAGGAGTTACCAGCCGTGAGCCATCTCATCGACCTCTCCGGGAAGAGCGCATTGGTGACCGGGGCCCGTCGTGGTCTCGGCAAGGCGATCGCGGCAGAACTCGCCGCGGCGGGCGCCGATGTGATCGGAGTGTCGGCCACTCAGGAGGCTTCGGGTTCCGAGGTGCAACGACTCGTCGAAGCGGAGGGCAGGAACTTCGTGGGGCGAGCGTGCGATTTCTCAGACAGAGCGGCGCTCTACGAGCTTGTGGGATGGCTCGATGATGAGGGCCACAAGGTCGACATTCTCATCAACAACGCGGGCATCATCATCCGTGAGCCTGTGCTCGAGCATACCGACGAGTACTGGGACGAGGTGATGGAGGTGAATCTGAACGCTCCCTTCATCCTCGCTCGCGAGCTGGGAAGGGGGATGGTCGCCCGCCGGTCGGGGAAGATCATCTTCACCGCCTCCCTGCTCAGCTTCCAGGGGGGAATCACGGTGCCCGGCTACACCGCATCGAAGAGCGCCATCGCCGGTCTGACCCGGGCGTTGGCAAACGAGTGGGCCTCCTACGGCGTCAACGTGAACGCCATCGCCCCGGGGTATATGGACACCGACAACACCGAAGCACTCCGTCGTGACCCCGTTCGATCACGGGCGATCCTGGAGAGAATTCCGGCAGGTCGCTGGGGCACCCCGGCCGACGTGGCAAGTGCCGCCGTCTTCCTGGCATCGGACCATGCCAGCTACATCCATGGCACCGTCCTCACGGTCGACGGTGGTTGGATGGGGCGCTGACGGACGGCCGTCCCGTCGCCGAGTCCCTCACGAGGCTTCCGGCCTCATGGAAACCGAACCGGGATCGCTGTAATCGGGGACGCCTTGGCTCCAGTTGAGGTTCTTGACGGGAGTAACGTCTCTTCGATCTCGGCCAGGAGCTCCGGATCCAACTCCCCGCCCAGGACTTCGAGGTTCTCGGTGACATGGTCGATCGACTTCATGCCGACACAGGTCGTTGCGATGTACGGATGTGCCAGCGCGAACAGGAGCGCCACATCGGTGATACGGGCTCTCCGGGAACGAACGTATTCGGAGGGCTGCCGCCCGACGTGGTGAATCCCGGCCGGAGCCGGATTCCAGCGAGCTGCGCCACGCTCGGTCAGAATGCCCATGTGTGTCACGGAGGCGTTGACGATGCCGAGGATTCGGGGATGACCCGCCGCGAGGGCAGATGCAGGACGAGGGAGCCACCTGCCGGCGGCAACGCAGGGAGACCGCCCGGTCACCGGTAACACCGGGCGACCCACCGCCCGCCAGTTTGGTGTACCCTGACCGCATCGGCGGT
>CAZQUB010000142.1:0-4585 GCA_964596225.1 uncultured Acidimicrobiaceae bacterium
ACCACCATCAAGTTCCTCGGCTGGGACTTCTCGACGCCGCTGATCGTGGTGATCCTCGGCGCATTGTTGGTCGGTGTCGTGCTCGACGAGCTGGTCGGGCTGGTCTACCGGTTTCGCCGGCGTCGGACGCTGGCAGACCGTGACAAGCTCGAGCGACTGCAACGATCCCGGAGCGAGTGACAGCAGCATCATGGAACTGTGAACAGGGGCGTCCCCACAGGCCCTCCGCGGGCGTAGAGTCGGCGGTCGCACATGAAGCGTCCGGAGAGCCTGTGGCTCCGACCGACCTCCCGGCCTGCCGGCCGGGCGAGGAGCGGCTCATGATGGGTGCTCGCACCATCGAACCGGGACGGGATCCCGTTGCCGGCGGCGCCGGCACTCCATGAAGCGGGTTGCGCTGGTCGCCGCCGGTGTCGTCGTGCTGGCCTCCATCTGGTGGTTCTTCGTGAGGATGTCGCCCGATGAGCGCGCGGCACGCCACGACGCGGCCGCCCTGAGCACCGCCGTCGCCGAGTACGTCGGCGCCCACGGAACGCTTCCCAGGGTGACGGTCACGACCCAGACGTCGAGCGACGGCGATCTGGTGTGGGGTGCCGACTTCGTCGTGGAAACGCGGCACGTCCCTCGCGCCGACCCGACCCGCGCTCGCGGCTTCTCGCTCGTCGGTGACGCCGACCGCTGGTGCGTCGAGATGCTCTCGACCCCGGCTGCCACCTGGGCGGATGCCTCACCCTCGCTGTGGGTGGCGGCGCGGGGCGAACGCGGCGAGATCGGCCCGGTGGAGAGTGGTCGGTGCGGCGACGGCTACCTCCTCGTCCTCTCCCCGGTGACGGCCCGCGACGTTCCCGCGCCGGGAAGCATCATCGATGCCGCGAGCGCCCCGCTCGGCACCTGCCTCGCCGACCCCTTCGACGGCGCATCGGCGGCAGGCGACGTCGCCGTCACGGGCACGATCGAGGTCGTCGCATGTGAGGACCCCCATTTCGCCGAGATCTACTCCATCGGCCAGATCGACGGCGGCGACTTCGGGCCGTCCTGGTCGACCGCCGCCGAGTCGTGCGCCGCCGCCTTCCCCACGGTCGTCGGCATTCCCGGCAACCTCTCCGCGTTCGCATCTGAGCCTTTCACCGTCACCGAGGCGCAATGGGAGGCGGGCCGGCGGGCGTTCAGTTGCGTCCTCTACCTGTCGAGCGACACCTACCCGCTGGTGGGGTCGGCACGAGACAGCTGGCGGTAGGCACCCCGGTTCGGATCGTGGGAGGCGCGGCCGGATCGGCACTCGTCGCGGTAGCTTGAGCGGCAACGTCTCGACAGGAGAGTCGCCGTGAGCATCGATCAGCAGATCAGGGACGTCCGCACCGCCGAGGTGACGCTGACCGTCACCGAGGACGGATCACCGCTGGCGAACCGGGAGGTGGAGGTGGCCCAGCGCCGCCACCGATTCCTATGGGGGAGCCAGGCCTTCGACCTCATCCCGCTCGCCAACGACGAAGTCGAGGGGGAACAGCGCGCCTACGACGAGCTGTTCCGGGACCGGTTCGTCGACCTCTACGACTTCGTGACCCTGCCGTTCTACTGGGCCGGGTTCGAGCCGGAACGAGGCCACCCCGACACCGAGCGCCTCCTCACCGCAGCCCGCTGGTTCGGCGACCTCGACTGTGACGTGAAGGGCCACCCGCTGTGCTGGCACACCCTCACCGCCGATTGGCTGCTCGACATGACCAACGCCGAGATCGTCGACGCCCAGATCGCCCGCATCCAGCGTGAGGTCACCGGCTTTGCCGGCGCCATCGACATGTGGGACGTCCTCAACGAGGTCGTGATCATGCCGATCTTCGACCGCTACGACAACGGCATCACCCGCATCGCCAAGGAGCTGGGGCGGGTCGGCATCGTACGCACCATGTTCGAGGCGGCCCGGGACGCCAACCCCGGGGCCACCCTCCTCCTCAACGACTTCGACATGTCCGCCGACTACGAGCACCTCATCGAAGACTGCCTCGAAGCCGGGATCGAGATCGACGCTATCGGTCTCCAATCCCACATGCACCAGGGCTACTGGGGGCTGGAGAAGGTCCACGATGTCCTGGAGCGGTTCTCCCGCTTCGGGCTGCCGCTCCACTTCACCGAGCTGTCGCTCGTCTCCGGCCACCTCATGCCGCCCGAGATCGTCGACCTCAACGACTACCAGGTCGACGAATGGCCCTCGACCCCGGAGGGGGAGGAGCGGCAAGCCGCCGAAGCGGTCGAGATGTACTCGGCGCTGTTCGCCCACCCCCAGGTGGAGGCGATCACCAACTGGGGCCTCCAGGACGGGGTGTGGCTCAACGCCCCCACCGGATACCTCCGGCGCGACCTCTCTCCCAAACCGGCCTACGAGTCGCTGCTCGGGTTGGTGAAGGGGGAGTGGTGGTTTCCCCCCACCACCCTCCGCACCGACGACGAGGGCAAAGTGACGTTCCGGGGCTTCCTCGGCGACTACGAGGTGACGGCAGGGGACCGTTCCTCTGGGTTCTCGATCGACGCGGCCGGGAGTGTGCGGGTGGATGCCGGACTCTGAGGCCGGTTGTCGCGTTCTCTCCGGGCAGGGCCCCAAGATGGGGACGCCTCGCCGTCGGCGAGCGTATCGTTCCGTCTGTGGCGGACCCCATCGTCACGCCGAGGCCCTGAGGAGGAGGTGAGGTGGTGAACGAGGCATCGCAATCCGGTGAGGCGGCGCCCGAGTCGTCACCCCCGGGAGGGTCGAGCTCCGGTCCTCACGCGGCGGAGCACACCCGCCGCTCCCGTCTCGTTGCCGAGGTGGTCGAGCGCGAACTGCTCGGAGTCGCCGAGTTCGAGGACCCCAGCTACGAATACCGGCGGCTCTTCGCCGAGATGTGGGGGACCTTCCTGCTCGTCATCGTCGCAGCCGGCGCCGGCGTCGTCGGGGCGCTGCCGATCGGCGGAGACATCACACTCCAGATGAAGGTGATGGCCCCCGGTTTCATGGTGATGGCGATCATCTACTTCATGGGGACCGTGTCGGGAGCCCACCTCAACCCGGTCGTGACGTGGGCGTTCGCCCTCCGTGGCGATTTCCCCTGGAACCGGGTCATCGGCTACATCCTCGCCCAGGTGGCGGGAGCGTTCCTTGCTGCGTTCACGCTGCAGTGGCTGTTCGGCGGCGTCGTCAACGGCGCCACCGTCGTCGGGGACGGGATCGAGCCGTGGGTCGCCTTCGTCACCGAGGCCGTCCTGACACTGGGCCTGGTCGGCGTGATCCTCGGGACCGCCTTCGGGCCACGAAACGTCGGAGCGAACTCCGCCATCGCGGTCGGGTTCTACATCGGACTCGCCGGTTTGTGGGCCGGGGTGGTGAGCGGCGCATCGATGAATCCGGTGCGATCGCTGGCGCCGGCGGCGGTGGCGGGAGACCTCACCGACATCTGGCTCTACCTGGCGGGGCCGTTCCTCGGCGCCACCGTGGCGGTGGGCTTCGAGTCCATCCTGCGCGGCAAGGCATCGGAATCGGGCCGCTTGGCGGCGAGCGGCGTCATCTCGCCCCACAACCCCGGCGGACGCTGAGCGGAGACGCTCCCCAGGTGACCGTCCATGCCCGTCGACATGTCCGGTTCGGGACCGAGGGCGCGGCAGGCCCGCCGGACGAGGCCCTATCGTGGCGACCATGAGCAAGGTCGCCGACTACCGGGCCGAACTCGCCGGGCTTCCCCCCGATCAGTGGGACGCCTTCCTCGCCGCTCACTCCGGCCTCCCCGGGCCGCGGGGCAACCTGGAACTGATCCAGGCGGTCGCCGACGAAGGGGACGCCGCCCGCCTCCGCCGCTACGCCGGGAGCGAAGACGAGTACCTGGCGTGCTGTGGCACGGTCGGGCTGGGCCGGCTCCTCGCCGAGGGCGACGGCACGGTCGAGCCGGCCCTGCACGGTCTCGCCGGCGACGAACGGTGGCGGGTGAGGGAAGCCGCCGCGATGGCGCTGCAACGGGTCGGGGACGCCGATCTGGCCGCCATGCTCGCCATCGCCGAACGGTGGGCGGGCGACCCGTCCTGGCTGGTGCGTCGCGCCGCCGTCGCCGGGCCGTGCGAGCCGCGACTCCTGCGGGATCCGGCCACCGTCGAGCGGGTCCTCACCGTGCTCGACACCGTCACCTCCGCGGTCCAATCCGCCCTGCCCGAGCAGCGTCGCGACCCCGCACTGCGGGCGCTGCGCAAAGGGCTCGGCTACTGCTGGAGCGTGGCGGTCGCCGCCGCGCCCCACCTCGGTCTGCCCCGATTCGCCCGGTGGCAGGGGAGCGACGACGCCGACGTGCAGTGGATCGTGCGGGAGAACCTGAAGAAGAACCGCCTCCGCAAGGTCATCGACGCCGGGTAGCGGCCGCCCTCCGTCGTTCCCCCTTGTCCTCTCTGTCGTCCCCCCTTGTCCAAAGGGGGGACCGGCGAACGGAGTGAGCCGAGGGGGGTGTGCTCTCTGTCGTCCCCCCTTGCGAAAAGGGGGGACCGGCGAACGGAGTGAGCCGAGGGGGGTGTGAGGTGGGTTGATGTCACCGTGACCCTCCCCGAATCGGCTGCCGCCTGCGGCGGCGCCTCT
>CAZQUB010000143.1:0-710 GCA_964596225.1 uncultured Acidimicrobiaceae bacterium
CACCGGCAACTGGGACGCCGAGCCGTTCGTGAAGGCCGGCGAGGAGCTGAAGCGCCTCGTCGACATGGATCCCTTCCAGCCCGGCTTCCTGGCGGCTCCGTGGGACGGCGCCGACGGCGAAGGGGCCACCATGGCCTCGGACAGCGCGGCGATGGACCTCATGGGCCAGTGGGCTCCTGGGACCTTCCGCGCCAACTCGGCCGACAACATGGGGATCGACTCACACATTGGCTGGTTCCCCTTCCCGGCGGTCGAAGGCGGCGCCGGTGTCATCACCGACGTCTTCGGTGGCGGCGACGGCTTCGTCGTCGGCATCAACGCCCCGGACGAGACCGTGGACTTCCTCCACTACATCTCGAGCCTCGATGTTGCCAACCGCCTCGGTGCGGATGGCGGCACGCTGCCGGTCGTGAAGGGTTCTGCCTCTTCGGTGACCGATCCGCAGATGATCCAGGTCGTCGACTACCTGGCGAACGGGACCTACACCCAGCTCTACCTGGACCAGGCGACGTCGCCCGAACTCGGCGCGACGATCAACGACTCCATTCAGGAGCTGTACGCCGGTATCTCGTCACCTGCGGACGTAGCTGGCAAGATCGCAGCTGCTGCGGCCGGCTAGACAACCCGACTGACAACGCGTAAGAGTGGTGGGGGGGGGGGGGGCCGCCCCCCCCCCCCCCCCAAAAAAAGAGCGGGGGGGGGGCGGCCAC
>CAZQUB010000143.1:720-4568 GCA_964596225.1 uncultured Acidimicrobiaceae bacterium
GCTGCGGCTGGGGCCGGATATACAACCCTACTTAAACCGCTTACTTGTGGGGGGGGGCCGCCCCCCGGCGACCCGCCACCACCTATCGTTCTCGGCTGAGGAGGACACCAGCAATGACGAGTGCCAGGGTCTTGGCGCGAACCCAACGCACCCACAAGCCGACCAAGAAGAGATGGCCGTTGATCCTCGCCTTCCTGGCGCCGGCGCTTTCCATTTACCTGCTGTTCGTGGTGTACCCGATCGTCCAGGGCATGCACTTCAGCGTCTACGACTGGAACGGACTGAAGGCGCTCGACGACTTCGTCGGTCTCGACAACTTCCGTCAGGCGTTTGCCGATCCGACCTTCACCGGCGCCATCAGACACAACGTCGTCATCCTGGTCCTGTCACTCGTTGTCCAACTTCCCTTCGCCCTCGCCCTGGCGGTACTGCTCAACCAGAGGCTACGGGGCCGGGCGTTCATGCGGATGATGTTCTTCGCCCCCTATGTTCTCTCCGAGGTCGTCACCGCAGTGGTGTGGCGGCAGATCATGCGACCCTCAGGGTTCCTCGACCACATCATGAGCGGCGTCGGCGCCCAGGGCCTGACCCAGGAATGGCTCGCCAACCCCCGCATCGTGCTCTACTCGCTGTTTTTCGTGATCACCTGGAAGTACTTCGGCCTCCACATGATCATCATGCTGGCCGGGCTGCAGGGGATCCCCCATGAGTTGAAGGAGGCGGCCGCCATCGACGGCGCCACGTGGGGCCAGACCTTCCGCCGCGTGACGCTGCCGCTGCTCGGTCCGACGATCCGCGTCTCGGTGTTCTTGTCGATCATCGGATCCCTGCAGCTCTTCGACCTGGTCTGGGTGTTGACGAAGGGAGGCCCGGTCAACGCCTCGAACACCATGGCGACCTACATGTACGACTGGGGATTCCGCAAGCTCCAGATCGGCTACGCCAGCGCCATTTCTGTGATCGTGTTCGGCATCTCGCTCATCGTCGCCCTGGCGTACCAGCGATGGGTGCTGCGACGCGACATCCAAGGCGCCCTCACCACGATGGGAGCGTGACGGCATGACGGCACAGACGCATACGAAACGCCGGGCGCACGGGACCGCCGGCTACAACGAGATCAGTTCTCGCACCACCAGGATGCTGCTCTACTTCGTCGCGTTCATGGTGCTCGCCCTCATCCTGATCCCGCTGGGGTTCGCCGTGCTTGGCGGGTTCCGCAGCATGGGCCAGCTCTCCGAGAGCCCGGTGAGTCTCCCCAACCCGTGGGTATTCACGAACTACGCCGACGTGCTCACGCTGGGGACCTTCTGGCGGCAGCTCTTCAACAGCACCGCCATCGCCGTGTTGACGACGGCCATCGTGATCCCGGTGGCGTCGCTCGCAGCTTTTGTGATTGCCCGGTTCTCGTTCCGCGGTCGGGAGGCGGTCTACACCCTGTTCACCATGGGACTGCTGTTCCCGGTAGCGGTGGCGATCGTGCCGTTGTTCATCGTCGTCCGCCAGCTCAATCTCACCGACAGTTTCTTCGGAGTGGCGCTGCCGCAGGTGGCGTTCGCCTTGCCGCTGTCGATCGTGATCATGCGTCCCTTCCTCCGCAGCATTCCCGCCGAGTTGGAGGAGGCGGCCGCGATCGACGGATGTAGCCCATTCCGTTTCTATCGCTCGGTGATCATCCCGCTGTCGCGCCCGGTGCTGAGCACGGTGGCGGTGCTCACCATCGTCACCAGCTGGAACGCCTTCTTGCTGCCGCTGGTGGTGATGTCCGACTCCAACAACTGGACCCTGCCGATCGGGGTCACCAACTTCTCCACTCAGTACACCACCGACACGGCTCGGGTGCTGGCCTTCACGACCCTCTCCATGATCCCGGCGCTTCTCTTCTACCTGATCGCCGAACGCCAGATCGTGAGTGGCCTCTCGTCGGGAGCCGTCAAGGGGTGATCGAACGACCACGGCCGCGATCGGTGCAGTGGATAGGATCCGGCCATACCCGACGGAGGACCGATGACGACCACCAACGGGGGTGACGCCACCCCGCGCTACCGCGACCAGGATCTTACTGTCGGCGAGCGGGTCGAGGATCTCATGGGGCGCATGTCCCTCACCGAGAAGGTCGCCCAGCTCGGCAGCGCCTGGGTGTTCCAGCTCGTCGACCACGACGGCCTCTCGCCCGAGCGCGCCCCCAAGCTCATGGAGCACGGCCTCGGGCAGGTGACGCGGATCTCGGGCGCCTCCCGCTTCGGCGCCGAGGAGGCCGCCTCGATCGCCAACGCCATCCAGCACCATCTGGTCGAGGAGACCCGGCTCGGGATCCCGGCCATCATCCACGAGGAGATCTGCTCGGGGCTCATGGCGAGCCAGTCGACCGTGTTCCCGCAGGCCATCGGGGTGGCGGGCACCTGGGAGCCGGACCTGGCTGAGGCCATGGCCGATGTGATCCGCGTCCAGATGCGAGCCATGGGGGTCCATCAGGGGCTGTCGCCGGTACTCGACGTGTGCCGTGACCCCCGCTGGGGACGGGTCGAAGAGACCTACGGGGAGGACCCGCACCTGGTGGCCCGGATGGGGGGCGCCTTCGTGCAGGGGCTCCAGTCCGGCGACCTGACGCAGGGCGTGGTCGCCACCGCCAAGCACTTCGTCGGCTACGGCGCGTCGGAGGGGGGCATGAACTGGGCCCCGGCGCACATCCCGGCCCGTGAGCTGCGCGAGGTGTACCTGCATCCCTTCGAGGCGGCGGTGCGCACCGCCGATCTGTGGTCCGTCATGAACGGCTACCACGAGCTGGACGGGGTCCCATGCGGCGCCAACGGCGATCTCCTCAACGGCATCCTGCGCGACGACTGGGGCTTCGCCGGGTGTGTCGTCTCCGACTACTTCGCGGTTCGGCAGCTCGCCGAGTACCACCGGCTGGTGGCCGACGGCGAATCCGCCGCGGTGATGGGGCTGACGGCCGGCATCGACGTCGAGTTGCCGGGGACCGACTGCTACGGGGAGCCGCTCCTGGTCGCGGTCGCCGCCGGGGCGATCGACGAGGACGTGATCGACACGTCGGTGCGCCGGGTGCTGGAGACCAAGTTCGCCCTCGGTCTCTTCGAGCAGCCGTACGTCGCGGTGGAGGACGTGGCGGCGGTGACCGACACCGCGCCGCATCGCGACCTGGCCCGGCACGTCGCCCGCAAGTCGATGACGCTGCTGCGCAACGACGGTGTCCTGCCGCTCTCCCCCGACCTCGGCACGGTGGCGGTGATCGGTCCCAACGCCGACGCCGCCCGCCATCTCTACGGCGACTACAGCTACGCCGCCCACCAGGAATCGCTGCGGGAGATGCGGGCCGACGAGAACGTCTTCTCGATCCCGATGCCGGAAGGTGTCGAGTTCGGGGACCCGTCGGTGGCGTTCCCCTCCGTGTACGACGTGCTGCGGGAGCGGCTCGACGGCGACGTGCGGTATGCGAAGGGTTGCGACGTCAACTCCGACGCGACGGACGGATTCGACGAGGCCGTGGCCCTCGCCGCCGCGGCGGACGTTGCGGTGATGGTGATGGGGGACAAGTCGGGTCTCACCAGCGACTGCACCTGCGGGGAGAGCCGGGACCGCGCCGTCCTCGACCTGCCCGGGGTGCAGGAGGACCTGGTGCGGGCCGTGGTCGCCACCGGGACGCCGGTGGTGCTGGTTCTGGTGGCGGGGCGCCCCTGTGGGAGTGTCTGGGTCCACGAGCACAGCGCCGCGGTTCTCATGGCATGGCTGCCCGGCCAGGAAGGCGCCGCCGCCGTCGCCGACGTGCTGGTGGGCGACGTCAGCCCGGGAGGCAAGCTCCCCATCTCGTTCCCCCGCACCGTCGGCCAGCT
>CAZQUB010000144.1:0-4482 GCA_964596225.1 uncultured Acidimicrobiaceae bacterium
GTTCCCGGTATTCCTGGTGCACCCGGAGCAGGCACTCCCGGATGCCTTCGGGGACCGCGGCGATGCCGGCGCTCATCATGGGGCCCGGCGGGTCGATCTGGCGGGCTCCGAGCACCGGAACCGTCGTGTCGGCCTTCACGATGTGGTTCAGGTAGTAGTTGACGCCGAGGTAGTCGATGGGCGCCCCGATCGTCTCCAGGTCGCCGTCCCGGACGATGCCGTCGTCGAAGAGGGTGGGGAAGAGGTCGGAGAGGTCCGCCGGGTATGCCTTCTTGAAGAGCGGATCGAGGTAGACGCGGTTCTGTTCCCCGTCGAGGAGGCGTGCCGCCGCGACGTCTTCGGGTGCCTGCGACCAGGGGCGGGGGAGGGCCATGCACAACGTGATGCCCATCTCGGCGTCCTTCGGGGCGATCGCCCGGAAGCGTTCGAGCGCCTCGCCGTGGGCGAGCATCAGGTGGTGGATGGCGGTGCCGGCGGTGTGGTAGTCGCGGTGCCCGGGAGCGTGGAGGCCGCGGCAGTAGCCCTGGGCGACGACGGTCCACGGCTCGTTGAGCGTGAGCCAGTATGGGACGCCGTCGCCGAGCCGTTCCAGCACGACCTCGGCGAAGTCGGCGAAGCGGTGTGCCGTGTCGCGGTGGTACCAGCCGCCCTGGTCCTCGAGGGCTTGGGGGAGATCCCAGTGGAAGAGGGTGACCATCGGTTCGATGTCGTGTGCGAGGAGGGTCTCGATCATCCGCCCGTAGTGATCGAGGCCTGCGGTGTTGATCGTGCCCGCTCCCTCGGGCATGATCCGCGGCCACGAGATCGAGAACCGGTAGGCGTTCATGCCGAAGTCGCGGGCCATTGCGATGTCGTCGGGATACCGGTGGTAATGGTCGGCGGCGACGTCGCCGGTGTCGCCGTTGCGGGTGTTGCCGGGGGTGTGCGAGAAGGTGTCCCAGATCGAGGCGCCGCGCCCGTCGGCGTCGAAGGCGCCTTCCACCTGGTAGGCGGCTGTGGCCGATCCCCACAGGAAGTCGGCCGGGAGCCGTTCGAGGGCACCGGGTCGCACCGCCGAAGAGGTGGGGTTGGTTGGCATCATCCGTCTCCCCCTTCCGATGTTCTCCGGGTCGAGACGTCGAGCGTCACGGCCGCAAGCAGGATCAGTCCGGTGGCGATCACTTGTGCCGCCGCGGTCTGGCCGAGGAGCGCGAGACCGTTCTGGACACTGCTGATCACGAGTGCACCCAGCAGCGCGCCGACGATCGTACCGCGGCCGCCGAACAGGCTGGTTCCCCCGATCACGGCGGCGGCGATTGCGTTGAGGGCCAGGTTCCCGCCGCCGGTGTTGACCGACACGGAATAGGTGCGGGCGACGCCGAGGACGCCCGCGATCGAGGCGAGGAACGAGGCGAGCACGAAGATCATCACCCGGAGCCGGCGGACCTGGACTCCCGACCGGCGGGCGGCTTCGGCGTTCCCTCCGACCGCGTAGATGTGGCGACCGAACACGGTCGATCCGGTGACGACGACGAGCACGCCAGTGATGGCGAGGACGATGACCAGGAGCCAGGGAACGCCGAGGTAGCTGTTGAGGATGGCAGTGATGCCGAGCGGTGCGGCCACGACCAGGGCAGCTTTGACGAGGTCCGTCACCAGGGGATCCACCTCGTAGCCGGCGCGCTCGGTGAGGGTGCGGCGCACCGCGATGCCGCCGAGACCCAGCACCGCCACGACCGTGGCGACCACCCACCCTGCCGCGGAGGAGAGGTAGGTCGATGCCAGTCCGGTGATGAACTTGTCCTCGACCCTGACCTGGCCGCTCTGGGGGCTGAGGAGGGCGAGTTGGACACCTTGCCAGACGAGCATTCCGGCGAGGGTGACGATGAAGGCGGGGGCCCGCAGCGCCACGATCCAGGTGCCCTGGCCCCATCCGATGAGGATCCCCAGCGCCAGGGCCGCCCCGATGGATGCCCAGGCGGGCCAGCCGGCGAGGGCGCTCAGCATCGCCATGGCGGTGGCGGTGACGCCGCTGACGGCGCCGACCGACAGGTCGATCTCCCCGATGAGAAGGACCAGCATGACGCCGAGGGTCAGCACCGACAGGGTGGCGGCCTGGAGGACGAGATTCGAGAGGTTGCGCGACGACAGGAAGGCGTCGTTGGCGATGTGGAACCCGATTGCGATGAGGACGAGACCGATCGCCACCGGCACCAGACCCAGCTCTCCCTTGGGGCGGAAGAACCCGAACCGCGATGGGGTGGTGGTGGTGTCCGGGGCGCTCATGCCGTGCCCCGGGTGCGGGCGTTGGCGCCGGTGATGGCGCCGATCACGTCTTCGGGCTGGTCCGTTGCGGCGTCGAACATACCGGCGTTGCGGCCGAGCCTGAGCACGGAGATCCGGTCGGCGACGGCGAACACGTCCACCATGTTGTGCGAGATGAGGATCACTGAGATGCCCCGCTCCTTGAGGGTCCGGATGAGCCGGTACACCATCTCGGTTTGCTGGATGCCGAGGGCGGCCGTGGGTTCGTCGAGCACGACGATCTTCGATCCCCACAGCACGGCGCGACCGACCGCGATGGCTTGCCGCTGCCCCCCGGAAAACAGGGCGACCTTCGTGCTGAGGGATGGCAGCGTCACGGCCAGTTCGTCCATGATGCGCCTGGCCTCGGCGGACATGCGCTTCACGGCGAGGAAGCGCGCCAGCCAACCTCGTGGCGGCGTCCTGAGCTCCCGACCCAGGTAGAGGTTGGCGATCCCGTCGAGGTTGTCGCAGAGGGCGAGGTCCTGGTACACGGTTTCGATGCCCGCCCGGACCGCGTCGTTCGGTCCGGCGATCGAGACTTCCACCCCGTCGATCTCGACGCTACCGGCGTCCATTTGGTAGACGCCGGCGAGGGTCTTGATCAGGGTGGACTTCCCGGCGCCGTTGTCGCCGACGAGGGCCATGACCTCACCGGGCCTCGCTTCGAGGTCGACGCCGCGGAGGGCCTCGACGTTCCCGAATGATTTCCGGATCCCTCGCATGCTCAGCCGGAGCGCCGCGTCGGGAGGAGTGCGACGCTCCGGCTCGAGGGAGGAACCGCGTTGGGGGGTCACCCTCGTTCCTCCGAAGTCAGTCTGTTCCGCTAGAAGTCACACTTGTCGGCTGTGTCTCCGGTGCAGATGTCGTCTCTCGACACGTACCCATCTTCGACGACCCGCGAGATGTTGTCGATGTCGATGACCATCGGATCGAGGAACAGCGCGGGGATCTCGTAGCCCGAGTTGTCGAACGTGTCGGTGAACTCGGAGGCTGCTTGGCCGCGTGCCAGTTCGACGGCTGCCCTTCCGGCGGTGCTCGCCTGGAGGATGAGGTCCTTGTAGACGGTCATGGTCAGGTTGCCGAGGAGGATCTCCTGGAGTCCGGCGATGGTGGCGTCCTGGCCGGTCACGACGACCTGGCCATTGAGCTGCCGCGCCTTGAGGGCCGCGATGACCCCGAGGGCGAGTCCGTCATTGGCCGCCAGGATGCCCTGGACGTCGTCACCGAGGTCCGTGAGCGCCTGCTCGGTCTGGGTCTGGGCGTTCTCGGTCAGCCAGTCGGGGGTGTCAGCCTCGTATCCGATGACGATGTCGCCCGATGCGACGAGCGGATCGAAGATGTTGTGGGCTCCGACCTTGAAGGCGATGCAGGCCGTGCACACCTGGGCGCCGTTCATGACGGCGATGGTGGCTCCGTCGTCGACGTGGTCGACGATGTACTGCGCCTGGAGTTCACCGACCTTCGTGTTGTTGAAGGTGATGTAGCCGGCCAGGTCGGCGCCTTCGATCAGGCCTTCGTAGGAGAGGACGGGGACGTTTTCCCGCGCCGCGAGGTCGACCACCGGGAGCGATCCATCCGCGGTGATCGGGTTGATGACGATGACTTGGGCCCCCTGCGTGATGGCGGACTCGGCCTGGCGCAGCATGTCGGCGTCGGTCGAGGCGGTGCTGGCGAGGATCACGGCATCCGGTGCGATTTCCTTGACTGCCGCTTCGAACGCGGGACGGTCCTGCGTGTCCCACCGGGTGGACGTCGTCGCGTCCGGCGAGATCCAGGCGATGGTGATGGGTTCGGCCGTGGATCCCTCGGTTGTGGTTGTGGCCGCGGCAGTTGTGCTTGTGGCCGCGGCGGTCGTGGTTGACTCCCCGTCGTCGCCTCCGCCGCATGCAGCAAGCAGCAGCGAGAGGATGACTCCTCCGATGACGATCGAGCGCTTCATTCTCAATCCTCCAAATGTCGAAACCCGAGCAATTGTGGTTTCGGAATCGAAACGCTTCGACAACTGCCCGAGCGATCATACGACGAACGCATACAGGGAGTCAAGGAGCATTGTCGAAACGCATCGATCAATCGTCCCCGGCGAACCGGTCGCGGGGCCGGCCCGTCGTCAATCGACCTCGGGCGCCGGGTCCCCTCCCAGAACGTCGGGTTCTACGTACATCGGCCGGGCGATCGGCACCTCGGCCCGCACGTTCG
>CAZQUB010000145.1:0-4479 GCA_964596225.1 uncultured Acidimicrobiaceae bacterium
AGCCGGACGCCGTCGGCCTTCCCCTTCTCGAGCGCATCCTCCGACTGGGCCACCTGCTGAAACGCCGGGACGAGATCGTCCGGGATCTCGATGAGCATCCCGGCGCGGTTGGCGCCGGTCGGATCCACGAAGGTCCGGGTCGTCATGCCCTCGAAAGCTGCCGCCATGTCGTCCCGGTTGGATGACGCGAGCCATGTGTCGATGTCGTCGACCTCGTGGAAGATCATGAACGTGGCCATACCCGTCTCCTTTCGTACATGGCGACCGGGGACGGTAGCCACTGAAACTCGAACCCTACGCCTCGCACCGCGTGGCGGGATCGGGATGATGCGGGCACATTGAGCAACCTGGCGGCCGGCGTGGGCCCGGTGGGAATCGAACCCACGACCTTCCGATTGGAAGTCCGCTGCGCTACCAATTGAGCTACAGGCCCGGAGAGACGTTGCCAGCGTTGTGCCGGCTGCCCACAGCCGGAGGCGGGTCGTCTTGTCATGACGCTACAAGCGATGTACTGGCAGAACGTCCGCCGGGATCTCTCCGAACACGTCTTGAAGCACCCGGGGCGGCGCGGTCTCCTTGGTCAGTCGGGCGTCCTGGATCCGGTCGAGTCGGAACACGCGTCCGTCTCCGCGGAGACGACACCAGGCAAACACGAGCCAGCGGTCACGATCACGGCCCATCGCCATTGGCTCGATGGCCCGTCGTGTCAGTTCTCCCTGTCCGTCTACGTAGTCGATGTTGACCACCTTGCCCGTCCGGACCGCATCCCCCATGACCTGCATCGCCCGTGTCGAAGGCTCGACTTGAACATCCCGCACGTACACGCGATCTGCTTCTTCCTCGAATCGCCGACGTGTGCTCTCGTCCATGGTCGCCAGGATCTTGTTGAGCGCAGTACGCCCCTGTGGCTCGAACGGCAGCCCGCCTCCTACCGCGAGCGCCACTGCGAGGGCGAGCACTTCGCCCGTCGTGAAGGCGATCGGCGGTAGCGTCGCGGTGCTATTCAGCACGTATCCCCCGCCCGGCCCGATGGACGTCCAGATCGGCAGGCCGGCCTGCTGGAGCGCCGACACGTCCCTCTTGATCGTACGTTCCGACACCTCGAACGTGCCGGCGAGACGTGTCGAGGAGAGGGGTCGCTCACCTGCTGCCCGGAGCTCCTCGACTATGGCGTAGAGGCGGTCGGTGCGATTCATCAGAATCTCCAAAAGGGTGACATAACGGTGTCAGTGCGTTCTCGCACAATAGGGCCATGGAACAGACAACACAGCATCTCATCACACGAGCTGACGGCGGCGATCTCTCGATCTGGACCATCGGTCCCGACAATGGCACGCCGTTGGTCCTCTGCCATCCCGCCCCGGGATCGGGTCTGTTCGACCCCGATCCGGTGGCCACCGCAGAGGCAAGGATCCGAATCATTGCCCCGGATCGTCAGGGCTACGGCGCGTCGAGCCGCTCGGCCTCGCCAGCAACGATTGCGGAGGCCGGTCGTGACGTCATGGCTGCGCTTGACCACTTCGGGGTGTCCCGAGCCGCCGTTGCCGGATGGTCTGCGGGCGGTCGGGTGGCGATGTGGGTCGCCGCTCATCACCCGGACCGCATTCACTCGCTTGCAATCGTGGCAACGCCGGCCCCACACGAGGACGTGCCGTGGATCCCGTCGGAGCAGGTGGCGCTGATCGACGCAATGCGGGCCGACCCGGCTACCGCGATCGATCAGATGGCGGCGATGTTCGCGCCCATGGTGACCGATCCATCGGCCCGCAGGAGCTTCCTTGCGGCGAGCCCGGCCGACACCCGGGCAGGAGAGGCCGACCCCGGTCTCCGTGCCCGCGTCGATGCCATGCTCGGCGAAGCATTCCGGCAAGGGGCATTGGGGATGGCAGCAGACATTGCCTCGTACACAATGGCCGGATGGGGGTTCGATCCATCCAAGATCGCGGCCCCGACGATCGCATACAGCGGATCCGATGACGTGGTGGTCCCGCCGGCGCACGGCGAGTGGTACACAGGGAGAATCCCACAGGCGCGGCACGTTGTGGAGACAGGAGCCGGGCACCTCGTGATTGGCCGGGTCTGGCCGAGAATCGTCGAGCACCTCCAAGGCTGAGCTCGCGACCAAACGCGGACCGGGAGTTGTGGAGCTGCCTCCTGAGAGGCCGGGAACCGCTCTCTGACGAGGGATTCGAGAAGTGGGCCCGGTGGGAATCGAACCCACGACCTTCGGATTAAAAGTCCGCTGCTCTACCAATTGAGCTACAGGCCCGCAGCAACAGTACCAGCGCGTCCCGCCTGTTCGACCTCGCCGGAATCACGCCCTCGGCTCCGATAGCCTTCCGTTCATGATCCGCTTCGGGATCTCCGCACTGCCGCCCGAAGGCGGCGACGCCGCCGCCTGGCTCGACGGCCTCGTCGCCCGCGGCCACGGCGCCGTCGAGCTGCCGTTCGTCCACGGGTTCCCGTGGAAGGAGCGCCGCTGTGCCGCCTTCGGCGAACTGGCCGCTGCCCGTGACCTGGCGGTGTCGGTGCACGCCCCCTACTTCGCGGTACTCACCGTCGACGACCCCGACACCCGTCCCCGGACCCTCTCGGCGCTGGAGCACACCATGAAGCTGGGGCGAGCCCTCGGTGCCCACACCGTCGTCGCCCACACCGGCTACGTGAAGGACCGCACCCCCGAGCAGCTCCACGCCCTCGTCGCCGACGGGCTCGACCGCATCGAACCCAAGATCCATCACCTCGGGGTGGCGCTCGGGCTCGAGACCACCGGCACCGACCGTGCCTTCGGCTCCCTCGGCGACATCGCCCTCATCGCCGCGGGCCGCTCCTACGTCCGTCCCGTCATCGACTGGGCCCACGTCCACGCCAAGTCGGGCGGCGGCCTCACCACCACCGAGGCGTTCCGGTCCGTCATCGAGTTCCTGCGCTCCGAGTTCCCCGGCTGGGCGCTCGACCCGCTCCACACCCAGTTCACCGACAACGCCTTCGGCCCCGCCGGAGAGATCCGCCACGTCCCCTACGGCGACGGCACGCTCCGGGCCGGTCCCCTCGCCGAGGCGATCGTCGCCTCCGGACTCAACGCCATCGTGATCTCCGAGGCCAAGGAGGAGACCAGCCACGACGCCATCCTCGCCGACCTGCGGGCCGGCGAACACGGCGCCACGCCCGTCCCGGAGGACGTCGGCCGGCCGGTCGGGTCGGGGCGGGTCACCTTCCCCGATTCCCTCCATGTCGAGGACGACGGTGGGGGAGGGTTCGGCACCATCGGGCTCGATCCGCCGGTACGCCTCACCAACCCCGACAAGGTGTTCTTCCCCGACGACGGATTCACCAAGGGAGACCTGGTCGGCTACTACGCCGCGGTCGCTCCCGTGCTCCTGCCCCACCTGGCCGATCGGGCGCTGTCGATGTCGCGGTACCCCAACGGCGCCGCCGGCGACTCCTTCTACGAGAAGCAGTGCCCCACCCACGCCCCCGAGTGGATGGTGCGGGCCCCGATCCACTCCGACCATCGGGGAGAGGCGATCGAGTTCTGCACCGCCCCCGACACCTCGTCGCTGCTGTGGATCGCCAACCTCGGCTGCATCGAGATGCATCCCTGGCTGAGCCGGGTCGCCCACACCGACGAGCCCGACTTCGCCGTGTTCGATCTCGACCCGCAAGAAGGGGCCACGTGGCAACAGGTCACGTACGTCGCCGGTCTCCTCAACGTGCTGCTGGAACGGCTCGGGCTCGCCGCCTACCCCAAGACCTCGGGGGCCACCGGACTCCACATCTACGTTCCCTTCGAGCCGGCCCACTCCTACCGCAGGGTGCGGCGGTTCGTCGAGACCTTGGGCCGCATGATCGTCGAGGCCGATCCCGACGCCGCCACCATGGAGTGGGACATCGCCCGCCGCGGCCCCCGCGTCTTCATCGACCACAACCAGAACGTGGCCGGCAAGACCATCGCCTCGGTGTACTCGGTGCGGCCCTACCCCGGGGCACCGGTGTCGACCCCGTTTCTGTGGAACGAGCTGGATGCGATCCGGCCCGAGGACCACACCATCGTCACCATCTGGGAGCGTCTCCGCCGCTATGGGGACCTCTTCGCTCCCGTCCTCCGCGGGGGGCAACCCCTCGAACCGGTTGAAGACGCCCTGGGATTGAGTCCCAGGGAGGAATGATTTCGCGACCGGGAGGAATCCCCCCGCAATGCAACCACGGGTGGCGAACCAGCCACTATGCTCAGCTTTCCGACTGAATGTCGGAATAGCGGGTTGGAGTATCCACCCCACAAGTGAGTAGGACGACGTCAGGCTGGGGGGCCGCCCGTTCCGTCACGGTAGGGGAGCGTCGTCCTACTCGCGCGTTCAGGGCAGCTAGCCCGTCTCGCGAGCGGCCACCGCCCGGAACGTCGCAACCGTCCGGTCGTCGCCCTCCACCTGCAACCGGCCCACCGGGCCCCGTCCCCAGCCGTAGAGCAGCAGGTCCGAC
>CAZQUB010000146.1:0-4291 GCA_964596225.1 uncultured Acidimicrobiaceae bacterium
TCCAGCATCTCGGTGGCGGTGATGGAGACCCGGGCCCGGGCGTTGGTGCGGCGCAGGATGTCGAGCTGGGCGCGAGGCACGCTCTCGAACGAGAGCTCGACGCCGAGGTCGCCGCGGGCCACCATGATCCCGTGAGCCTCGGCGATGATGGCGTCGAGATTGTGGTAGCCGACGGTGCTCTCGATCTTGGCGATCACCGGGGTGCCGGGCACCAGTTGCTTGACCCTGGCCAGGTCGGGGCCGCACGACACGAAGGAGGCGGCGACCAGGTCGACCCCGATCTCCTGCCCGAAGGCCAGATCCTCCTCGTCCTTGGCGGACACGATGGGGACGTCGATCGGGATGCCGGGAAAGGCGACGCCCTTGTGGTCGCGGATCTCGCCTCCTTCCACCACGAGGGCGACGGCCCGCTCCCCGTCCCACTCCTCGACCTCGAGCACGATGAGCCCGTCGGAGACCAGGATGCGCGCCCCCGGCTGGAGCGACGCCTTCTCCAGGTGCGCCACGTGGATGCGATTCGCGGTCCCCTCCCCCTCCCCGGGCACCAGGTCGACTCGGGTTCCTGGTTCCACGGTGACGCTCCCCTCGGGGAAGGTCCCAACCCGGATGCGGGGACCCTGGATGTCCTGCAGCACCGCCACCGGGACCTCGTGGCGGGCGGAGGCGGCCCGCACCCATTCCAGGAAGCGGCGGTGCCCGTCGTGGTCGCCGTGGGAGAAGTTGAGCCGGGCCACGTTCATGCCGGCGGTGACGAGGCGGTCGATGGCGTCGGGGTCCGCCACCGCGGGGCCGAGGGTGGCGATGATCTTCGTCTTCCGTTGCATCGCGGCCAGCTTAGGTGAGGTCGCAGGCCGCGGCGGGAACCCGCCGGCGGGCTAGTCGTGCTTGACGGCCCGCAGGAACTGCCGGGTCCGCTCGTGCTGCGGGTCGAGCAGGACCCGCGCCGGGGGTCCCTGCTCGACGATGACGCCGTCGTCCATGAACACGATCCGGTCGGCGACGTGCTGGGCGAATCCCATCTCGTGGGTGACGACCATCATCGTCATGCCCTCGCTCGCCAGCAGGCGCATCACGTCGAGGACCTCGCCGATCAGCTCCGGGTCGAGGGCGCTGGTGGGCTCGTCGAACAGCATCATGTCGGGGTTCATGCACAGGGCGCGGGCGATCGCCACCCGCTGCTGCTGGCCGCCGGAGAGCCGTGACGGGTATTCGGCGATCTTGTCGCTGAGCCCGACCCGGGCCAGCATCTTGGTGGCGACGTCGACCGCCTCGTCCTCAGACCGCTTCAGCACCTTGCGCTGGGCGATGGTGAGGTTCTTGAGCACGTCGAGGTGGGGGAACAGGTTGAACTGCTGGAACACCATGCCGATCTTGGAGCGGAGGGCGTCGACGTCGGCGTAGGGGTCGGTGATGTCCTCGCCTTCCACCAGGATGGTGCCGGAGGTGGGGTCCTCGAGGCGGTTGACACAGCGCAGCAGCGTCGACTTGCCGGAGCCCGACGGCCCGATGATGCACACCACCTCACCGGGGGCGATCTCGAAGTCGATGCCGCGTAGCACCTCGAGTTCGCCGAACGACTTGTGGAGGTCACAGATCTGGATCGGGGGGGCCGGGTTCACCGCTTCCCCTTCCCGGCGGCGCGCTCCAGGCGCCGCACCATGTAGGTGAGGGGGAGGGTGATGACGAGGTAGACGAGAGCGATCACGGTGAGGGGGGTGGCGTTGGCGTTCTGGTTCATGAAGTCACGACCGAACTTGGTGAGCTCCTTGCTGGCCGGGGTGGTACCGATGACGAAGAACAGCGAGGTGTCCTTGATGAGCAGCACCAGCTCGTTGGTGAGGGGCGGGATGATGATACGGAACGCCTGGGGCAGCACGATGAACGTCATCGCCACCCCCTTCGACATGCCGAGGGAGCGGGCGGCTTCCATCTGGCCGCGGGGCACCGCCTCGATCCCGGCCCGGATCGTCTCCGCCATGTAGGCGGCGGCGACGATCCCGAGACCGATGCATCCCTTCCCGAGGGGTCCCCCGGGGATGTTCCAGTCGAAGGCGATGGGGAGACCGAAGGCGACGAAGATGATCGTCACCAGCGCCGGCAGGCCCCGGAACAGCTCGATGTAGCCGGTGGCGAACCATCGGTAGGGACGGATCGTTGACCGTTTCATGATCGCCAGCCCCAGGGCGAGCACCAGGCCGAGCGAGAACGACAGCAGGGTGGCGATGATCGTGTTCTTGGCCGCGGTCGTCAGCACGTCGGGGAGCATCCGGCGGGCGACGTCGAGTTGGAAGAAGTTGCGCTGGATCTTCCCGAAGTCGGCGAAGACGGCGAACATCACCACGAGGAGACCGAAGAAGGCGTAGAGCGTCAGCCGGCTCCACGAGATCCTCCGCCGGGGGCGCATCACGGTCTGCGACATGCGGGGCACGTTAACGGCTCGGGGCGGCCCGTGCGGACCGCCCCGAAACCGTCATACGGTCGTCAACGAGGGGCCCTAGAACCACTCGTTGTAGATCTCGTCGTACGTGCCGTTGTCACGCATCTTCTGCAGCGAGGCGTTGACCGCCGCCAGCAGGGCTTCCTTGCCCGTCTCCTGGGTGGCGAAGCCGTATTCCTCGGCCGTCGGGTAGGTCTCGACGACCTCGATGGTGTCGTCGTCGAGCGCCTGGGCGGCGTTGGGGACGATGTCCTGCAGGATGCCGTCGATGGCCCCGGCGTCGAGGGCGGTGAACAGGTCACCGGGGTTCTCGTACGAGACGATGGTGGCGCCGGGGTTGTTCTCGTTGGCGTACAGCTCGCCGGTGGTGCCGGACTGCACTCCGAGGTTGCGGCCGTCGGCGAAATCGCTCAGGGTGGTGAGCCCGGAGTCCTTCTTGACGAGCAGCGACTGGTCGGCGACGAAGTAGGGATCACCGAAATCGATGTTCTCTTCCCGGTCCGGCGTGATCGTGATCGACGACGCCGCGATGTCGCACTCCCCCGCCTCCATGGCGAGACCGGAGGTGATGCCGTCGAAGCCGCTGTTGACGACGGTGAGGCCCAGCCCCAGGTCGTCGGCGATGGCGCGCATCAGCTCGATGTCGAACCCGGTGTACTCACCGTCGACCTCGATCTCCATCGGGGGATACGGGGCGTCGGTGCACACCGTCAGGGTGCCGTCGGTGACGAGGTTGTAGTCGGCCGCCGCCATCGTGGTGGTGGTGGCCGCCGCCGCGGTGGTGGTCGTGTCCGAGCTCTCGTCGCTGCCACATGCGGTGACGATCAGCATCACCGCGGCGAGGACCACGGCGAGGCGCATCATTCGTTTCATGAATTCATCCTCCTCCTGAGACCCTCGCTGGGAGGGCTGCCAGGTGGGCAGGATAGGCCGAACGAGCGGGCCGTCGATCTGGCACGGCCCGTTCCGGCCCGGCACGGGCCCCGCCAGCCCGACCGGGATAGCCGGGGAGGTGAGGTGAGATTCGCGCCTTCGCGGCGCGAGTAGGCTCGCCGTTTCCTCTCGACAGGCGCCCATGACCGTCTCCACCACACAATCGACCCGGGGTCTGGTGCCGGTGGCGCTGATCACGCTGTACGTGGTGTGGGGGTCGACCTACCTGGCGGTGCGCTACCTGGTCGAGGAGTTCCCCGCCCTGATCGGCTCGGGTCTCCGCCTCATGGTCGCCGGCGGGGTGCTCTACGCCTGGCTGCGGTTCCGGGGACATCCGGCACCGACCCGGATCCAGTGGCGCAACGGCGCCATCGCCGGCACCTTGCTGTTCGTCGGGGGCATGGGTCTGGTGGCGGTCGCCGAGCAGCGCGGCATCGGCTCCGGCCTCACCGCCACCGCGGTGGGCACCGTCCCGGTGTGGGCCGTGCTGGTGGCCGGGTTCTGGGGGCAGCGCCCCACTCGGGCGGAGTGGATGGGCCTCGCGGTCGGTCTCGCCGGGGTGGTGTTGCTGAGCCGGGAAGGTGACTTCGTGGTGGATCCGCTCGGCCTGGCTCTCGTGGTGATCTCCCCGCTGCTGTGGGCGATCGGCTCGGTGTGGGGCAGCCATGCCGAGATGCCTGCCGGCGCCATGACAACCGCGATCCAGATGCTGGGCGGGAGCGTGGCCCTCGCCATCGTCGGCGTGGGGCGGGGGGAGCGCTTCGACGCCATGCCGGCCGCCGCCGGATGGTGGGCGCTGCTCTATCTCATCGTGGTCGGGTCCCTGATCGGGTTCTCGTCGTACGCCTACCTGATCCGGACGGTGCGCCCCGCCCTCGCCACCAGCTACGCCTACGCCAACCCGGTGATCGCGGTGTTCCT
>CAZQUB010000147.1:0-4231 GCA_964596225.1 uncultured Acidimicrobiaceae bacterium
CCCTGGCGGTGTTCGAACGGCACCGCCGAGGCGACGTCTCCCTCTGACCGATCCGGTGTTGCCCATCTCGGGCGATGGGGGACAATGCCATGCCATGACCGACGACTCCAGCTTCCCGCGCTCCCGGCCGCCGGCGTCGGCGTGGGCGCTCGCCGCGCTCGTCATTGCCTCCGTCGCCGTCTTCGACCCTGCCGGGTGGGCGGCGTTCGGGCCGGTGAAATGGGCTGCCGTCACCACGTTGACGCTGCTGGCGGCGGCGCTGCTGGCATTCCAGGGTCCGTTCCCGATCCATCGTGGCTCCGCCTTCGCCTGGGCCGCCTTCCTCGCATGGGGCGTGGCGGTGAGCCTGGCGGCCCTCGACCCTCTCTCCAGCTGGATCGGGACCCCCGACCGCCGTCTCGGTCTGGTGGCGTGGGTCCTCTTCGCGGTGGCCTTCTTCGCAGGGCAGGCAGCCGGCGGCGCCGGGGGGGTGCGGCTCCTGCTGCGCGCCGCCGCCCTCGCGCTGGTCTTCATCGGTGGCTACTCCCTCATGGAACTCGCCGGTGCGGCGCCGGTCGACGTGACGTTCGAAGCGTCCCGGCTCGGCGGTCCGTTCGGTTCCCCCGCCTACCTGGGTGCGGCCTGCGCCCTGCTGATTCCCATCGGCGCCGGGGCGGCTCTCGACGGGGCGGAAACGCGGGCGTGGAGGATCGTCGCCGCGGTCGGGGTTGCCGGCGGCGTCGCCGCCGCCGCCGGATCGCAGACCAGGGCCGCCTGGGTGGGCCTGGCGGTGGCAGCCGCCCTCACCGTTCCCCGCTGGTGGCGGTGGCTGCGACGCACCTGGTGGGTGGGACTCGCCGCGGTGGTGGCGGTCGCCGTCACCCTGGCCGTCACCCCGCTCGGGAGCCGGGCTGCCTCCATCCTCGATCCCGGCGGCGCCACCTCACGGGGGCGCCTCGCCGAGTGGCGAGTGGGTGCCGCGGTGCTGGCCGCCCATCCGGTCTCGGGCGTCGGCTTCGAGGGGTATCGCATCGCCTTCCCCGCTCACGTCGACGCCGGCTACGAGCGTCGCTACGGGCGGGCCTACCTGCCGGACCGAGTCCACAACGGGCCCCTCGACGTCGGCGTCACCACCGGCGCCCCCGGGTTCCTGCTCGCCTTGGCCGCTCTGGTGTGGCTGGCGGGCCGGGCATGGCGCGGGGTGCGTGAAGGCGCCCCGTGGCTGGTCGGTGTCGCCGCCGGCGTCGCCGGGTATCTCACCCAACAGCAGTTCCTGTTCCCTCTGGCCGAGATCGACCCCGTGTTCTGGGTCTTCGCCGGGGTGCTCGTCGCGGCCACCGGCGGTGAGACCGGCACGGTGTCGGTGCGGCCTCCCCGCCTCGCCGGATGGCTCGGACTGGGTCTGGCAGGGGCGGCGCTGGTCGCCGGCGCTCTCGACGTAGGCGCCGACCATGCCATCGAGCGAGCGTTCTCCGCGGCGGCAGCCGGAGATGTCGCGACCGCCCGCCAGGCGGCCGACGAGGCGACCGATCTGCGACCCGACTCCTTCCGCACCTGGTTCACCGCCGCTTCGGTGGCGGCGGCAGCCGGGGATTTCGACCTCGCTCTCGACCGCATCGATCGGAGCCTGGACCGGTCCCCGCGCGATCCCCGCCTCCTCGAGACCCGCGCCGGGTTCCTCCTCGACCGAGCCCGCCGCAGCGGGGTCGCGGCCGACGTGGCGGCGGCGGTGGCGGCGTGGGAGGAACGGGTCACCGCCGATCCCTTCAACGCGGAGGACCATCTCAAGCTTGGCTTGGCGGACGTGCTCGCCGGCGACGTCGCCGGAGCCGAATCGGCGTGGCTCACCGCCGAGGACCTCGCACCGTCGAGCCCGGTACCGGCGGCGAACCTGGCGGTGCTGTACCTCGACACCGGTCGTATCGACGAGGCCGCCGCGGCGCTGGCCAGGGCCCGCACCATCGCCCCCGACGATCCCATGCTCGACGAGATCCAGCAGCGGATCGACATCGCCTCCTCCCCGAGCTGAAGACGTCTTGTGACACCCGCGCCGAGAAACCGCGAACCCGCCGCATCCGCCAGGCGTGTATCAGACATGAGCGTCCCGGCGAGATCACGCCAAGAGATTGCGCAGAGGAGGATCCCAGCCGCGATGGAGGGAATCACGCGACCCGACTTCCCCGTCTTCTACCGGGAGGCGTATCCCGCGGTGGCGCGGGCACTCGGCATCACGCTCGGCGACCGCGATCTCGGCGCCGAGGCGGCCGACGAGGCGATGGCACGCTGCTTCTCGCACTGGTCGACCGTCGGCGATTACGACAATCCGGCGGGATGGGTCTACCGCGTCGGGTTGAACTGGGCGCGATCGCTCCGCCGCCGGCTGTCACGCCGACCTCCCCTCCACCATTTCTCCGTGGTGGAGGAACCGACCGTGGCCGACCCGCAGATCCAACAGGCGCTGACCGATCTCGACCTGAGGCTGCGTTCGGTGGTGGTGTGCCGGTTCCTCCTCGACTGGTCCACCCAGGAAACCGCCGACGCCCTCAACGTGCGGCCGGGCACGGTCAAGAGCCGCCTCCACCGCGCCCTCAACCAACTCGAGACCAAGCTCCATCACTTCAGAGAGGAAGGCTGACGTCATGGACACCACCGACCGTCTCCGCTCCCACTTTCGTGAACAACAGCACCACGCCCCCCCGCCCGGGCTCGGCCCCGACGCGGTCATCGCCTGGGGGACCCGCCACCGCCGCCAGCGTGCCCTCGGCGTCACCGTCGCCGCCCTGGCGGCGGTGGCGGTCGGCGGCTTCGCCGCCCTGGCGCTGCGCTCACTCGCCGACCACACCATCGAGGAGCAGGCGGCGCCGAGCACCTCTCTGGCGACCACGGCCGGGATCGCAGGCGGTACGACCCTGTCCTGGGAGACGTACGGCACGGCCCTGGGCGGGACGTCCGACATCGTCGTGGCCTCCGACGGTGTGTTCTACGCGCTGTCCACCGCACCCGGCAACCAGTCCCGCGGCGTCTTCCCGCGGCCCCAGGCCATCTATCGCTCCGGCGACGGGATCACCTGGGACTTCGACCTCCTGGGCGACAACCTGCATGCGTCCGGACTCGCCGCCAGCGACGGTGTCCTCTACATGGTGACCACGGTGCCCGCCGTCACCGCGAACGGCAACGACGCGTTCGCCGCCCAGGTCGTCACCTCCGGCGACGGCGGCGCCTCGTGGTCGGCGGTGGAGCTTCCCGCATCGATCGCGCCTCCGGACGGGCCGTGGAAGGCACGGACCATGAACATCACCGGCGAGATCGCGGCGGGTCCGTCCGGCGTCGTCGCCGCGGTCAACGCCAGCTTCTGGTTCGACTACCGCGCCCTGGTGCCGAGTGAGGAGCTCGGCGGCGACGTCGAGGTGCGACGTACCGACACCGGCCTCGAGGTGATCGACTTCGGACCGTCGGCTTCGCTCGAAGAGCAATGCATGGCGGCGGCGGACGCCGGTGACACGCTTCCCCCGGACTGTGACCTGCTGACCGATCCGGATCCCGACTTCAGTGATTTCATCACCTACCGGGCGACCTGGGAGGAACTCGGCGTCGCCGATCCCGGCCCGGAGACCGTCGCCAGGCTCTTCTACTCCGAAGACGGGGCCAGATTCGATGCAATCGACGTGCCGTTCGCCACCGATTCCCGCATCGCGACAGTCGCCGCCACCGAATCCGGGTTCCTGGCGTTCGAACGGCTGGCGTCACGGAACGACTTGGTGAGGCTGTGGCGGTCCCAGGACGGGCGCACCTGGGAGGAGGCGGAGATCGCGACGAGGCTCGTCGACGTCGCGGCGGCCGGGATGATCGGCGACCGGATCGTGGTCGTTGGGAACGGTGAGAGCTCGGGCAGTTACCGCTGCATGGTGCTGTTGTCCGCCGACGGGGGCGCGTCGTGGTCCGAGATCGACCTCGCCTCGATCGTCGAGGTGGACGCCTACACCGTCCAGCGGGCCGCCGTCGGCCCCAGCGGCGTGATCGTGACGTTGTCGCCGCGCGGAATCAGCGAATCGACCGGCGTCCTCCACAGCCCCGACCTCACCACGTGGTCGTTCTCCCGCCTTGGCGACCTCGACCTCGCCGCAGGAAACGGGGGTGGGTCGGTGAGCAGCGTCGCCTCGGGTGCCGACCGGGTCCTCATCAATCAGACGAGCTTCGACGGCGTTCGCACCAGCACGGTACGGATCGGCACCCCGATCGACTGACCGGCGCC
>CAZQUB010000148.1:0-4222 GCA_964596225.1 uncultured Acidimicrobiaceae bacterium
GGTTGATGTCACCGTGACCCTCCCCGAATCGGCTGCCGCCTGCGGCGGCGCCTCTTCGACCCTCCCTGCACAGCAGGGAGGGTGAGGGAGGCGAGCAGGGGGGTGTGCGCCACCCTTTCGTCCCCCTGGTGACGTCCTGATGGCGATCACCATGCTCATGGCGATACCGGCAATGCGTGTGATCACACGACGCCAGGAGGCACGCGGCCGCAACCTGGTATTCGCCATGCAACGCTCCGGCGTCTGAAGGCGTTACTCGCCCCGGTTCCCGGTCACCATGTGCGCCGCCTCCCGCACCATCGGGTTGCGGTCCTTGGTGGCGCTCCGGATGGCCGCCTCCACCTCGGGGCCGTCGAACACCGACAGCGCCACCACGCAGCGGCGCCGCACCTGCGGGGGACCGGCCGCCACCAGTTCGAGCAGGGTCGGGACCGCCGTCTCGTCACCGACGGCGCCGGCCGCCGCCACCGCCGCCTCCCGGACCAGCACGTCGTCGTCGCCGCCGGCAAGCGCCAGCAGCCGGGGCACCACCACCGGATCGCCGATCTCGCCGAGGGCGGTGACCGCCGCCTCCCGCACCCCCACCTCGGGGTCCTCGGTGGCCGCCACCAGCGTCGCCAGCGAGGCGGGCGACGCCAAGGCCCCGAGGGTCTCGGCGCATTCCCGCCGCACCACGGGGACGGGATCGTCCCGCACCATTCCCTCGAGGCGCTCCCGGGTGGTGTCGTCGCCGTGGTCGGCGCAGGCCGATGCCGCCAGGCGCCGCAGCAGCGGATCGGGGTCCCCGAGAAAGGGCCGGGGGTCGGCGACGAGCGAGGCGAGGGTGTCGCGGCCGGTCACGGGTCGAGCCGGTAGCCGACGCCGCGCACGGTGGTGATGCGGGGGGAATCGTCCACCTGCTCCAGCTTGCGGCGGAGGCGCCGGATGTGTTGATCGAGGGTCTTCGAGTCCTCCCAGTAGGCCCCCCAGATCTCCTCCAGGAGAACGCCGCGGGGCACGACCCTCCCGGCGCGTTCCATGAGGAGGTGCATCAGCTCGAACTCCTTCTTGGGGAGATCGAACGGGGTGTTCTCCAGCCGGAGGGCGTAGCGGCCGGGATCGAGCACCGCGTTGCCGGCGGTCAGCACCGTCTCGTCCTCCTCGGCGGCGCCGCGGCGCATCGTGGCCCGGATGCGGGCCACCAGCTCACGGGCCGAGTAGGGCTTCGTGAGGTAGTCGTCGGCGCCGAGTTCGAGCGCGGTGACGATGTCCGATTCGGTGTCCTTGGCGGAGACGACGATGACCGGTGTCTCCGACTCGGCCCGGATGCGGCGCAGCACGTCGAGGCCGCTGAGGCCGGGCAGCATCAGGTCGAGCAGGATCACGTCGGGACGCGACGACCGGAACTGCACCAGCGCGGTGCGGCCGTCGAGGGCGGCGGAGACGTGGAATCCCTCCACCTCGAGGGTCACCTGCAGCGCTTCCACGTACGACGGTTCGTCTTCGACGATGAGCACGTTGAGCACGTCACTCCCTCCAGAGGGGGATCTTGACCCGGAAGACGCTGCCCTCACCCGGCTGCGACTCGACTTCGACGCTTCCCTCGTGGTTGTGGACGACGTGGCGGACGATGGCGAGCCCGAGCCCGGTCCCGCCGGTGTCGCGGCTGCGTCCCCGATCGACCCGGTAGAAGCGCTCGAAGATGCGATCGAGGTGGCGTTGCGGGATGCCGAGGCCGTGGTCCTCGACCTCGAACACGCCGAACTCGCCTTCGGTGTGGCCCCGGACCCACACCGACGCCGGCGCGTCGGGGTCCTGGACCCGCGTGTACTTGATGGCGTTCTCGATGAGGTTGCTGGCGACCGAGACGAGCTGGCGCTCGTCGCCGGAGAGGACGGTGTCGCCGACGTGGCCCAACTCGACGTCGATGCGGTAGGTCTCGGCGAGGAGCCGGGTCTTCTCCTGGGCCGCCTCCAGCACCTTGCGGAGGGGGACCGCCAACCGCTCGGGCGAAGCGTCTTCGACGGTGGCGAGGTCGAGGATGTCGTCGATGAGGGCGGTCATGCGGACCGCCTCGTCTCGAAGCCGTGCCACCAGCCGGGTGTGGACGGCCGGATCGTCGGAGGCGGCGATGGCCTCGGCGAGGATCTGGAGCGCCCCCAGCGGCGTCTTCAGCTCGTGGCTGGCATTGGCGACGAAGTCGCGCCGCATCGCCAGGATCCGGGCCCGATCCGTGAGGTCTTCGACGAAGAGGACCGCCCCGGCCGGCGACCCGGAGACGGTGAGCGGCATGGCGTGGAGCGCCAGGTTGCGCCGTTTCGGGGTGTACACCTCGAGGCTGCGGGTCGACTCGGTGCCGTCGGCGACCACTTCGGTGATCATCTGCTCCAATGTCACCCCGGCCATGGCGTCGCCGTGACGCGCCTCCAGGTAGCGGGTCGCCACCGGGTTGCCGTAGACGATGGCCCCACTGTTGTCGACGACCAGGATGCCGAGGTCGGCGGCGGCCACCGCGGCCGTGATCGTCTCGGCGCGATGCTCGATGGTGCGGACGCGCTGGTGGAGGTCGTCGATAGCAGATCGCAGCGTGCCCAGATTCGGTTCGGGCCGGGTGTCGCCGAGGGCGGAGGAGACCGCGAGGAGCACGGCGCGGTGGCGCCGCCGGTGCACCACCAGGGCGATCGCCAGCGCGATGGCGGCGACGCATGCGAGCAGCATCAGGGCAAGCATCAGGCGGGACTATAGGGACGGTTTCCGGAGGGTTCGGCAGAATTCACCTGGCGTTCACCTTGGGTCCTGCTCCCGGTCACCTCGGGGGTGTACGTTGCCGACACGGCAGGATCGATGCTCCGGTCGGACGGCCAGACGGCAGCCCCCAAGGTGCCCTGGCCAGGAGATACGGAAGTCCTCCGATGCCGGCCGGGTCGGGATCACACCTCCGACCCGGCCGGCCTCCTCCCTTCGACGACGCCGATCGGCTCATGGGGCGCGGGAGGCCCGTTGTGGGCCGTATCCGGAGAATTCACCTGGCGGTCACTTTGGGTCCTCATCCGGGTCACGTCGTATCCGTACGTTGCAGAGGCGAAGGGGCGTGATGCCTACGTGTCACCCCGGCGAAGCGAATACGCGAGAGAAGGAAGCCCACCTCACATGAAGATGACGAAGAGTTCCTTCGTGGTGCTGGCGCTGATGTTGGCGTTGCTGGCCGCCGCCTGCGGCAGCAACGGCGCGGACACCACCACCACGGCCGCGGCCGGAGACGCCACAACGACCGAGGCGATGCAGCTCTCGGCCGATCTGCTCGGTGCCGGGGCTTCGTTCCCGGCTCCGATCTACCAGGAGTGGATCGGTGCGTACCACGACAACGTGCAACCCGGCGTGTCGATCAACTACCAGTCGATCGGTTCCGGCGGCGGTGTCGAGCAGTTCATCGGCCAGCAGACCGACTTCGGCGCATCGGATGCCTTCCTCTCCGATGAGGATCTCGCCGCGGCCGCCGATGCCCGTGGCTGCGAAGCGATTCACATCCCGACCGTGTTCGGTGCGGTCGCGCTCGGCTACAACGTGGACGGCGTCGATTCGCTGACGCTCGACGGGCCGACCCTGGCGGACATCTTCCTCGGCACCATCTCGAACTGGAACGATCCGGCCATCACGGCGCTCAACCCGGGTGTCGACTTGCCGGACCAGTCGATCATCGTGGCGCACCGGTCTGACGGTTCGGGTACGACCAGCATCTTCACCACCTACCTTTCGGACGTCTCCGACGAGTGGGCCAACGGTCCGGGCGCCGGCAAGGAGATCCAGTGGCCGGCTCCGACCGAGGTCGGCGGCGAGAAGAACGACGGTGTCGCGGCTGCGATTCAGCAGAACCCGGGCGCCATCGGCTACATCGAGCTCTCCTACGCCATCGAGACCGGCATCCCGGTCGCCGACATGGTCAACGCCGACGGGAACGCCATCACCCCGACCCTCGAATCGACTGCGGCCGCCGCCGACGGGATCGAGATCCCCGACGACCTGCGATTCAACATCCTGGGTGTGGGTGGCGAGGGCTACCCGATCGCAGGCGCCACCTGGCTCCTCGCGTGGCATTGCGGATACGACGAGAACGTCGCCGCGGCCCTCAAGGACTGGATCACCTGGGATCTGACACAGGGCGACGATCTGGCACAGGAGTTGCTGTACTCGCCGCTTCCGGCGTCGCTCGAGGCCAAGGCGCTCGCCAAGGTCGACCTGATCA
>CAZQUB010000149.1:0-4195 GCA_964596225.1 uncultured Acidimicrobiaceae bacterium
GGGCGGCCGCGGTCGGCTCGTTGACGATCCGCAGCACCTCGAGGCCGGCGATCTGGCCCGCTTCCTTGGTGGCCTGGCGCTGGGCGTCACCGAAGTAGGCGGGCACGGTGATGACCGCCTCGGTGACAGTCTCGCCGAGGAACGCTTCGGCGTCCCGCTTCAGCTTCTGGAGGATGCGCGCCGAGATCTCCTGGGCGGTGTAGGTCTTGCCGGCGATCTCAGTCGACCAATCGGTGCCCATGTGCCGTTTCACCGACCGTACGGTGCGGTCGGGATTGGTGATGGCCTGACGCTTGGCCTGATCGCCTACCAGCACCTCTCCGTTCTTGGCGAATGCCACCACGGAGGGGGTTGTCCGGTGGCCTTCGGCGTTGGCGATGACTCTCGGTTCGCCGCCTTCGAGCGTCGCGACGACGGAGTTGGTGGTGCCGAGATCGATGCCGACCGTTCGTCCCATGGGTGTAGCTCCTTGCTTGGATCCTCTTGAGTAGAAACACAAAGTATAACCTGAGTGTGTCATTGTCATATTCCTCTTTTCGCTTCTCGCTAGCGGTTGCACGGGGAACCGGCTACGGTCGATTCACTCAGGAGAAGGACGCCGGGTCTCCGCGCGGAGCCCGGCGCCATCGGAGACACGGGGGAGGAGATGAGCCAGGTGCAGGGGGACCACCTTCCACGGACAGGGATCCCGGTCGGCGTGTGGTGGCTGCTCGTCGCCTGGCTGATCCTCGTGGTCTCCACCGTGGTGTGGGCGATTCCCCGCGAGGAGGCGATCCTCGAGGGTCGGGCCGAGCGGGCACTGGCGGCCGCCGGCTTCCCCGTCACCGTGGACTTCAACGGCCGCGACGCGGTCCTGTCGGGCACCGTGGACTCGCTCGACGGTCCCGAGAAGGCGATCGAGGTCGTCGCCGCCGTCGAAGGGGTGCGGCACGTCACCAGCAACATCGAGGTGGCGGCCGTGACGGTGCCGCTGCGGGACCCCTCCGTCACCGTGGCGGTGTCCGGTGGGCGGATGACCCTCTCGGGGCTCGTCCCCGACCAGACCACCAGCACCGCCATCGTGGCCGCCGCGGTGGGCCGGTTCGGCGCCGACGCCGTGACGAACGAGATGACCGTGGCCGATGACGTGGCGTCGGCCGGCTGGCTCGGCCGGGTCGCCGAGGCGATCGCCGACCTCGGGCCCCTCGACAACGGGAGCGCGGTCTTCGCCATCGACGGGGTCACGCTCACCGGGGTGGCGGCGTCCCCCGACGCCATCGATTCGCTGCAGACCTCCATGGAACTGCTGTTCGGCGACGAGTTGCCGGTGACCAACCGCCTCAGCGTCGCCGCCCTCGCCTCGCCTTCGCTGTCGGTGTCCGCCGCCGGCGGCACGGTGGAGCTGAACGGTTCGATGCCGGATCAGGCCAGCATCGATGCGCTCGTCACCGCCGCCATCAGCCAATTCGGCAGCGACGGGGTGACGAGCACGCTGGTGGTCGGCGAGGTCGGATCACCCGAGTGGCTGGTACGCCTTCCCGATCTCTTCCCCGCCGTTGGTGGCCTCGAGTCGTGGACCGCCACCATCGAGAGCGGCCGCCTCGATCTCACCGGGTTCGGCGCCGACGCGGCGTCGGTCGCCGGCGCCAAGGAGGCGATCGAGACGCTGGCGCTCCCCAACGTCCAACACACCGTCGCCATCGAGGTCGATCCCACCGCCCTGGCGGCCATGCTCACCAACCTCGCCGCCGGGACGGTCACCTTCGCCCCGGGAACCGCGACGCTGACGGGATCGTCGTCCGAGGTGCTCGACGAGATCGCGACACTTCTCCTCGCCAACCCGTCGACGTCGCTGTCGGTGGAGGGGTACACCGAGGAACTCGGCAGTACCGAGATCGCCCTCGAGGTCTCCGAGGCGGAGGCCATCGGGGTCGTCGACTACCTGGTGGGAGCAGGGGTGGATTCGGCGCGGCTCACCGCGATCGGATACGGTTCGAGGAGTCCCATCGCCAGCAACGCCACCGCGACGGGTCGCGACCAGAATCGGCGGATCGAATTCACTGCACGAGAGGGAGACGGATAGATGGAGGGGACCGGCTACGCAATCGGAGAGGTGATCATCTTCCTGGTCATCTCGGCCATCATCGGCTTCGGTGTCGGCTGGCTGCTGGGTCGGTGGACGCAGCGCACCGCGGTGGAGACCGAGGTCGAGGAGCAGCTCGCCGCCGAGCGGGAACGGACCCGGCAGATGGAGGCCCGGCTCGGTGAGCGGAGCAGGGATCTCGACGGGGTCCGGACCGAGCTGAGCCGCGCCCGGCGTCTCATCGCCGCGTCGAACACCGACCAGCCCCTCGCCGACCAGCTGGTGGCGTCGCAGGAGGAGGCGAGCCGGCTCTCCACCTCCCTCCAGGAGAAGGACGCCGAGATCGCGCGCCTCACCGAGGCCTCGGCAGGCCTGGAACAGGCCAACCAGCACATCGACCAGCTGGAGCGTGAGCTGGCTGACCTCGGCGCCCAGGTGGACGCGGGGAGGGCCCGCATCGCCGAGCTCGAATCGAGTCAGGCCGGCACGACGGCGACCGAGCCTGTTGCCGAGGAGGCGGCGCCGGAGCCGCTCTTCGACGACGAATTCACTGCCGAGGAGGTCGCCGACCTGCCTGACAAGGAGGAGGCGACGGCCCGTGTCGCCGAGATCGCGGCCCGCACCGCCGGCGATGGCCCGGCAGTCGATGACGATCTGAAACGGGTCCACGGCATCGGCCCCAAGCTGGAGCGCCTCCTCAAGGGCATGGGGATCACCAGCTACCGGCAGATCGCGGCGTTCCGCGACGACGACATCGCCTACGTCACCGCCGCCCTCGACGCCTTTCCGGGCCGGATCGAGCGGGACGATTGGATGAGCAGCGCCGCCCGCGAGCACGAGAAGAAGTACGGGAGCCCGCCGGCCGCGCCATGACCGTCGCCTCGGTTCCGTTCGCTCTCGGGGAGCGCCTCGACCGGATGGCCGTTCCCGGGCCCCACGAGACGATTGCGCCCACCCTCCCCACCGGCACACCGCTGGAGCGGATGGCCGCTCTCTTCCGTTCCGTCGCCGATTTCGTCGCCACCCACGACGACCCGGTCGTGTTCGCGGGCGACTGCATGGCGAGCATCGGGATCCTCGCCGGCCTGGAGCGCAAGGGGGTGCTCCCCGCCGTCTCCTGGTTCGATGCCCACGGCGACTTCAACACCCCGGAGACGAGTCCCTCCGGGTTCCTGGGCGGCATGCCGCTGGCGATGATCACCGGCCGGGGCGACCGGCGCCTGCTGGAGGCGGTCGGCCTCACCCCGGTGCCCGATGAGCGGGTGTTCCTGGTCGGGGCCCGTGACCTCGACCCCGGCGAGGCGGAGGCGCTCGACGGGTCGGGGGTGGGGAGACTCGCCGTCGGCGAGGTCGCTCTTGGCGTGCCACCCGAGGGTTCGATCTTCATCCACCTCGACGTCGACGTCGTCGACCCCGCCGAGATGCCGGCGGTCGACTACCCGTCCGGCGGAGGGCCCGACGTGGCGGTGACCCTCGCCGCCATGACCCGCCTCGCCGCCACCGGCCGGGTGGTGGCGGTATCGGTGGCGGCGCCCAACCCGGACCTCCCCGGAGCTGCGGCCGCCGACGCCGCCACCCGCCGCCTCGTCGCCCCGTTCCTGGCCGGCGCCTAGCCTCGGCGGGTGGATCGCCGCACGTGTCGTCGCCTCTTCACCTCGGTCCCCGTGGTCCGTCTCGCCACCGTCGGCGACGCCGGGCCTCACCTGGTCCCGATCGTGTTCGCCCTCGATGGTGACCGGGTGGTGAGCGCGGTCGACCACAAGCCGAAGCGGACCACGCGCCTGCAGCGGCTCGCCAACATCGCCCGCGACCCCCGCGTGTCGTTGCTGGCCGATCACTACGACGACGACTGGGAGGCGCTGTGGTGGGTGCGGGCCGACGGTCACGCTCGCCTCCTCGACGACCCGGCCGCGGCGGAACAGGCCCTCACCCTCCTCGCGGCCCGCTACCGCCAGTACCGGGAGGACCGCCCCGACGGCCCGGTGATCGAGATCACGGTGGATCGCTGGACGGGATGGTCGGCTTCCGCGGGGGCCGGCGCCTAGTCCTCCATGATGTGGGCCACGGCCCGGGCGATCCGCCGGGCCCGGGTGTCGGGCCGCACCGCGTCGTTGATCCACACCAGGATCTCCT
>CAZQUB010000150.1:0-4190 GCA_964596225.1 uncultured Acidimicrobiaceae bacterium
CGCCGGGCCCGGGTGTCGGGCCGCACCGCGTCGTTGATCCACACCAGGATCTCCTTGCGATGCGACGGAGGGAGAGCGGCGAAGGCGCGGCTCGCCCCCGAGACCGCATCCAGGGCCGTGGCGAGATCGTCGGGAACCGGTACCTCACGCGACGTCGTGTCGCGCTGCAGAGTGAACGCCACCGTGTCTCCCGCACGGACCTGGAGCGCGGTGCGGACCTCGGCGTTGAGCAGGATGCGATGCCGGCCGCCGCCCGCCGGAACCATCGTCGCCCGCAGCGGGTGGCCGTCGATGGTCCCCACCACCGGGATGTGGCCCTTGGCGCCGAAGGCGATGCTGACGTCAGTGGGCACCACCACCGCGTAGGTGACACCCTGCCGGGTCACCTCACCGCGGAAGCTCCTCGTCGTCGGCATGGTGCATTGTCGCAAACGGGGCCGGCCCATGTTCGGCGAATCCGGCTTCTTTCCTGCCCGGGGAGGAAGTCGGTCTCGTGTACAGTCGGGGGCACCGCCGAAGCCCTGCGGGAGAGCCCGGGCCCGGCCCGGCGCCGAAGGAGCAACCGCCCCGGCAAACTCTCAGGCACCGGTACCGCAGGGATCAGGTACATCTGGAAAGAGGGTCGACGGCGACCCCGCCGAAGGGGCAAGCCGCCACCGCGGCGAATCTCTCAGGCACCGCTGACAGATCGGGGCGACGTCCGTCTACGCGCCGGCGTCGCCATGGAACCGATCGAGGAGCCGAGAGAATGACCCGCCCTTCCCCCGAGTCGAGCCGGGCCGACGATTTCCCCCGCCGTCACATCGGACCCGACGACGCCGACGTCGCCGCCATGCTCGCCACGATCGGGATGGCGTCGCTCGACGAGCTGATCGACCGCGCCGTCCCCCCCGGCATCCGGAGTTCCCGGCCCCTCGACCTCCCGGCCGCGGCATCCGAGCCGAAGGTGCAGGAGCGGATCCGGCGCATCGCCTCCAAGAACCAGGTGTTCACCTCGCTGATCGGGCTGGGGTACTCCGGCACCCATCTCCCCGCGGTGATCCAGCGCAACATCCTCGAGAATCCGGGCTGGTACACCGCCTACACCCCCTACCAGGCGGAGATCTCACAGGGACGGCTGGAAGCCATGTTGAACTTCCAGACCGCCGTTGCCGACCTCACCGGCATGGAGATCGCCAACGCCTCGCTGCTCGACGAGGCCACCGCGGCCGCCGAGGCGATGACGATGCTGCACCGCCTCGCCACCCGCGACGGCGGGTTCTTCGTCGACGCCGACTGCCATCCCCAGACGATCGAGGTGGTGCGGACCCGCGCCGAACCGCTCGGGATCCCCGTCGTGGTCGGCGACCCGGGGCGGGACCTCGACCCGAATGAGGTCTACGGGGCCCTGCTGCAGTACCCGGGCAGCAGCGGGGAGATCCGCGACGACCGCGATCTCATCGTTCGCCTCGGCGAGGCAGGAGTGCTGGTCGCCGTCGCCGCCGACCTGCTCGCCTTGACCCTGCTCACCCCACCGGGGGAGATGGGGGCCGACGTCGTCGTCGGGACCTCGCAACGATTCGGAGTCCCGCCCATGTTCGGCGGCCCCCACGCCGGCTACCTGGCCACGCGGGCGGCGTCGGTGCGGGCCGTGCCTGGCCGTCTCGTCGGGGTCAGCAAGGACCGCGCCGGCCGGATGGCGCTCCGGCTCGCCCTCGCCACGAGGGAACAACACATCCGCCGTGAACGCGCCACCTCCAACATCTGCACCGCCCAGGTGCTGCTGGCGATCATCGCCGCCATGTACGCCGTCTACCACGGACCCGACGGGTTGCGCCGTATCGCGCAACGGGTCCACCGGCTCACCTCGGCCCTCGCCGCCGGGCTCACTGCCGGCGGGGTCGAGGTGGTCAACGACACGTGGTTCGACACCCTCACGATTCGGGTCCCGGGGCGGGCCGAGGAGGTGGTGGCCGCGGCGGAGGACCGCAAGATCAACCTCCGTTTCGTCGACGCCGACACCGTGGCGATCGCCCTCGACGAGACGACCACCATCCCCGTCGTCGACGCCGTGCTCGAATCGTTCCTGGTGGCGGCGAGGGTGGCGGACGTCGAGGTGTCGGCGCCCGACGGCATCCCGCCGGCGTTGGCGCGTACCAGCCCCTACCTCACCCATCCGGTGTTTCACCGCCACCGCAGCGAAACCGAGATGATGCGCTACCTGCGCCGGCTCCAGGCCAAGGACATCGCCCTCGATCGGTCGATGATCCCTCTCGGCTCGTGCACGATGAAACTCAACGCCGCCACCGAGATGCTGCCCATCACGTGGCCCGAATTCGCTGCCATCCACCCCTTCGTGCCGCTGGAACAGGCGGCCGGTTACCTGGAGTTGATCGGCGACCTGGAGACGTGGCTGGCGGAGATCACCGGCTACGACGCGGTGTCGTTGCAGCCCAACGCCGGCGCTCAGGGGGAGTACGCCGGGCTCCTCGCCATCCGCGGCTACCACGAGAGCAGGGGGGAGGGGCATCGTGACGTGTGTCTCATCCCCGCCTCGGCCCACGGCACGAATCCGGCCAGTGCCGCCATGGCGGGCTTCGAGGTGGTGGTGGTCGACACCGACGAGCACGGCAACGTCGACCTCGCCGACCTGGAGGCCAAGGCGGAACGCCACGCCGATCGCCTGGCGGCGCTGATGATCACCTACCCCTCGACCCACGGGGTGTTCGAACCGGCCGTCGTCGAGGCGTGCGAGACGGTGCACCGGCACGGCGGCCAGGTGTACATCGACGGCGCCAACCTCAATGCCCTCATCGGGGTGGCGCGACCGGGAGAGTTTGGCGGTGATGTCTCCCACCTCAATCTGCACAAGACGTTCGCCATCCCCCACGGAGGCGGCGGTCCCGGGGTGGGGCCCATCGGGGTGCGGGCCCACCTCGAACCGTTCCTGCCCGGCCATCCCCTCGTTCCCGACCAGAACGGGTCCGGCGACGGACTCGGGGCGGTGGCGGCCGCTCCGTGGGGCTCGGCCGGGATCCTGCCCATCTCCTGGTCCTACCTCGCTCTCATGGGCGGGCCCGGTCTGCTGCGGGCCACCCAGGTGGCGGTGCTGGCCGCCAACTACGTCGCCGCCCGCCTCGCACCCCACTACCCGATCCTGTACACGGGGGCGCACGGTCTCGTCGCCCACGAGTGCATCGTCGATCTGCGTCCGGCTCGGGCCGAGGCGGGGGTGACCGCCGACGACGTGGCGAAGCGTCTCGCCGACTACGGCTTTCACGCCCCGACGATGTCGTTCCCGGTCGCCGGCACCCTCATGATCGAGCCCACCGAGTCGGAGAGTCGCACCGAACTCGACCGGTTCTGTGACGCCATGATCGCCATCAGGGGCGAGATCGACGCCATCGCCGCCGGTGAGATGCCGTACGAGGACAGCCCGCTGCACAACGCGCCCCATCCGGCCGAGGACCTCCTCGGTCCCGAGTGGACCCATCCCTACTCGCGTGAGGAGGCGGCCTACCCGATGGCGTCGCTGCGCGACGACAAGTACTGGCCGCCGGTGTCACGCGTCGACGGCAGCTACGGCGACCGCCACGTGGTGTGCGCCTGCCCCCCGATCGACGAGTACCGCTGACCCCAACGCACCCACAATGCACCCAACCCAGGGTTGGGAGGCCCGGTTTTCGTGTACTGGGGCCCACGGTTCGTGGGACCAGTGCGAACCGTTGCGGGATGGCTCCGAACCGTGGGCTGGGAGGCCCCGTTTTCGTGTACTGGAGCCCTGGGTTGGGTGCAGCGGGCGTGACGCCCCTACATCATGGAGCTGTAGGACACCAGGGTGCGCATGTAGTTGGTGCGTTCGTAGCCGGCCGGGTCGGTGCTGGAGCGCTGGCTGAGGCTCCCCTTCGCCTGCTCGACCGAGTCGTACTCGCGATCGGCGAACCACGACTCCATGTCGAACAGCACCGTCGCCAGGTGACTCGCCCCGTACTTGAGCAGCGCCGAGGTCATCATGACGATGTCCGCCCCCGCCAGGATCATCTTCACCGCGTCCTCCCCGGTGTGCACCCCGGAGCTGGCGGCGAGCGAACCGCTCACCCGGCCCTTCAGGATCGCCATCCAGCGCAGCGCCAGGCGCATGTTGACCGGATTGGAGAGCACCAGGTCGGGGACGACCTTCAGCTCGTCGAGGTCGATGTCCGGCTGGTAGA
>CAZQUB010000151.1:0-4174 GCA_964596225.1 uncultured Acidimicrobiaceae bacterium
CGCACCATCTCGATCTCCGCCGGCGTCTCGTAGCTCGGTCCGAGGAACCAGGCGTAGACGCCCTCCTTGTACGGGCGGCCGAGCTGCTCGCAGGTGGCGGCGATGCGGCGCCGCAGCCCGGCGTCGTAGGCGTCGGTGAGGTCGGGGAAGCGGGGCCCGAGACGTTCGTCGTTCTCGCCGAGGAGGGGGTTGCGGGACGTCAGGTTGAGGTGGTCGCGGATGGCGACCAGGTCGCCGGGGTCGATGTCGCCTCCGAGGCAGCCTGCGGCGTTGGTGAGGAGCACGGTGTGGCATCCCGCCATGGCGGCGGCACGAACCCCGAACACGACCTCGGACAGCCCCCATCCCTCGTAGGTGTGGACCCGCCCGGCGAATAGCAGCGCCCGTTTCCCGCCCACGTCCATCGACGCCACGGTTCCGGCGTGGCCGGCGACCCGCGGCTGGGGGAAGTGGGGGATCTCGGCGTAGGGCACGGTGACGGCGGCGGGAAGGTGAGCCGCGTAGTCGCCCAGTCCGGATCCGAGCACCACGGCTGCATGGTGACGTTCGATGCCGGTGCGTGCCGCGATGGTGCGGGCGGCATCTTGGAGGAGTTCGTAGGTCATGGACTCTTCTTCGCGGGGTCGTACCCGCGGCAACCTCAGCCTAGGAGGGCGGCGCCGCGATTGCCCGGGGAGCGGGTCAACCCACCCGCCCCAGAACGAGGGGGACCGGATCGGGGGCCTCTTCGGCCAGTCGCCAGGCCCGCTCCAGGAGCGGGAGGGCCGCCGCGAGCCGGTCCGGGTCGCGGTACGCCACCCGGGCGAGGGGAGTTCCGCTCTCGACCTCGTCGCCCCGCTTGGCGAGTACGTCGATGCCGACCGAGGGGTCCACGTCGTCCTCCTTGCGGCTGCGGCCGGCTCCGAGGCGTACCGCCGCCACCCCGACGTCGTGGGCGTCGCAGGCGGCGACATAGCCGGCCCGGGAGGCGGTGACCTCGTGGTGGTGGGGGGCGTGGGGGAGGAGGGATCGATCGGCGGCGACCCGCGGGTCCCCGCCTTGGGCGGCGATGACGTCGGTGAGCTTCTCCATCGCCCGGCCCGAATCGCGGGCGTCGGCGAGGAGGCGGCGGGCTTCGTCCCGATCGCCGGCGACGCCGGCCACCAGCAGCATCTCGGTTCCGAGCCGGAACGTCACCTCCACGACGTCGGCGGGTCCTTCACCGGCCAGCACGTCGAGCGATTCGGCCATCTCGTTGGCGTTCCCCACGGACTGCCCCAGCGGCTGGTCCATGTCGGTGAGGAGAGCCTGCACCGGGGTCCCATGACCGGCGCCGAGGTCGACCATCGTTTCGGCGAGGTGGCGGGCGGACGCCTCGTCGGGCATGAAGGCCCCGGCTCCGACCTTGACGTCGAGGACCAGTCCGTCGAGATCCTCGGCCAGCTTCTTGGACATGATCGACGAGGCGATGAGCGGGACCGACGGCACGGTCCCGGTGGCGTCCCGTAGGGCGTAGAGCATGCGATCGGCCGGGACCAGCGTCTCCGACTGGCCGGCGAGCACCAACCCATGCCGTTCGACGATGCGGGTGAACTCGGCCGGCTCGAGCCGGGTACGGAACCCGGGAATCGACTCCAACTTGTCGAGGGTGCCCCCGGTGTGACCGAGGCCCCGGCCCGACATCATCGGCACCGCCACCCCGCAGGCGGCCACCAGCGGGGCCAGCGGGATGCTCACCTTGTCGCCGACGCCGCCGGTGGAGTGTTTGTCGACCTTGGGGGCGGCGACGCGGCCCAGGTCGAGCACGTCGCCGGAATGCAGCATCGCCTCGGTCCACGGCACCAGCTCGTCGTTGTCGAAGCCACGCAGGAACACCGCCATGAGAAGGGCCGCCATCTGGTAGTCGGGGACCGAACCGGCGGTGTAGGCGGCGACGACCTGCCGCAGCTCGTCGGGGGTCAGGGTTCCCCCGTCCCGCTTGCGCTCGATCAGCTCGATGATGTCGAGACGGCTCACGTCGGTTTCTCTCCTCGGAACCGCCAAGTATGGCCGGTTGCCACCCTCTCCGCCGCCATTCCGATCCGGTGGGCGGCGGGTTCAGCGTGCGACGCGCCCGCGGCGCACCACGATCCCTTCGGCCCGGAGCAGGGCCGCCTGCTCGCGCTCGCTGCCGGGAACCAGGCGCCCGGTGGAGGTGACCACCCGCCACCACGGGAGACCGGGGGTGCGGCGCAGCAGGTTGCCGACGGCGCGGGCCGCCCCCGGGTACCCGGCCTCGGCCGCCACCTCGCCGTAGGCGACGACCTCGCCGGGTCGGAGCGCGTGGAGCACCGCGATCACCGCTTCGGTGAAGTCGTCGTCGGCGGTGGCGCCGTTCACAGGGTGCCGAAGAGCCGGTCTCCCATGTCGCCGAGGCCGGGCACGATGTAGAAGACGTCGTTGAGTTCGCGGTCGTGGGCGGCGGCCACGATGCGGACGTCGGGATGATCCTGGTACATACGCGTCACGCCGTCGGGGGCGGTCACCACGCACAGGGCGGTGATGTCGCGGGCCCCGGCCGCCTTCACCTGACCGACGGCCCACGACAGGGAGCCTCCGGTGGCGAGCATCGGCTCGAGGATGAGGACGGAGGCGTGCTCCAGATCGGGGAGGTTGGTGTAGTAGGCCTCCGGCTCGGCGGTCTCCTCGTTGCGCTGCACCCCGGCGAATCCGACGTGGACCTCGGGGATGAGGTCGAGCACCGCCTCCAGCATGCCGAGTCCTGCTCGCAACACCGCCACCGCCACCACCTCGCCGAGCACGTAGCCGGTCGTCGGCTCCATCGGGGTGCGGACCTCGGTCTTGTTGAGCGGGAGCCGGCTGGTCGCCTCCAACACCAAGGTGTAGGTGAGGCGCCGCGCCGCGGCCCGGAACTCCTCGGCTTCGGTGGTCTCGTCGCGCAGCACCGACAGGTAGTGGCGGGTGAGCGGATGGTCGATGACGGTGAGGTTCATGGCTCCTCCGGGTCGGCGGCTGACCGAGCGTACCAAGGTGGGGGCCGCTCCCGGCGGGGACGGGCCTTCCCTACACTCCGGGGCATGTTCGATGCCATCAGTGCCCGCCTCGGCGACGTGTTCTCCCGCCTCCGCTCCAAGGGACGGCTCGGGGAGGGCGACGTCGATGAGGCCCTGCGTGAGGTGCGGCTGGCGCTGCTGGAGGCTGACGTCAACGTGGCGGTGGTGAAGACCTTCCTCGCCAGGGTCAAGGAACGGGCGGTGGGGACGGAGGTCACCAAGAGCCTCACCCCGGGCCAGCAGGTCATCAAGATCGTCCACGACGAGCTGATCACGACCCTGGGGGAGGAGGCACCGCTGGTCCGGGCCGACACCCCGCCGCTGGTGATCCTGATGGCCGGCCTCCAAGGCTCCGGCAAGACCACCTCGGCCGCCAAGCTGGCCAAGCTGCTCAAGGCCAAGGGGAAGCGGCCCTTGCTGGTGGCGGCCGACGTGCAGCGCCCCGCCGCCGTCGATCAGCTGCAGACCCTGGGCCGCCGGGTCGCGGTTCCCGTATATGCCGACGCCAAGGCGAAGGTCCCCAAGCTCGCCAAGGCGGCGCTGCGCGAGGCGCGCCAGGAGGGCTACAACGTCGTGATCGTCGACACCGCGGGCCGCCTCCACATCGATCACGAACTGATGGAGGAGCTGGCGGCGATCCGCAAGGCGACCGATCCCGACGAAGTGCTGCTGGTGGTCGACGCCATGACCGGCCAGGAAGCGGTCAACGTCGCACAAGGCTTCCTCGATTACACGGACCTGACCGGGCTGGTGATGACCAAACTCGACGGCGACGCCCGCGGCGGGGCGGCCATCTCCGCCAGGGAGGTCACCGGATGCCCCATCAAATTCGTCGGCGTCGGTGAAGGTCTCGACGATCTCGACGAGTTCCATCCCGATCGCATGGCCTCCCGGATCCTCGGCATGGGCGACGTGCTCACCCTGATCGAGAAGGCGGAGGAGACCTACGACCTGGAACAGGCGGAAATCGCCGCCGAGAAGCTGCGGAACGCCACCTTCGACCTGGAGGACTTCCTCGAACAGTTCCAGCAGCTCCGCAAGATGGGGCCGTTGCAGCAATTGGTTAGTATGCTGCCCGGCGCCGGACAGGCGCTTCGTGACGTTCAGGTCGATGAGAAGGACCTGAACCGCGTCGAAGCGAT
>CAZQUB010000152.1:0-4159 GCA_964596225.1 uncultured Acidimicrobiaceae bacterium
CGGAGGCGACGACCACCGCGTTGAGGTGGCGGATGGCGAAGTTGCCGAGGATCACCTCGAGGGCGAAGAGCATCCCGGCGATGGGGGCGTTGAAGGAGGCGCCGATGCCGGCGCCGGCGCCGGCGGCGACCAGGCTGCGGATCTGGTCTTCCCCGAAATGGGTGTAGCGGGCGAGCGACGAACCGATCGAGGCGCCGATGAGGACGATCGGTCCCTCACGGCCTCCGGAGCCGCCGGTGCCGAGAGTGGCGGCGGTGGCGAGCATCTTGGGTCCGATGGTACGGGTGGAGAGGTAGCCGGCCCGGAGCGAGACACCGACCATGGTCTCGGTGACGCCGCCGCTCTCGATGTGGTGGCCGTAGTGACGGGCGAGCAGCCAGGAGACGAAGATGCCGGGGGGGATGGCGAGCAGCGGCGCCCAGCGCCCGAAGGAGAGGTTGTCGCTGAGGTAGTCGGGGAACTCCTGCACCCAGGCGAGGGCCTTGATGAGGAGCGCGGCGGCGAGGCCGGCGAAGATGCCGACGGCCAGCGCCGCGATCACGAATGCGGCGCTTCCCCGCGAGTTGAAGAAGCGGCTGACGTAGGAACGAAACTTGGTCACAAGCGCCCAAGTTACTCCACGAATCGGGGGCCTCTGACTACTCGGCCGCGATTCGGCCCCATTCGGAGAGGGCGGAGAGGATGTGGACCGCCTGGAACCCTTTCCAATCCTGCTCCACGTCTCGCCAGGTCTGCGGGTCGAGATGTCCCCACGAGCAGGTCAGTGGCCAGCTCCCGTCGAGGTGCTGGCTGTCGATGAGGTGGTCGAGGTAGGCGTCGATGACGCCTGGGGGGAGGGCGGTGGTGAGGGGCGACGACGGGGTGGGGGCGACGTCGATCGGGGTGAGCCCGTGGGTGTTCCATGTGGCCGGATCGGTCTGGACGATGCGGGGTATCGCGGCGCGGAGTGCGTCCACGATCCGGTCGCGCAGCGGCGGCTCGACGACGGCGGCGAGGTCGAGCCAGGATTGGATGTCGAACATGGTCATGGCGGGGCCGGCTTGGTCGAGGCGGGCGTGCACGACCTCGTCGAGGCGGGCGAGGAAGGCGGGCGGCACGGTGCGGGAGAAGACGCGGAGGTGGGCGGCGATGGCGATGGTGGGGGTGACGAGGAAGGACCCGAAGGCGTCTTCGGTGGTGGCGTGGCTCCACCAGGGTGCGTGGGGGGCGCCGTCGACCTCGGGGGGCACGATCGGCCACACGTCGCGGGAGTCGTCGTAGTGGGCGACCAGCCAGTCGGTGGCACGGCCGATGACGGGCTGGTCGGGCGGGATGGCGAAGTCGTGGGCGATGCGGAGGGCGGTGAGGGTGGCGATCGCCGACGAGGCTTCGGTGCGGAGGTCGGGTTCGAGGCCGTTGCCGAAGCCGCCGTCGGGGTTCTGGTATTCGGCGAGGGCGAGGTAGACGTTGCGGCAGGGTCCGTAGGCGAAGCGGCAGTCGAAGCGTGCCTGATCGAGCGGCCGTCCCCAGGCGACGATCATGCCGCGTGCCCGATTGAATGCAGCAGGCGTCAGGGTCTTCATGCGATCCCGATCGGCTTGCCCGATGGTAGCTGCGGGCAGGGGCTCGCGGTGGGGGCGATCATCACCCTCCCCGGGTGTCGCTGCCTCTCGCTAGCGTCGCAGGCATGGAAGCGCCCACCTACACCGTCGCCGAGCTCTCCGCCGGGATCGCCCGTGCCGTGGGGCGCGCCTTCCCCGACGAGGTGTGGGTGCGGGGCGAGATCCGCGACCTGAGCCGGCCGGCCTCCGGGCACGTCTACTTCAACCTCGTCGAGCCGGACGGCGGACCCGGCGATTCGCCCGAGGCGCTGCTGCCGGTGACGCTGTTCGCCTCCGACAAGGACGCCGTCAACCGGCTCCTACGCCGCACCGGCGCCATCCGCATGGACGACGGCGTCGAGGTGCGGATCAGGGGCCGGGTCGCCCACTACGCGGCCCGCGGGGTCGTGCAACTCCGCATGAGCTGGATCGACGCCGACTACACGCTGGGCCGGCTCGCCGCCGAGCGGGAACGCCTGCTGCGGACCCTGGCGACCGAAGGGCTGCTCGAGCGCAACGCGGCGCTGCCCGTCCCGCCGGTGCCGCTGCGGGTCGGTCTCGTCACCAGCGCCGGCAGCGCCGCCGAAGCCGACTTCCTCGACGAGCTGCGCCGCAGCGGCCAGGCGTGGACGGTGCGGACCCACCACGCCGCGGTGCAGGGCGCCGGGGCCGACGCCGCCATCGTCGCCGCCCTCGCCCGCGCCGCCTCCGGACCCGTCGACGTCGTCGCCATGGTGCGGGGCGGCGGCGCCCAAACCGACCTCGCCGCCTTCGACACCGAAATGGTCGCCCGCGCCATCGCCACCGCCCCGGTTCCCGTCTTCACCGGGATCGGCCACGAGATCGACGTCACCGTCGCCGACCGGGTCGCGGCCCGCTCCTACAAGACCCCCACCGCCTGCGCCGCCGCCCTCGTCGGGATCGTGGCCGGTTTCCAGCAGCGGCTCGATCTCCACGGGTCGCGACTGCGCCGCGCCGTCGCCGTCCGCCTCGAAGGAGAAGACCACCGCCACGCCGGCGCCGCCCTCCGCCTCGCCCGCGCCTCCCACGCCCTGCTTCGCCGCAGCGGCGGACGGCTCGACGGCGCCACCCGCCGCGTCGCCCGGGGCGCGGTCGCCGCCATGCACCCGACCGGGGCCGCGGTGGAACGCGCCGCCGTCCGCCTCGAAGGGGCCGCCGCCCGGACCCTGCGAGGCGCCACCTCCGACCTGGCCCGCCATCGCGACCGCCTCGCCGCCGCCGGCCGGCGCGGCGTCACCACCGCCACCGTCCGGCTCGCAGCCGCCGCATCCCGCGCCACCGCCCACGACCCCCGCCGGGCTCTGGCCCGCGGCTGGTCCCTCACCCGCGACCGCGACGGGATCCTGGTCCGCGACCCCTCCCAGGTAGGGCCCGGCGATCCGCTCGTCACCGAAGTGGCGGGCGGCACCATCGACAGCGCCGTCACCTCCACCGGAAGTACCGGCGACGGGGGAGCTAACGTCGGCGGGAAGGAGCAGCCGTGACCAAGCCCGCCCCAGAGCCCGGCTACGCCGAGGCGATGCAGGAGATCGAACAGATCCTGGCCGAGATCGAAGACGACCAGGTCGACGTCGACGTCCTCGCCGTCAAGGTGTCCCGTGCTGCCGAACTGATCCGCCTCTGCCGGGAACGCATCACCGCCACCCGCATGCAAGTCGAGCAGGTGGTGGCGGAGCTGGCCACCGAGACCACCCCGGAGCAAGGAAAGGAGCCGGCATGACCGCCGACGACCCCCGCCCATCGGAGATCACCGTCCGCCAAGGGTTCTTCCCCATCGTCACCGGCGACGAGATCAACTTCACCCAGGCCGGCAGCCTCGTCGCCATGACCTCCGGCTCGGCCTCCTTCCGCCAGGCCGGCTCCAACTTCTGCTTCGTCGGCGGCAACGTCGAGGAGACTCAGAGCGGCTCCAACATGACCATCGCCGCCGGGGACGTCTCGATGCACCAGAGCGGCAGCGGGTTCATCATCGCTCCCAAGGTGGAGGTCGAGGAAGGCTTCGTCGGCGCCGTGTTCGCCCTCGACGCCAAGCTGGAGCACTCGCGGGTCCTGTTCACCCCGACCACGGCCGCCGCCTTCGGCGCCGGGCTCGGGCTGGTGCTGCTGGTGCTGGGGCGCCTCTTCCGGCGCGGCTGAGCAGCCGCCGCGACCACCCACCGGGCCTCGGTCACGGCAGCGTCCGGCGTATGCTGGTGACATGACGTTCACGCCCACCAGAACGAATTTCCGGTCCCAGATCGACCCTGAGACCGGGGAGCGCTACCTGCCGCTCGCGGCCCGGGGCCAGGAGCTGCTCTCCACGCCGCTCCTCAACAAGGGGACCGCCTTCACCCGGGAGGAACGCGAAGCGTTCGACCTCGTCGGCCTGCTGCCCGACCGGGTCTCACCGATCGAGGAGCAGATGCTGCGGGTCCGCCAGCAGTTCGACCACAAGCCGACGGACATGGAGAAGAACATCCATCTCAACGCCTTGATGGATCGCAACGAGACCCTCTTCTACCGGTTCCTGCTCGAGAACCTCACCGAGATGGTGCCCATCGTCTACACCCCGACGGTGG
>CAZQUB010000153.1:0-1741 GCA_964596225.1 uncultured Acidimicrobiaceae bacterium
GGCGCTGAGATGGGGGAACAGGGCGTAGTCCTGGAACACGATGCCGAGGCGGCGCCGCTCGACGGGCACGAAGAGATCGCGGGCCGGGTCGTCGAGCACCGCGCCGCCGAGGCTGATGTGGCCGGCCTCGAGCGGGAGGATGCCGGCGAGCGCGGCCACCGCCGTCGACTTCCCGGCCCCGTTGGGTCCCAGCAGTGCCGCGGTGCGGCCCGGGGGGATCTCCAATTCGATGTCGAGCCGGAACCCGTTGCCCGGGGACACCACCAGATGGGCGCCGAGGCCTTCGCTCATCGCAGCCCCCACCAACGGTTGCGCAGGACCAGCAGCACGCCCAGGGAGATCGCCACCAGGAGCAGGCTGAGGGCGATGGCGACGTCCCGGTCGCTCTCCATGGCGACGAAGACCGCCAGCGGCAGGGTCTGGGTCCGCCCGGGGAGGTTGCCGGCGAAGGTGATGGTGGCGCCGAACTCGCCGAGGGCGCGGGCCCACGACAGGAGCGTGCCTGCCGCCAGCGAGGGCGCGATGAGCGGGAGGGTGACCCGCCGGAACGTCCGCCAGCGGGTGGCGCCGAGGCTGGCGGCGGCCGCCTCGTAGCGAGGATCGAGATTGCGCAACGCCCCCTCGACGGTGACCACGAGGAAGGGGGTGGCGACGAAGGCGTTGGCGGCGATCACCCCCCAGATCGAGAAGGGGAGCAGGAGCCCGGTGGCGCCATAGAGCGATTCGCCGAGGAGCCCGCGGCGCCCGAAGGCAAAGAGCAGGGCGGCGCCTCCCACCACCGGTGGCAGCACCATCGGCAGGGTCACCAGGCCTCGCACCAGGGCCTTGCCCGGGAACTCGCTGCGTGCCAGCAGCCAGGCGAGCGGCACCCCGAGGAGGAGCGCCACCGCGGCGGCCGCCACCGAGGTGAGGAGCGAGAGCCGGAGGGCGTCCCGCGCCATCGGGCTGGTGATCAGGTCCCAGAGCCGGCTCCACGGGGTCCGGGCGAGCAGGCCGGCGAGCGGCAAGGCGAACAGGATGAAGCCGATGGCACCCAACACCAGCAAGGGGACGGGGACCCGCCGGAGACCGTTGAGGCGGCGCCGGCCGGTCACGGCGCCACGAACCCGAATCGTTCCATGATCTCCTGACCTGGCGAGGACAGCACGAAGGTTACGAAGTCCGCCGCCGCGGCGGGGTGGGGTGCGTCGGCGAGGGCCGCGATCGGGTAGGTGGCGTGCACGTTGAATTCGGGGGGGACTGCGACCTCGTCGACCGATCCGGCGGAGGCGAGCACGTCGGTGCGGTAGACGATGGCGGCGTCGAGTTCCCCCGCCTCGACCTTGGTGAGCAGCGCCCGCACGTTCGGCTCGTCGGTGTCGATCGCCGGGACGACCCCCGCCTTCTCGAGTGCCTGGCGGGCGAAACCGCCGCACGGTGCCTCGGCGATGCAGAGGCCGAGGATGAGATCCTCGTCGGCGAAGTCGCCGAGCCCGGTGACGCCGGCCGGGTTCCCCGTCGGCACCGCGATGTCCAACTCGTTGCCGGCGAATGGCACCGGATCACGGGCCGCTCCCGCCGCCACCACCTGGTCCATGGTGGCGGTGTTGGCCGAGGCGAAGACGTCGGCGGGCGCTCCCTCGAGGATCTGGTCCCGCAGCGAGGAGCTGGAGGCGAAGCTGAGGGTGACCTCCACCCCGGGATGGGCGTCTTCGTAGGCGGCGGCCACGGTGGAGAATGCGTCGGTGAGCGACGCCGCGGC
>CAZQUB010000153.1:1841-4127 GCA_964596225.1 uncultured Acidimicrobiaceae bacterium
CCACATCCGGGACCTGCGGGTCGCGTTCCTCCTCAAACTGGTGTTCCTGCGCCGGGCGGGGCGGTCCGTCCGTCCCTTGGCGGCGGCGCAACGGGAGGCCCTCGCTCCCACCCTGGCGGCGTTGCAGCGGGGGAGCGAGGACGACGAGATCGGCATGTGGCGGCGCCACAACGCCGCCGCGGTCGCCGCGTTTCTCGATGAGCTGCTCATCGGGACCTGACAGAAGGGGTCCCAGAGGAGGGATCTCTCGTATCTCGGCGGTGCCGCGCTAGCTTCGAGGTGTCAGCGCCCACCAACCGCGGGAGAGCGACCATGCAGTTCGACTTCCCACTGTCCGAACTCGAGACGTACCGCCCCGAGGTGCAGGAGCCGGAGGACTTCGACGACTTCTGGACCGAGCAGCTCCGGATGGTCGCCAAGTACCCGCTCGATGCCACCTTCGACGAGATCGCCGGGCCCCTCCACACCGTCGACGTGCTCGACGTTTCCTTCAACGGCTACGGCGGCGACCGCATCCGGGGTTGGATGCTGCTCCCCCTTCATCGCTCCAAGCCGATGCCCACCATCGTCGAGTTCGTCGGCTACGGCGGCGGGCGGGGTCTCTCCCACGAGTCGTTGCTGTGGAGCGCCGCCGGCTACGCCCACTTCATCATGGACACCCGGGGCCAGGGCTCGACCTGGTCGGTGGGGGACAGCCCCGATCCCGGCGACACCGGCGATCCGTCCTTCCCGGGATTCATGACCAAGGGGGTGCGCAACCCGGCCACCTACTACTACGTCCGCCTCTTCGTCGACGGCTTCCGGGCGGTGCAGGCGGCGCGGTCGCATCCCTTCGTCGATCGTGACCGCATCGCCGTCACCGGTCAGAGCCAGGGCGGGGGCGTCGCGATCGCCGTCTCGCACCTCGCCGGGCTGTCGGCGGCGTCCATGATCGACGTTCCCTTCCTCTCCCACTTCGCCCGTGCCGTCGAGATCACCGACGCCGATCCCTACGCCGAACTGGCGGCGTACTGCCACACCCACCGTGACCAGATCGAGAACGTGTTCCGGACCTTGTCGTACGTCGACGTCGTCAACCACGCCAAGCGGGTCGACGCACCCGCGCTCTTCTCGGTCGGGCTCACCGACCTGATCGCTCCACCGTCGACGGTGTTCGCCGCCTACAACTGGTGGGGCGGCGACAAGCAGATCGAGGTCTACCCCTTCAACGGTCACGAGGGGGGTGGGGCCCACCACGACCTCCGCAAGGTCGAGTTCGCCCACGAACACGTGCGGGATCGCGTCGTCGAGTGAGCACAACCCCGGCCTCGAGCAGATAGCGGCCGATCGTGGGCTTCCCGCCGCCGGGACGGAGATGGGGATGGCGGTCCGGTGGCGGGCACGCCGTGCCTTCCAGCCGTGCCAGAGGAGCCCTGCTGGCGTTGGGGGCGATGGCGATCACCGGGAGTGCGGTGACCGTCTCCGAGCAGCTCACCGACTACCCGCTCTACTCGGCACAGGCGGTCCGATACGGTGTGGCGGCGCTGCTGCTGGTGGCGGGGGCCCGGCTGGCGCATCGCGTGGTGCCGTGGCCCACCGTCCGCGAGACGGGGCGGCTCTTCCTGCTCGCCGCCATGGGTCTCAGCCTCTTCAACATCGCCGTCGTCCGCGCCGTGGGGCATGCCGAGCCCGCCGTGGTGGGAGTGATCGTTGCCGGCGTCCCCGTGCTGCTGGCGCTGGGGAGCCCGCTCGTGGAGCGGCGCCGGCCGCCGCTCGGCGTGGTGGCGGCAGCCGGGATCGTGGTGGTGGGAGCCATCCTCGTCGAGGGGGGAGGGCGCAGTGACGGGGTCGGCATCGCCTGGGCGGTGGTCGCCATGATCTCGGAGGCGGCGTTCACCCTGCTCGCCCTGCCCGTCCTTCCACGGCTGGGCCCACTCGGCGTCTCCGTCCACACCTGCTGGCTGGCGGCACTCCAGCTCGCGCTGCTGGCGGTGGTGATCGACGGGTCGGCCAACCTCACGATGCCCGACGGCGGCGTCGTGTTCGCCGTCCTGTACCTGGCCGTGGTGCTGACCGCGATCGCGTTCCTTTGGTGGTTCGAGGCGGTGCGCCTCCTCGGCGGCGAGGTGGCCGGCCTCTACGCCGGGGTGGTGCCCATTGCCGCGGCGGCCTCGGGGTTGCTCAACGGCACGACCACGGTCGAGATCCGGGTGTTGGGGGGAACCGTGCTGGCGGCAGCCGGCATCGTCGCCGGGATGCGGGCTGCCCGTGGGACGCCGGCGGTGGGCACCCTCGATCGCCCCTGAG
>CAZQUB010000154.1:0-4074 GCA_964596225.1 uncultured Acidimicrobiaceae bacterium
GATGCGCCAGCCACGTCTTCGGCGACAGCGCCCCGTCGATCTCCCACGCCCGGTCACGACACCATGCGGCGACCGACCGGAGAATCTCGGCGTTGAGTCGCTCGGCAACCTCGAGCAGTTCGAGGACCCGGGACGACTTGGCCGACCCGGTCCAGTCCTCCAGCTCCTCGCCGGCCAGGTCGGCCAGCGCCATCCGCATCTGCAAGACCGGATCGCCGGTAACCGCCTCGACGTCCTTCGTATCGAACATGTGTTCGAGCATATCAGAACGTTGAGACGGATTCCATGCCCTTGGAGAACGCACAACATCGGCATACAGCGTCAGGAGGAGGCGCTGCAGTCCCTGGCTGGCGCCTCCGCCAGCCCACCTGGGGCGACTCGTCACGACCGTACCTTGCGATCCTGCTCGCCACCCGTACGCCGATCGGCGTTGTTCAGTCGAGACCGAGGACGGTGAGGAGAGCGGCGTCAACTCCCCATTGCTCTTCGGGGGTGAGACGACCAGCGAGGACACCCAGGCGCTGTACGTCGACGGCGCCTACCTGTTCGACGAGAACGCGAGTAGTCGTGTCATCGATGTCGACCTCGGGCCGGAACGATGCCGCCTTGGCGCTGGTAGATGTGGGGGCCACCAGCACGACAGACCGTGGAAGAAGGGCATCAGATTGCACGACGACGCCGAAGCGACGTCCTCGTTGTTCATGCCCGACACCTTTGGGTAGGCGCAGCGCGTAGATGTCACCCCGTCGCACGGAGGCTCTCCATGAGGTCGGCTACCGCCAGCATCTCCGCACGGTCATCGTCATCGGCTTCGAGCGCGGCGACCTCCGCAGCCAGGGCCCGCTTGTCATGAAGCCGGGAGGCAGCGCCGACGAGTGCGGTACGGATCGCTTCGGAACGGGTCATACCGGTCGCTTCGAGTCGCCCGAGGGCACGGACCGCTTCATCATCGAGTCGAACTGAGATCGCTCGAGACATACGCTCAACGTATCACGTCTTGTGATACACCACAAGATCCGCGTGCCGGAAGAATCCCCGGGACGTGCCGATATCGCTCACTCGGCGAGATGATCGGCCCTGGTCGTGAAACCTTTTCCAGCCGCTGCTACGTTGAGCGGGGTAGGGACGGCTTCCTCGACGGGGGGTGTCGTGGTGACCAAGAGAGCCTTGTTGTTGATCCTCGTGCTGCTGGCTGCCGGATGTTCGCCGGGAGATTCCGGTGCTGATGGATCGCCGGGAACGACCGTCTCGACAGTACCGACCACCACCACGACGACCAGTGCACCGGTGACAACGACCACGACCCTCGCTGGGACGACGACAACGCTCGAAGCCGTCGCGGAGGCGCCGCCCAGCCAGTCAATAGAGGACGCACTCCGTGACGGGGTCATCCCCGAGATCGCCGAGTTGCCGTTCAATCGCCGGGTGCGGACCGAACTGGAGGAGACATCGGACGAAGGCGTCTGGATGCTCACCGGACTCAGCCGCGCCGTTGAAGACGAATCGATGGAGAACGGATGCGGCCTCGGCGATCCGCTCGGCGTCTACCCGGTCGACATCGTATGTACCCTCGAGTACGGCGAGCTCCTGCTCGTCGACGAGGGGAAGATCTCGAAGGCCTATCCGATGCCGGGGGCGCCACCGAGTTGGATTCATGTCACCGACGATTCGGTCTACACCGGCCACATCGGCGACGGGGGACTGCCTGATTCCACCTTGGTTCGCATCGATCGCGACACGCTCGAAGCCACCGTGGTCGTCATACCTGCACCATTCGATGGCGGCACCGAATGGCTACCAACCTGGCATATCGCACCCGCCGGATACTCCGACACCTACGACGACGCGGTGCATGTGAACTCGAACGACCCGGGAACGCCTGTGTCGTCATGGATTGGTGACTTCACCGTCGACCTCGATGCCATCGACCAGATCATCACCACCATCTCGGCCGCGCAGTAGCGACGACATCGGGTCGGCAGAGGATGAACAGTGACTTCTTGGGAAACGTAGCTGCCGTTGCACCAGGGCACCATATGGGAACCCTCGGGCGTGAAGATCCCGATCTGTCGCGCCCCCGGCGCGCCCCGAGTCACAGTTCAAGTTCCTACTGGGTCTGAGGGTTGCGCCCTCTCACGGACCGGAGGGCGTGCAAGGACCTCGACCAAGGCGGTTCAATCGAGTCCGCGTGACATGGAACAACGATGCATGGCCACACCTCGGATGATTCCTCAGTTTCGAATCGAGTACGCAACTACCCCAAGCGGATGCGGCAACGCTCAATGCGTCAGAGCGAGGTCTTCCTCTTCCCCAGGAGGTTCATGCGGGTTCGGCGGATCACGTCGGGCTCTACGACCCGACCGTCATCGAAACGGAAGCGCAGCGCGTCCTCGGGGCATTGCACGATGCACGCCGCACAGAGGATGCAGTTGGCCGGCTCGGCGATACGAACCTTGTGGGCGTGCCCGTCCATCACGAGCACCTCTCTCGGACACACCAGCACACACTCTGCGGTGCCGGTGCACCGGTTGGAGAGAAGCTCCACTTCGAAGTCGCTCGGGTTGACGGAGCTGGACAGGAGCGGTGTCGAGCCTGCCATGTCGATCGAGGCGATCCCCATGGCCACCACACAGGCCGCTGCGAGCCACAGCATGGTCGACGGGTGGAGAAGACCGAAGAGCGCCAGCGCCGCAATACCGATGCCGAAGGCCGCTACGGAGAGGGTTGCGTAGACGGGAATCCCACGCATTGTCCGTAGTGGTAGCCACGGAAAGAACCCGTACAGAGCGAGAACGGCGAGCCCGACGACACCAGCATCGATCGCGGCAGCACCAGCGCCGGTGATCGGCCACAACACCAACCACAGGATCGGTACGAGTGGACCGATCCACATTGCCGCCATCTCCAGACGGTCGGGCAACGGAAACCTGGTGGCGCGCTCGCTCCTGGCCGTGTGTCCACCTCGGTCCAGGAAGGCGGGGATGTCCTCGGCGGAGGCCGGACCCCAGGTGGCCGTCCAGCCGGTTGCCTCCTCGATCCGTCTGCGCTCGACACCTGTGGCGCACAACTCCGGAAGGACCAGAAGCCGGCGATCCACCCGGTCTTGCACCCCTGACGTGCGGATCGCCGAGATGACGTCGTGGTGCGTCAGGTGCCCGCCGCCGGAGGCGCACCACACGTTGATCCCCTTGCTGTCGGCAACGAGCAGCCACGCGTCCCTGCCGGTGAGTGCGCGACGGACTCGCCGCACCGTGAGGGTGTAATTCCCCGTCACGAGGACAGGGGACGACCGATCCGGGGTACCGATCGGCACCAATCCGGTCGGTGCCCGGTGCGGCAGGATGCGCAGCAGGGTATCGAACAGGGAGATCATGATGGTTTGACCGCCGAGACGATCAAGAACGAAGGCCACGGCCGCTCGGTCTCAATCTGTGTGAAGCCTGCTGTGGCAATCGACCGTGCGAGATCTTTGACCGGCCGTGTGCCGGTCTGAGTGAGCAGCCAGGTAACCGCCATCACCGGTGCCCTCCGCACCCGGTACCAGACCCGCTGTCCGACTCGGTCCGGTTCGACCTCATCGGCGATCACGAGTCTCCCGCCCGGTCGCAGGCGACTCGAGGCGGTCGACAGGACGTAACGCTGCACCTGGGGAGACATCTCGCTGAACGCCAGGCACGACACCACGGCGTCGAGCGACTCGGGGCCGAAGTGGTCTTCGATCTCGGTCGCGTCGATCTCGAGCCACTGGACGGCGTTCGACTTCGCAGCGGCGATTTCCAGCATGCCTGCGTCCCGATCGATCCCGGTGACATGAGCACCGAGCACTTCGCAGGCAATCGACACGCCGCCGGTGCCGCAGCCCACGTCGAGCACGTTCGCTCCTGGTCGTGCCGCCATCTCGGCAATCCGGTCATAGACCGAGCCGATCCGACCGCCGCTCAGGAGTTCGATGCCTCGATCGTACCGAGATGGCGTCGACTCGAGACGACGCATGAACGCGTAGGTCATGTACCGATGCTAAGCGCACGAGGTGGGGCGAGCTGGCCGGGCTTCGACTTCCGGATCTCGACCTGC
>CAZQUB010000155.1:0-4068 GCA_964596225.1 uncultured Acidimicrobiaceae bacterium
GTTCCCGCTCGTCGCAGCGAGAGGTCCAGTTCCCGGAGCAGCTCGCCAACGCGGCCGCCGCCGGCGGAAGCGTTCGGGTAGCGGGTGAGGACGCTCACGACGATCGGGTCAGCCAGAGCCAAGACCTTCTCGATGAAGGCGGCGCCGGCGCCGCGATCGTCGTCCGCATTCAGTTCGATGGCCCGTGCCGCGTGGGCAGCCGATCCGAGGATGTGCACGACCTGGTGCGCCTTCGCCAGCGGGTGGAGGTAGGCAGAGGCTGCCGCGTGCCCCGCGGCACGCGCCGCATGGGCGGCGGCCTCCTTCCCCGCTTCCTGCGCCTCCCGTGCTGCTCGATGCGCTGCCAGTGAGGTGACGCGTAGCGCCTTGGTTCGGTCGCCCCCCGCCGCGAACCGGCGCGCCTCGTCGAGTGCATCCCGTGGCCGCGGATCGTCGGGGCAATCGAGCCCGAAGATCGCCGCAGCGGGTTCGGCGCAGGCCACGGCGAAAGCCGCCACCGCGCGCAGTTCCGACAAGGTGAGCTGGAGTGGATCGGTGCCGGCCACCTCCCGATTCTCGCCCATATCGGTGGGACCGTTGCCGATCCTCCGTAGGACGGTCCGGACTCGATCCGACCCGGCGCATCCGCTTGTTCCGCTTGGCACTTGTATGGTGCCATGATTGGTGCCAGAATGGCACCATGCAACTTGCACCATTCGTCGAGACCCTGCACCACCAGCTGATCGCCATGGCGGAGACCGGAGGCGCCGAGAGCAGAGCCGTGGTCGAACGACTCTCGGGCGGCATGGAAGCTGCGGCGCGTCTCGTCCTGCTCGAGACGATCTCTGCCGCCGCCGACGAGATCACCACCGAACTCGCCCCGGGAGCAGTCGAAGTCCGCCTCCACGGCAGCGACCCGGATTTCGTGGTGACCCTGCCTTCGGAGGCGATCGGCGAGACCCCCGGGACGCCGACGTCCCTCGACGTCGCGGCCGGTGGAGAAGACGGCGGCACCTCGCGGCTCAACCTGCGGCTCCCGGAGGGGCTCAAGGCGAGGATCGAGGAGGCGGCCCGCCGGGAGGGTCTGTCGCTGAACGCATGGCTGGTGCGCACCGCGGCTGCGGCCGCCGACGGTCTCCAAGGGCAGCTGACGCGGACCCTGCCCGGCAGCCAGCGATATACGGGGTGGGTGCGATGAACACGCGGGATGCCGGGAGCCGACGAGAGGCACAGATGCCTCCATTCGAGACGGACCAGCCCATCGCCCTCTCGATCGATCTGACTCAGGGCATGGTGCATGTGATCGCCGGCGACCGTACCGACACGGTGGTGGCGGTGAATCCGAGCGATCGCAGCAGGCCGGTGGACATTGAAGCGGCGCAGCAGACAAGGGTCGACATGGCGAACGGCAACCTCACCATCCGGGTGCCGAAGCGGCGCGGCATCACCGGATATCTCGGATTGGGTCGGAGCGGCTCGGTCGACGTCACCGTGGAGCTCCCCGAGGGTTCTTCACTGACCGCCGAGGCCGGCTTCGGCGACATCCGCTGCGACGGCAGGCTCGGCGACGTCGACGTGAGGACGGGAGCCGGCATTGTGCGACTCGACCAGGTCGGGGCGGTGCAGGTGCACAGCGGAGCGGGGCGAGTCACCTTGGAAGGGGCATCAGGCGACGCCGACATCGTGACGACCGGCGACATCACCGTCGGCACCGTCGCCGGCGACGCCGATGTCAAGAACCACAGCGGCTCGACACGGATCGGTCACGTCGGAGGTGACGTGAGGATCAAGTCGTCCAACGGGGACGTCACGATCGAAGATGCCGGCCGCGAGGTCACCGTCAAGACCGCCAACGGCGACATCCGCCTCGGTCAGGTCGCCCGTGGTTCGGTAACCATCGAGACCGCGTGCGGCGGGCTCGAGATCGGAATCATGGAGGGCTCGGCGGCCTGGATCGACGCCACCACCCGATTCGGGCAGATCCGCAACACCCTCTCCCCCGCCGACGACCCGGAACAGTCTGCCGAGACGGTCCAGGTCCGCGCCCGGACCTCCTTCGGTGACGTTGTGATCACGCGCCCACGGCCAGGACGAGGAGACAGATGAGAGCCATGCCTGACCCCACCACCGCCATCGAGGTGAGCCATCTCCGCAAGGGCTACAAGGGCGTGCGTGTGCTCGAAGACGTGTCGTTCAGCGTGGCACGGGGCACCGTCTTTGCCCTGCTCGGGGCCAACGGTTCCGGCAAGACCACCACCATCAACATCTTGACGACGCTGACCAAGGCCGACGGCGGAACCGCCAGCGTCGGCGGTTTCGACGTGGCAACGCAGCCCGCCCGGGTCCGTGAGCAGATCAGCCTCACCGGGCAGTACGCCGCGGTCGACTACGTGCTCACCGCCCGCGAGAACCTGGTGCTGATGGGCGAGCTGCGCCACATCCCCGACCCCCGGCGGAGGGCGGCGGACCTGCTCACGACGTTCGAGCTGGACGACGCGGCGGATCGCCGCCTGCTGACGTTCTCGGGTGGGATGCGGCGCCGGCTCGACATCGCCATGAGCCTGGTGGGCGACGCCCCCGTCATCTTCTTCGACGAGCCGACGACCGGCCTCGACCCGCAGGGCCGCACCTACATGTGGCAGACCATCCGGGACCTGACCGAGAACGGGACCACGGTCTTCCTGACCACGCAGTACCTGGAGGAGGCCGATCACCTGGCCGACCGGATCGCCATCCTCCACGGCGGCCGGATCGTGGCCGCGGGCCCTCCCGACGAGCTGAAGGCAATGGTGCCGGCCGGCCTGGTCGAACTGGAATTCGACGAGGAAACACAGCTGGCGGCGGCGCAGTCGGCGCTCGAGGGCTACCACCACGTCGACCGGATCGACTCCAAACTGGTGGTGGCCACCACCGGCTCGGCGGCCGAGATGGCGGACCTGTTCATCCGGCTGAGGGACCGCGGGATCGAACCGGCCGGGTTTGCCCGGCAGACGGCCACGCTCGACGACGTGTTCTTCAAGATCCTCGAGGAAGGAAGGGAGGGTTCGGATGCGAGCGCTGAGTGACATGTGGATCATGGCGAAACGGTCGCTGCGTCACACGACGCGCAGCCTCGACACGATCATCACGGTCGTGTTGACGCCGATCGCCATGCTGCTGCTGTTCCTCTACGTGTTCGGCGGGGCGCTCGGGACACAGACCGGCTCGATCGACTACGTCGACTACATCACACCCGGAGTGATCATCATGACGGTCGCCAGCGGCATCGCCTACGCCGCGGTGCGCCTCAGCATGGACCTGCAGAAGGGCATCATCAGCCGGTTCCGGACCATGCCGGTGGCCCCTTCGTCGGTCCTGAGCGGCCAGGCCCTGTCGTCGACGCTGTCGAACCTCTTCTCATGCGTCCTCGTGCTGGCGGTGGCGTTCGTCGTCGGGTTCCGCTCCCCCGCCGGGTTCGCCGGGTGGCTGTGGTTCACCGGCCTGCTGGTGCTGTTCGTGCTCGCCACCACCTGGATGGCGATGTTCTTCGGCCTGCTCGCCAGTTCGGTCGAAGGCGCCGGCGCCTTCTCCTACATCCTGCTGCTGCTGATCTTTGTCAGCCCGTCGTTCGTACCGACCGCCTCGATGACACCCGTGTTGCGGGGCTTCGCCACACACCAGCCGATGACTCCGATCATCGAGACCTTGCGCTCCCTGCTGACCGACGGCACCGGGGGCAGTGAGGCCTGGGTCGCCCTCGCCTGGATCGTCGGCATCCTGGCCGTCTCCTACGCCCTCGCCCTGAACATCTACCGCCGACGCGAGCCGATCACGGCAGCCCAGTAGAGAAAGCGACCGGTGCCATGATCGGACGGCAGCCGGTGACGGGCGCCCCGCAGAGTTCGCACCGTCGTAGGCTTCGTCGGCGCCGACCACCGCCGGCCGCCGCCACGGATTTATCCCGGATCACGAGACCAAGCTTCGGACGAGGCCACAGATGACGCTTCGAAGAGCCGCAGCCGCCATCGCCACTGTGACGCTACTTGCAGCGACAGTTGGAGCCTTCGTCTGGTTCGACAACCGTTCGCACTCGGTCAGCGACACAATCCG
>CAZQUB010000156.1:0-4065 GCA_964596225.1 uncultured Acidimicrobiaceae bacterium
TGAGCCCCCGCAGCGAGATGGTGAACGCCGGGGTCCCGACCCGCCAGTTCTCGCAGTCGGCGATGACGATGACGTCGGCGGAGAGCTGGTCGGTGTAGGCCTCGAGGAAGTCGCCGAGGTGGCGCGATCCGATCTCCTCCTCGCCCTCGATCAGCACCTTCACCCCGACCGGGGGCCTGCCGTCGAAGGCGCCGATGGCGCCGAGGTGGAGCACCACGTTGGCCTTGTCGTCCGACGTGCCGCGCCCGAAGAGGCGGCCGTCCCGCTCCACCGGCTCGAACGGCGGGGTCGACCATTCCTCGTCGGGTCCCGCCGGCTGGACGTCGTGGTGGGCGTAGAGCAGCACCGTCGGCGCTCCTTCGGGGGCCGGGATCTCCGCCAGCACGGCTGGGTGGGCGTCGGCGATCTCGAGGAGCCGCACCTCGGGGAAGCCGGCTTCGCGATATCGCGCCGCGGTGTATTCGGCCGAACGGCGCACCTCGGCCGGGTCGTGGCCGGCGGCGCTCACCGAGGGGATGCGCACCAGGTCGTCGAGGATCTGGCGGAGGCGGGGGAAGGCGGAATCGATGGAGCGGCGGAGATCGTCGTGCATGGACGCAGGCTAGCGCCGGCCGCCGTCGCCTCCCGCGGGGACGAGGTGGCGTAGCATCCCCGACCATGCTCCGGGACCGCAATGTCGCGCTCGTCGTCGTCGCCCGCTTCATCTCACGGATGGGCGGCGAAGCCGCGTTCTTCGTGGGTGTGTGGGGGAAGGCCGCCTACGACCTCGACGCCTCGGCCGGGCAGATCGCGGTGCTGATGGCCGGGATGAGCCTGGCGACGATCGCCGGAACCGCCATGGCGGGGGTCCTGGTCGACCGTTTCGATCCCCGCAGGGTGCTGATCTGGTCCGAGTTGCTGTTCGTGCCCGCCACCCTGGCGATGGTGGCCGCCGGTTCGATGCCGATGCTGTCGGTGTTCGCGGCCGTTCTCGGCTTCGTCGGAGCGCCGGTGTTCACCGCCATCGCCTCCTTCGCGCCCTACCTCACCACGGACGAGCGGCGGCTCACCGAGATCAACTCGTTCATCGAGTCGGTGGGGATGGGCGCCTTCGTCGCCGGGCCGGTGCTGGGAGCGCTCGTGGTGCGCTACGCCAGCGTGAACTGGATCTTCGTCATCGACGCCGCCACGTCGCTGATGGCGGTCGTGCTGGTGTCCCCCGTGCGCGTCCGCTCCGTGCAGAAGGCAGAACGACGGACCGCGTGGTCGGAGATGGGTGAGGGCTTCCGTTTCAGCTACCGCTCGCGTCAACTCCGCTTCTACCTCGGCCTCGGCAGCCTCCTCTGGTTCACCTTCGGTAGTTTCTCCGCCCTCGAGCCGCTCTTCTACCGGGACGTGCTCGGGGTGCCGGTCGAGACCTTGGGATGGGTCAACGCCGTGTTCGGAGCCGGACTGATGGCGGGCTCGTTGCTCCTTCCCCGCCTGCCGCGGAAGGTCACGTCGGCCCTTGGCGTCACCGTGCTCGGGGCCCTCAACGCCGTCGGGATCCTGCTCTACGTCGGAACCGATCGCCTGACGGTGGTCGTAGCCGGGGCGGTGGTGTGGGGGCTCGTCATCGGCCTGTTCTTCCCGCTGCTGCGCACCCTGATCCAGCTCAACTCACCCGAGGAGATGGTGGGCCGGATCACCGGCATCATGCAGGTGCACATGAACGGCGGGGAACTGCTGCCGCTGGCGGTGGTGCCGTCGCTGGCGGCGCTCTGGGGAGTGCAGCCGATCCTGATGGGGGCCGGGGTCGTGCTCGGCGCGATCGGGGTGGCGGCGACGGGGGAGGCGCGGGCCATCGATCGGATCAGGAAGGCCGAGGTTCCTCCTCCGGAGCACTTCATCGTCGCCGACGAGCCGATCTCGCCGACCCCTTGATGAGGGGGCGGGCCGCGCCCCACCGCTATGCTGGGTGGTACAGGCCTGTGGGGCGTCCGCCGAGGTGGATTCCCCCTCCGTGGCACCTCCCGGCCGGTGCGGTGAGGGGCGTGGGCAACACGGAGGAGGAGACGGTGGCGAGCACCAGGGTGAGGCGGCGGAGATGGTGGTCGTGGACCGCCGGCAAGGCCGCCCACGTCGAAGGTCGGCTTCTCGTCCGTGAGCGAGACGACGAGGGCCGCTCCCTGCCGGTCCCGAACGTGCTGCCTCCGGGGCGGTCCCGCTACCAGAGCCACTCGGCCGGGCTGCCCAGCGGGGTCGCCGGTTTCCGCGGCCTCGGCGCCGACGTCGTCGAGCCTTCCTTCACGGTGGACCTCACCGTGCTCGAGTCGGAGGACGACCCGGTCGACGCCTGACCGGTCGCCGACCCGGGCGCCACCGGCACCGGCTCGTCAGCCGCGCATCGTCCATTCCTCGTCCTCGCAGCGGCCGAGGATCTCGTCGGTGACCTCGGGACCCCATGTCCCGGCCGGGTAGGGGTGAACCGGGAGTTCGGCATCCATCTCGGCCCCCAGGATGGGGGCGTAGAGGCGCCACGACGCCTCCACCTCGTCGGCCCGCACGAAGAGCGTCTGATCGCCTTCCATGACGTCGAGGAGCAGGGTCTGGTAGGCGTCGGGCAGGCTCTCGAACGCCTCCCCGTAGCCGAAGCGCAGCGGCCACGAGTCGAGTTGGAGCGCCTCGCCCGGGGCCTTGACGTCGAAGCGCACCTCGAATCCTTCGTCGGGCTGGAGGATGAGCAGCACCACGTTGCGGTGGGCCTTGCACTCGTCGGCCACGCCGTGGAAGAGGCACACCGGGGGCTGGTGGAACGTGATGGCGATCTGGGTCGTCTTGCGGGGGAGCCGCTTCCCGGTCCGGAGGTAGAAGGGGACGCCCGACCACCGCCAGGTGTCGATCCAGAGTCGCAGGCCGGCGAAGGTGGCGGTGCGCGAGTTGGCAGGGACGTTCGGTTCCTCGAGGTAGCCCGGCGCCGGTGCGCCGGAGACGACGCCGCCGGCGTACTGGCCCAGCACGACGTCGGACAGGTCGATGGCGCGGACCGCCTCGAGGACCTGGACCTTCTCGGTGCGGATGGCGTCGGCGGCGAAGGAGGTGGGGGCTTCCATCGCCACCAGCGTCACGAGCTGGGTCAGGTGGTTCTGCACCATGTCCCGCACCGCTCCGGTGTGGTCGTAGTAGCCGGCCCGGGTGCCGATGCCGAGATCCTCCGCCACGGTGATCTCGACCGCGGAGATGCGGTCCCGGTTCCAGCTCCATTCGAACAGGGGGTTGGCGAACCGGAACGCCAGGAGGTTCTGCACCGTCTCCTTGCCGAGGTAGTGGTCGATGCGGTAGATCTGCTGCTCGCTGTAGTGGCGGTGGAGAAGCCGGTTCAGCTCGCGGGCCGACGCCAGGTCGCGCCCGAACGGCTTCTCCACGATGAGGCGGGTCCAGCCGGGACTGGCGTTGAGGCCCTGCGCCCCGAGGGCGGTGACGACGGCGGGGAGGGCCACCGGGGGGAGGGCGAGATGGAACACCCGGTTGCCGGGGAGCCCGAGGGCGGTTTCGACCTCCACGATGCGGGCTGCGAGCGCACCGAGGTCGTCGGTCCCGCGGGGAACCTGCTGGTAGAAGACGGTGCGGTCGCACCAGGCGGCGAGGTCCCGGTCGTCGATGCCGCTCTCCTGCAACGCGGCGCGGGCCCACTGGCGGTAGCCGGCGTCGTCGAGCGGAGTGGAGCCCACCCCGAGCAAGGCGACGCATCCGGATGAGTCGTCCGTCTCGGTCATGATGCGGTGCAGCGACGGGAGCAGTTTGCGGCGGGCGAGATCACCGGTGCCGCCGTGGATCACGAACAGGTGGCGGTCGGGGGACGGGGTCACGTTGCGTCTCCCGTGACATCGATGGGCTGCAGCATTCCCCTCCTCGGTTCGGCAGGCGCCACGCTACCGCCGTTGCCCGGTCCACGGAACGCCCCGGCCCGGCGACGGGAGGCGGCTCAGTAGATGAGGCGTTCGACGAGGCGGCCCAGCAGGGAGCGGCGCTGGGTGCCCTTGGCGTAGACGAGCATCGTCGGGCAGTCCATCCGCTCGGCGATGCGGTCGGCGAGGTCGGTGAAGA
>CAZQUB010000157.1:0-4048 GCA_964596225.1 uncultured Acidimicrobiaceae bacterium
TCGGGGATCTCGCCCTCGGGGCGGTCGGGTCCGTCGGTGCTCATACCGCTGCTCCCGCCATGAACAGTCCCAGTTCGGTGTTGGTGGTCTCCGCGGGCCGCCGCTCTGCCACGATCCCGCCCCGGTACATCACCAGGATGCGGTCGGAGAGCGCCATGATCTCGTCGAGTTCGGTGGAGACGATGATCACGGCGGCGCCCTGATCCCGCTGCTGGACGATCCGCGTGTGGATGTACTCGATGGATCCGACGTCGAGGCCACGGGTGGGCTGGGAGGCGATCACGAGGTGCACGTCACGCGAGAACTCCCTGGCCACGATCACCTTCTGCTGGTTGCCGCCCGACAGGCTCGACACCGGGATGTCGACCGACGGCGTCCTCACGTCGTATTGCTCGATGAGGGTGCGGGCGTTCTCGGCCACCGCCTCCCAATCCATGATCTTGAAGTGGCTGAAGGGGTCCCGGTAGTACGAGTTGAGGACGAGGTTCTCGGCGACGGTCAGGCCGAGCACGAGGCCGGCCCGCTGCCGGTCCTCGGGCACGTGGGCGACGGAGGCGCGGTTGATCTCACGGGGGGTGTCGCCGGTGATGTCGTTGCCGAGCAGCTTCACCGACCCCGACAGCGCCGGGCGAAGCCCCGCCATCCCCTCCACCAGCTCGGTCTGCCCGTTGCCCTGAACGCCGGCCACCCCGACGATCTCGCCGCGCCGCACCGTGAAGCTGATCCCGTTCAGGGCGGGGAAGCCGCGATCGTCGAGCACGACCAGGTCGCTGACCTCGAGGACCGCATCCCCCGGCTGCGCCTCCCCCTTCGTCACCTCCAGGACCACGGGCCGGCCCACCATCATCTCCGCCAGCCGCCGTTCGTCGACCTGATCCGGAGTGGCGCTGCCGACCACCTTCCCGCCCCGCAGCACCACGATGCGGTCGGCGATCTCCATCACCTCTTTGAGCTTGTGGGTGATGAAGATGATGCCCTTGCCGGCATCCTTGAGGGCACGGATGATGCCGAAGAAATCCTCGACCTCCTGGGGCGTGAGCACCGCGGTGGGCTCGTCGAAAACGATGATCTCCGCCTCACGGAACAGCACCTTGATGATCTCGACCCGCTGTTGCGTTCCCACCGGGAGGTCCTCCACCACTGCGTTGGGGTCCACTTCGAGACCGTACTTGCGCGAGATCTCGGTGACCTGGGTCCGTGCCTTCTTCAGGTCCATGGAGCCGCCGTAGTGGAAGAACCGCTGCAGCGGCGGGGCGGCGAGGCGCATCACGGAGCCGAGGGCTGCGCCGACGATGCCCCCGACGATGGCCCACAGCACCGCCCATGGCCAGCTCGATCCCTGGCCGGCGCCGACGAGGAGCCCGACGAACGCCAGCGCGGCGGGGGCGAGCCATGCCGGCAACCGCCGGATGGGTTCGACGCCCAGCACCACGTTCTCGGCGACGTCGAACACCGGCACCAGCATGAAGTGCTGGTGCACCATGCCGATCCCCGCCTCGATCGCTTCTCCGGGATCGGAGAGCTGGACGGGTGCGTCGTCGATGAGGATCTCACCCTCGTCCGCCGCGTAGAGGCCGTAGAGGATGTTCATCAGGGTGGTCTTGCCGGCCCCGTTCTCGCCGAGGAGGACGAGGATCTCTCCCGATTCGACCGACAGGTCGACCGAGTCGTTGGCGACAACCCCGGGGAACCTCTTGGTTATGCCGCGCAGTTCGAGGTGCACTCGGCGGCCCTTCGTCTCATGGGCGGCGCAGTTTAGACAGGAGGACCCCCCGCGGTCCGGCCGCGGGGGGTCCTTTCGTCACGTCTGTCGTGGGGCGGATCAGTTGCCGACGGCGATCGAACCGTCGCCGACGCCTGCCATGACCGTGTCGATCTCGGCCGCGAGCGCAGGATCGACCGCGGGGTTGATCGGGCCGAGCCCGACGCCGTCGTTGGCGAGGCTCATGACCATGGTGCCGCCCTGGTAGGTGCCGTCGACGACCTGCTGGATGGCGTCGTACACAGCCACGTCGAGGCCCTTGAGCACCGACGTCAGGATGACGTCCGAGTACTGCGGCAGGGTCTGGAACCAGTCGGCGTCGACGCCGACGACCCAAACGCCGTCCATCTCGGAGGCCAGCGCGGCGGTAGCCTCACCGACCGGGCCCGCCACCGGGAGGATGACGTCCGCGCCCTCGTCGATGAACGACTGGGTCACGGCCTTGCCGTTGTCGAGGCTCTCGAAGTCGCCCGTGAACGTCCCGGTCTGGCTCGCCACGTCCCAACCGAGCACCTCGACCGAGGTGCCCTTCACCGAGTTGTAGTAGTCGACGCCCCAGACGAACCCGTCCATGAAGTCGGTCACCGCACCCGGGATGGCGATGCCGCCGTAGGTGGCCACCTTGCCGGTCTCGGTGACGCCCGCCGCCAGGTAGCCGGCGAGGAACGCCGCCTGGTTGGTGGTGAACACGGCGCCGATGATGTTGTCGTAGGCCGGGTCGTAGGCGTAGTCGAGGATCTCGAACTTCTGGTCCGGGTTGTCGGTCGCAGCCGTTGCGGTGGCGTCACCGAGCAGGTACCCGACGGTGATGATCAGATCGCAGCCCTTTTCCAGCATGGCCTGGATGTTGGGGGCGTAATCGGTCTCCACCTGGGACTCGACGTAGTCGGATTGCGGGGTGGCCAGACCGGCGTCGATCGCGTCGGTGACACCCTTCCATGCGGTCTGGTTGAACGATTTGTCGTCGATGCCGCCGGTGTCGGTGACCTGACACGCGGTGATGGCGTTGGAGGCGACGGTGGTCGTGGTCGCAGCGGCGGTCGTGGTGGTGTCCTCACTGCTTCCGCAGGCGCTCACGACCAACGCGAAGGCGAAGAGCAACCCGAGGAAGGCAGCCCTCTTTTTGTTGAACATTGGGAAAACCCCTTCTAGAGAATGACCCCGCCGGCGACACGGGCGGGGAGTACCGCCATCCTAGCGAGAGGACGATGTTCCGTTCCATTGGGACGCGCCGAGCTGCAACGGCGGTGAAGAGCGCTGGAAGGGACTGTCAGCCCTGGTCGGCCAGTTCGACGGGGGGCTTGTCGGGAGCCTCGATGGCGGCGAAGGAGAGCCGCTCGCCGTCCTCCGGATCGATGTCGACGATAACGGTGGAGTTGGCGGAGAACTCCTTGTAGAGCACCTTCTCCGACAGCGGATCCTCCAGGAGGCGCTGCAAGGCACGGCGCAAGGGCCGGGCGCCGAGGTGCGGGTCATAGCCCTTCTTGGCCAGCAGTTCCTTGGCGTCCTCGGTGAGCACCAGGTCGAGGGCCTGCGATTCGAGCTGGTTACGGATGCGGCGCAGCAGCAGGTCCACGATGGACTTGACCTCGTCCATCGACAGCTCGTGGAAGACGATGACCTCGTCGACCCGGTTGAGGAACTCGGGACGGAAATGCTGCTTGAGAGCCTCGGTGACCTTCTCCTTGATCTGGGCGTAGCTGACGTCGGCCGAGTCGGCGACGAAGCCGATCGACTTGCGGCGCAGCTCGGCGGTTCCCAGATTCGAGGTCATGATGATGACGGTGTTCTTGAAGTCCACCATGCGTCCCTGCGAATCGGTGAGGCGCCCGTCCTCGAGGATCTGGAGCAGGATGTTGAAGACGTCGGGATGGGCCTTCTCGATCTCGTCGAACAGCACCACCGAGAAGGGCTTGCGGCGCACCGCTTCGGTGAGCTGGCCCCCCTCGTCGTAGCCGACGTACCCGGGCGGGGAACCCACCAGCCGGCTCACGGCGTGCTTCTCCATGTACTCCGACATGTCGATCTGGAGCAGGGCGTCCTCGTCACCGAACAGGAACTCGGCGAGGGCCTTGGCCGATTCGGTCTTCCCGACGCCGGAGGGGCCGAGGAAGATGAAGGACCCGGCGGGGCGCTTCGGGTCCTTGAGCCCGGCCCGGGTGCGGCGGATCGCCTTGGAGACCGCCTCGATGGCGTCCTTCTGACCGACGATGCGCTTGTGCAGCTCGTCCTCCATGTTGAGGAGCTTGGTGGTCTCCTCCTCGGTGAGGCGGTGCACCGGGATCC
>CAZQUB010000158.1:0-4041 GCA_964596225.1 uncultured Acidimicrobiaceae bacterium
GGAAGGTGCCGGACTTCGACGCCATCGCCGAGACCCCCGCCCAGTTCGCCACCGAGCCCAACGGCCCCGACGGCCGGTTCCTGCCGTACCTGCGGGACCCGGACACGCTGGCCCGCCCGTGGGCCATCCCCGGCACCCCGGGCCTGGAGCACCGGGTCGGCGGCCTGGAGAAACGGGACCTCATCGGCGACGTGTCCTACGAACCGGAGAACCACCAGCACATGGTGGCGCTGCGGGCGGCGAAGATCGCACAGGTCGCCGACGACATCACCCCGATCACGATCGCCGGCGACCCCGAATCCGAGCTGCTCATCGTGAGCTGGGGCTCGACCTTCGGGGCGGCCCGGGCCGGACGCAACAACGCCGAGAAGCTGGGCTACCCGGCGGCGCACGTCCACCTCCGCTGGGTCAATCCCCTCCCCCGGGACCTGGGACCGATCCTGGAGCGATATCGCAAGATCCTGGTACCGGAGCTGAACCGGGGCCAGCTCGCCCGGGTGCTGCGCTCCGAGTACCTCGTACCCACCATCAGCCTCAACAAGATCCAGGGGATCCCGTTCAAGGCCAGCGAGATCTCCGACAAGATCGTCGAACTCCTCGAGGACCCATCATGACCGACACCACGGCTCGCTACTCCAGAGCGGATTTCCAGTCGGACCAGGAGGTGCGGTGGTGCCCGGGCTGCGGGGACTACACGATCCTGGCGACCCTGCAGAACCTCCTCGCCGAACTCGACATCGACCGGGAGAAGCACGTCTTCGTGTCCGGGATCGGGTGCGCCGCCCGGTTCCCCTACTACATGAACACCTACGGGATGCATTCGATCCACGGCCGGGCGCCGGCGCTGGCCACCGGGATCGCGGTCTCCAACCCCGAGTTGACGGTGTGGGTGATCACCGGCGACGGCGACGCCCTCTCCATCGGCGGCAACCACCTCATCCACGTGCTGCGCCGCAACATCAACGTCAACATCGTGCTGTTCAACAACCAGATCTACGGGCTGACGAAGGGCCAGTATTCCCCGACCTCCGAGGTGGGGAAGCGGACCCGGACGAGCCCGGCCGGATCGATCGACCGCCCGTTCAACCCGGTGAGCCTCGCCCTCGGAGCGGAGGCGAGCTTCGTGGCGCGCGCCATCGACATGGACCGCACCCACACCACCTCGGTGCTGGAGGCCGCCGTGGCCCATCGTGGCAGCTCCTTCATCGAGGTGTACCAGAACTGCAACGTGTTCAACGACAAGGCCTTCGCCGCCCTCACCGGCCGGCCCGGTCGCGACGAGAACCGCATCAATCTGGAGGCGGGGAAGCCGATCCTGTTCGGGCCCGAGCTCGAGCATGGCGTGGTGGTGGGACCGACCGGTGCCCGCATCGTCGACGTGGCCGAGGTCGGGATCGAGGCCGTCACGGTGCACGATCCCTCCAACCCCGACCCGAGCACGGCCTTCGCCCTCAGTCGCTTGTCCCACGGCCCGTACGGGCCGACTCCGATCGGGATCTTCCGCGACGTGGTGCGGGACACCTACGAGGACCGGCTGCGGCGCCAGATCGAGGAAGCCCGCGAGAAGCGGGGCGACGGGAACCTCGCCGACCTGGTGAAGGCGGCCGGTACCTGGACGGTCGAGTAGCGCGAGGAGGATCGGCGCAGCGGCGTCGCCCCGGTACCCTGCCGGCGATGAGCGACGACGACGCCCCGACTCCTGCGCCTGACTTCCCCGACGTGGCGGTGGTGCTTCCCGTCCGCAACGCGGCCGCCACCATCGAGGCGGCGCTGCGTTCCATCCTCGACCAGGACTACCCGGGACGCCTCGAGGTGGTGGTGGCCGACGCCATGAGCGACGACGGAACCCGCGACGTGGTCGCCTCCGTCGCCGCCGCCGATCCCCGGGTCCGTATGGTCGACAACCCGCACCGCTCCACTCCTGCCGGCCTCAATGCCGCGCTCGCCGCCTCCACCGGAACGGTGGTGGTGCGCTGCGACGCCCACGCCGAGCTGCCGCCCGGCTACGTCGCCCGGGCCGTCGCCACCCTGCAGCGCACCGGGGCGGACAACGTCGGCGGGGTGCAGCGCGCCGAAGGCACCGGCTTCGCGCAGCGGGCCATCGCCTTCGCCATGTCCTCGCCGGTCGGGGTGGGTGACGCCCGCTTCCACTACGGCGGGGCGCCGGGCCCGGTCGACACGGTCTACCTGGGCACGTTCCGGCGCAGTGCGCTGGAACGGGTCGGGTTGTTCGACGAGAGCCTGGTCCGCAACCAGGACTACGAGCTGAATCACCGGATCCGGCGCAGCGGGGGCGTCGTCTACTTCGATCCGGAGTTGAGGGTGCGCTACCGGCCGCGCCCCGGCCTGGTGGCGCTGTGGCGCCAGTACTGGCAGTACGGGGCATGGAAGCGCCGGGTGGTGCGCCGCCATCCCCGGTCGCTGCGGCTGCGCCAGCTGGCGGCGCCGGTCTTCGTGCTCGGCCTCGTCGCGTCCGCCGCCCTCGCCGCCACCGGGCACGGGCTGTGGGCGCTCCCGGTGCCGGTCGCCTACCTCGTCCTCCTCACCGGCGCCACCGTGGTGGAGGCGGTGCGGCGGCGCGACCCGGCGGTGCTGCTGTTCCCGGTGGCGGTGGCGACGATGCACCTGGCGTGGGGTGGCGGGTTCCTGATGGGGCGGGCGGGGCGCCCCTAGCCGCGCAGGGTCCGGTACCAGTCGCGCACGTCGGAGGCGGGCCAGGTGAAGCGACGCCGTATCTCCCCGGCCCCGTCGCGGGCTTCCTCCTGCAGGGCCCCGTCCTCGAGGACGGAGGCGACGGCGGCGGCGAGGGAGGCGGCGTTGCCCGGTGAGAAGAGCCGGATCCCCGCCACCTCGGTGGCGAGCCGCCGGGTGGCGGGCAGGTCGGAGGCCACCACCGGCACGCCCAGGGCGAGGTACTCGAGGATCTTGGTGGGGAGCGATTCGCGGTAGTTGGGGCGGTCCAGCAACGGCGACAGCGCCACCCGGGCCTGCGCCACCCGCGGCAGCGCCTCGGAGTGTGGGAGGTAGCCGGCGAGGTCGAGGGGGACGTTCCCGGCCGCGGCCTGCTGCCGGAGGCGGGCCGCCAGGTCCCGGCGGCACCGTCCGATGGCGAGGAGGGGCGGCGGGTCAGGGAGCCGGGCGAGCGCCGCCACCGCCAGCTCGATCCCCCGATCGACGGTGACGTCCCCCAGGTAGACGACGGGTCCTGTGGCGGGCGGTTCCGCCGGGAGGTCGGGGAGGTCGTGCAGGTAATTGGGGAACACCGGATGGTCCCGTCGCAGCAGGGTGCGGTATCCGGGCTCCGCCAGGGTGATCGGCATCAACCGTTCCGCCCCTCGCAGCACGACGCGGGCCAGCGCCGCGGTGGGGCGGCGCAGCAGTCTCGGGACCCACCGCTTCGTCAGGATCTGGGCGGGGAGGTTCTCGTGGAGGTCGAAGACGACCCGACGCCGCAGCAGGCGGGCCAGGATCGCTTCGGGGAGCAGTTCCGGATCGTGGAGCGATGCGAGGTCGTAGCGTCCCGCCAGCAACAGCCGGGCGGCGCGCAGGTGGCGTCGCACCCTCCCCCCCGGCAGCGGGACCCATGCCAGGCCGGCCGGGTCGACCGGGCCGGGCGCTCCGGTGGCGTAGCGGACGTCCCATTCGGAGGCGAGGGTGGCGATGAGTTTGCCTCGAATCCGGGGGTCGTCGGCCGGGTGCACCGGCGTCACGACCAGGAGCCGGGGTTTCACAACGCGACGACGTTGGGGAGATCGAGCCCGGCGCGCCGGTAGGCGCCGCGGGCGTCGAGCACCACCGGGACCGCAGCGGCGATGGCGGCGAGGTCGAGCACCGCATGGTCGGTGAGGATCGCCGCCACCTCGTACCCGTCGAGGGGGGCTCCGTCTTCGACCGCGGCGAACCCGTGGGCCTCGATGCCGGCTCTGCCGACGACGGGGTCGAGCACCGCAACGTCGGCGCCGCGGCGTTGCAGTTCGTGGAGGACCTCGATCGACGCCGACTCGCGGTCGTCGGCGATGTCGGGCTTGTAGGAGATGCCGA
>CAZQUB010000159.1:0-4034 GCA_964596225.1 uncultured Acidimicrobiaceae bacterium
CAGCACCACCACGGCGGTCTCCACCGGGCGGCGGGCGGCGTAGCCGTCGAGGTTCTTGTCGAGCTCCCGCCACCGGTCCCACAGGCGGGCCCGTTCCTCGCCTTCGGCGGCCCGGCCCCGCATCCTGTGCCGGCCGTCGGGGGTCTCGACCGTGACCTCGGGATGGGCCTGGAGGTTGAGCCACCAGGCCGGCTCCGGGGCGGCCCAGCCGTTCATCGCCATCGTCACCAGGTTGGGCCCGTCGTCGAAGTAGCCGAGGATCACCGGGCGCTCCTGGCCGCTGCGGCGCCCGATCGTGGTGACCCGCATCATGCCCCAGCGGCCCGGTTTGGCGCGCCGCAGCGCGAACCTGCCTCTCGTGATTCGGTACAGGCCGCGGTGCACCTTCCAGGCGGATCGCACGAACCAGCGGGGAGGAAGCTTCGCTTGCGACCTACGCTCGTCGGACATACCGGACACCCCTTCGGGATCGTTGCTTCGAGGGTAGCGAGCCGTCCAGGGGCGGGTCCGGTGGGCCGCCTCGTCAACCGGAGGCGACGTACTCGAGCGCGACGAAGCCGTCGTCCTGGTCGGCGAGATACGCGACACCACCGTCGGCGGCGACGTCGTGGGGCGCGAACCGGTCGTCGGAGGCGACCAGCGCCGGATGCTGCGGATCGGACACGTCGTAGACCTCCACCCCGGTCTGGAGATTCGCCACCCACAGCAGCTCGCCCGCCGACGCGACACCCCACGCTTCCCCCTCCCTCCCGAAGGCGCTCAGCACCCGTGGCGCCGCGGGATCGGAGAGGTCGAGGATCCGCACCCCGTTGCCGTGACAGCCGAGGTACATCAGATCCCCGTCGACGTCGATGTCGAACGCTCCCGCCGTGTCGCCGACCATCGCCACGAAGGCCGGTGATCCCGCGTCGGAGCCGTCGACCACCAACAGACCCAGGTCGGGCACCGCGGCATACACCATGTGGCCCTGGCACCACAGGTCCCGGATGGCGTGGAGCTCACCCAGCGTTCCGAGCAGGAGCGGCGCCGCCGGGTCCTCCACGTCGATCTCCATCAGTTCGCCGCCCAAACCCCCGATGAAGACGGCGTCGCCCAGCGTGCAGATGCCCTGCGCCGCCTCACCGTCGACCGTCCCGTCCACCGTCGGCTGGGAGGGATCGGTGACATCGACCACGGTGACGGCCCTGCCTCCGCCGCCGACGAAGGCGAGGTCGCCCGCGACGTGCACCGAGAAGGCCGCCTCGTCCAGCGCCACCTCGCCGATTTCGGTGAGTTTCTTGGGATCGGTGACGTCGATGATGGCGACGCCGTCGTTGTCGGCCACATAGGCGATCCCCTCGGCGACGGCGACGTCGTAGGCGGTGCCGGTGTCGACCCTGTCGAGCCGCCGGATCGGCCCCGACTCGCCGCTGCATGAGGCTGCGGCGAGGGCGGCCACCAGCCACAGCGCCAGCACGGATCTCGCCCGATTGATCATCGCGGCGGAGTGTAGGCCGGGGCCTTTCCCGGAACCCGGCCTGCGTCCGGTACGATCGGCCGATGCAGGCAGAGCTGTGGTCCTTCGTGGGGGTGGCGGCGCTGGTCGTGATCATGCCCGGTGTCGACATGGCGCTGGTGGCCCGCAACACACTGGCGGGAGGCCGCACCGCCGGGTTCCGCACCATGGCGGGAACCCTGAGCGGTCTCACCCTGCACGCCACCGCGGCCGTCGCCGGGCTCTCCGCCCTCGTCGCCACGTCGGCGACCGCTTTCGAGATCGTCAAGCTGGCCGGCGCCGCCTACCTGATCGTCCTCGGCCTCCAGACCATCTGGGCCACCCGCCGCGGCCGGGATACCACGACAACGGCGGTCGATCCCGTGGCGCGCCGGCTCAGGTCCCGTGACCCCTGGGTCCAAGGCATGCTCACCAACGTGCTCAACCCGAAGCTGGCGGTGTTCTTCGTGTCGTTCCTGCCGCAGTTCGTCTCCGACGGCGCCCCCGCCACCCCGCAGATCCTCCTGCTGTCGGCGGTGTTCCTCGCCATGGGAGCTATCTGGCTCGTCGTCTACGTCGTCGCCCTCGACTCCCTCTCCGCCGTCCTCACCCGATCGGCGGTACGGCGCCGGCTCGACCGGATCGTCGGGTCCGTGCTCGTCGGACTCGGCCTGCGCCTCGGCTTCGCCGGCCGGGACTGATCCGGGCGACGGCTCGCCCGATCCGGCACGTTCAAGCCCGCCGGCGACGTGCTGCGGATGTACGCCGGGGACGTCACCCCGGGTGAGATGGACTTTCGACACCTTCCTCATCGTCGTCGGCGTCGGCTTCAAGGCCGTCGTCGTCTGGTACGCCTGGACCTGGGACTGGCGGGTCAGGCTCCCCGGCCCAGCTCGCTGCCGAGTTCGGCGATGACGTCCTCGAGCGGGATGCCACGCGACGCCGCCCAATCCAGAGCGGCCGGCTTCGAACCCCACTGCCCGGTGCGCAAGAACCGCAGCCCGCGGGCGGCGTTGGCGACCTGATTGGCGCCGCCGTCGTCGTTGGCGGCATGCCAGCGCACCGACTCGGCGATCGCCGCCACCTGGGCCTCCCGGCTGATCGGCCCCGCCACCGCGGCCAGGTCGAGGCCGCGCAGGGTGCGGGCCGTCTCCCGCCCGATGGCGAGATCGAGCAAGAACCAATGCCACGACTCGGAGTCCGGGTCGGTGCTCACCTTCTCCTCCCGGGTCGGACCACCGTTGAGGTTGAGCACCCACTGCAACGGCGGGGTCGGCACCGCCAGCTCGGCCGCGTCGTACAGCACGAACTCGAGGCCGGCGGCCGGGCAGGGAAGCACTGCGGGATGGATCCGCTCCACCAGGGCGGCGACGTCCCCGTCGGCGGGTTCCTGCACCGCAGCCTGGATGTCCACGTCGCTGCCGGAACCGAACCCCCCGTACGCCAGCGACCCCAACAGCCACACCCCGACGGTGCGGTCCCCGAAGACGGCATCCACCGCGGTGGCGACCTCGTCCACGTAGCGCTCGACGTCGTCGGTCACGGAACTCCCTCCTCCCGGCAGGCGACGTCAGGGTAGCGAGGGGTCATATCGTCCCGACCCGCCCGGCGATTGATGTGGCAGAGTGGAGGCATGACCGAATGGTGGACCGAGTTCTTCGATGTCCGGTACCTGTCGCTGTGGGGCCCCATCCTCGAAGCGAAGGACGGGGAGGTCGAGGCCCGGCAGGTCACCCAACTCGCAGGGGTGGTGCCGCCGGGACGGATCCTCGACGTTCCCTGCGGATTCGGGCGAGTCTCGAAGCCGCTCGCCGCACTCGGGTTCCAGGTGGTCGGCGTCGACCTCTCACCCGACATGATCGCCGAGGGCCGCCGCCGCTGTGACGGCCTCGACGTCGAACTGATCGAAGGCGACATGCGGGAACTGCCCGTCGAAGGCTCCTTCGACGCCATCCTCTGCCTGTTCTCCTCGATCGGCTACTCCGGTGACCCCGACGACGACCTGCGGTTCTTCCGGGCCGCCCGCAACCACCTCGGCGACGGGTCGCCCCTCGTCATCGACACCATGCACCGGGATTTCCTCGCCGCCCACCTGATGCGGCGCGACTGGCTCGACGTCGACGGGGGGCCGCTGGTGACGGAACGGCACATGGACTGGGTCACCGGGCTCGGCGGCGAGGTGGTGCGCTGGTTCGAGAACGGGGAGTGGTGGGAGCGACGCTTCGAGCTGTACCACTACACCGCCACCGAACTCGGCCGTCTCCTCCGCGAGGCCGGCTTCACCCACCTCGACTTCTTCGGCGGCCTCGACGGGAGTCCTCTCAGCCCCGACACCCGCCTCGTGGTCGTGGCGCGGTAGCGAATGTGGGGTGGGGGACTGTGGGGTGACCCTCCCCGAATCACTCGCCTGCGGCTCGTTCTTCGACCCTCCCTGATCCCAGGGAGGGTGAGAGAAGGAACGTTTCTGTCGTCCCCCCTTGTCCCTTCTCTCGTCCCCCCTTGTCGAAAGGGGGGACCGGAGAGCGGAGCGATCCGAGGGGGGTGTGGGGTGGGGGACTGT
>CAZQUB010000160.1:0-4031 GCA_964596225.1 uncultured Acidimicrobiaceae bacterium
GAAGGGGACCTCCGGTTGTGTTCCGGTGGAGTGGAACACCGCCCAGGTTTGTTCTTCTCTTCTTCGGCATTTCGACCCCTCTTCCTGGAGAACCATTGTCGGGCGGACACGAGCACTAGTCACTGCCACCGATGATGGGGTGGTGGGGACAGCCCAGGATGGGTGGCTCAGGAGCTCGCGACGCAGAAGACGTTGCCCTCCGGATCGGCGAGCACGTCCCAGTGGAAGCCGGCGATCTCGTGGTCCTCGACCCGGCTGCCTCCCAGGTCCACGACCCGGGCGATGAAATCCTCCGGGTCGTCGACGCTGAGGTCGAGGTGGATGCGGTTCTTGCCGTGGCGCGGCTCCGGAACCTGCTGGAAGGCCAGCGCCGGCCCTCGCTCGCTCACCCGGCTCAGCCACACGTAGCCGGGGAAGCGGCTCTTCTCCCGCAGCCCGAGCACCTCCGACCAGAACGTGGACATGGCCTCGAGGTCGTTGCAGTCGACCATGATCGATCCCACGGTGGCGACCGGTTTCTCGCTGCTGGAATCCCGGCCCTCGCTGGCTGGCTCGTTGCTCATGGTTCCCCCTCGAAATCGTGATGGATCCGGCTCGCCGTCGGCCCGGTCTGGCCCTGGTACTTCGAGCCCATCCCGGGTGACCCGTACGGTCGCTCCGCCGGCGTACTCAGCTGGTAGAAGGACACCTGCCCGATCTTCATCCCCGGGTAGATCGCGATGGGGAGGCCGGCCACGTTGGAGAGTTCCAGCGTCACCTGGCCCCGGAACCCGGGGTCGATGAACCCGGCGGTGGAATGGATGAGGAGCCCGATCCGCCCCAGGCTCGACTTGCCCTCGAGGCGGGCCACGATGTCGTCGGCGAGTCCGATCACCTCGAGGGTGGAGCCGAGGACGAACTCCCCGGGGTGGAGGATGAACGGCTCTTCGTCGGTGGCGTCGACCTTGGTGGTGAGCCCTTCCTGGGGAGCCTTCGGGTCGATGAACGGGTAGCGATGGTTCTCGAACACCCGGAACGCGGCGGCGCAGCGCAGGTCGACGCTGGAGGGCTGCACCAGGGCGGGGTCGAAGGGATCGATGACGATCCGGCCGGCGGCAACGGCCTCCCTGATGGTGCGATCCGAGAAGATCATCTCGAGCCGATGGTAGCAACACCCAGAAGGCGCGTCCGGGAGGGGATCGATGGAGCGGATGAGGGGAATCGAACCCCCATCCCGAGCTTGGGAAGCTCGTGTTCTGCCATTGAACTACATCCGCCTGGAGCGTCGATTGTACCCGGTCGGGCGGCTCGTCTCACTGCCGCCTCGTCCCGTCCCGAGGTCGGCGCGCTCCTCGTGCCACACCGGCGTCGGTAGGGTTCACGTATGACCACGATCCGACGCCTCAGCGACTCCTGTGTCGCCGTCACCGGCGACGGCGGCACCACCCTCTTCGATCCCGGCTTCCACACCTGGCAGGCCGGCGCGGTCGATCTCGACACGATCGGTGACGTGCAGCGGGTGCTCATCACCCACGCCCACCCCGACCACGTCAATCCCGACTTCGTGCGGTGGCTCCTCGACCGGGGGAGTGACGTGACGGTGCACGGCAACGAGGAGGTGGCCGACGGGCTCGCCGCCCACGACATCGAGGTCGTCACCGCCCATCCGCGCGGGGTCACGGCCGAAGACGTCCTCCACGGCCTCACCCCGACCGGGGCGGCTCCACCGAACCGGGCCTACACCATCGACGGGGTGTTCACCCATCCGGGGGACAGCTACCAGCCGACGACAACGGCGCCGGTTCTCGCCCTCCCCTTGCTGATCCCGTGGGGTTCGACCTTCGAGTCGATGGAGTTCGCCCGACGCCTCGCGCCGCGACAGGCCATCCCCATCCACGACTTCTACCTCACCGAGGCGGGGCGGCAGTGGATCGGCGAGACCGCCAAGCGGGTCCTCGCCGAGTCCGGTATCGAACTGCTCACGCTCGGATGGGGCGAGAGCGCCACGGTGTAGCAGGGTCGCCGGTGCGATCATCGCGGGGACGGGCGGCCATCACCGTGCCAGGAGGCTGGCCGCTCCCCACAGCGTGATGACGAGGCCGACGCCGAACAGCCACCAGACCCGGCCGGTCCGGAACTCGCCCTCCACCTTGGCGGGCTGCCGGCCCCGCCGGTGCTGCCAGATGGCGAACCCGTTGCCGAGCACCATGGCGGCGCCCACCGCCAGGATCATCTGGGCGAGCAGGGTGTCGAGGCCGAGGAAGTCGGTGACGTTCATGGCGGGCTCCACGCTAGGGACCCGGCGGGGCCGGCGTGGAATCGACGGCACGGTAGCCTTTCCGGCATGTCGCGACCGTGCCACGTTCTCCGTGTCTTCACCCGGGGGGACGAGGGGGGAAACCACCTCGGGGTCGTCAACGACGTCACCGGGCTCGACACCGCCGTCATGCACCAGATCGCGACCGAACTCGGATTCTCGGAGACGATCTTCATCGACTGGCGGGCCGGGGGGACCCCCCGGGTCCGGATCTTCACCCCGGTCGACGAGCTGCCCTTCGCCGGGCACCCGCTGGTGGGCGCCGCCTGGTCCCTCAACCGGATGGGTCCGGGAGGGGTGGACCGTCTCGTCTGCGGGATCGGCGAGGTGAGGGTCCGCCTCGACGGTGAGGTCACCTGGATCGACGCCGATCTCGACCCGGGGGCGGCGCGCCGCAGCGAAGAGGCGGCCCTGGCGGCCGAGGCGCGCCTTCCCGTTCCGGTGGCGGCGTGGCGGGTGGCGATGCCGAAGGACTACCTCCTGCTCGAGCTGGGGGCGGAATCCGATGTGGCGGCGGCGGATCCGGACATGGCGGTGCTGGCCCGTCACTTCGGGACCATGATCTACGCCCGCCGCGGAAGCCAGGTCCGGACCCGCTTCTTCGCCCCGGGCTCCGGCGTCGACGAGGATCCGGCGACCGGGAGCGCCGCGGTGGCGCTCGCCATCGCCCTCACCGCGGGTGGGGAGCCGGCGGGCGCCCTCGAGATCGACCAGGGCGCCGAGATCGGCCATCCCAGCCACATCGCGCTGCGCTGGGGGGACGGCGTGGCTTCCATCGGTGGCACGGTTCGCCGCGACGAGGTGCGGCATCTCGAGGTGTGAGGCGTCGACCCGGCCCGGATCGTCCCCCCGAGTCGACGCGGCGCCCGAATTCCGCGACCATCCACTCCACCACATCGACCTGGGAACGCCATGACCGCACATGCCACCGCACCGGGATCCTCGGCCAACCTCGGGCCGGGCTTCGACTGCCTCGCCCTCGCCTTGGAGCTGCGGTGCCGTGTGGAGGCCGAGGTGAGCGACGAGTGGCTGCTCGACGAATACGACACGGTGGTGCCGTTGCCTGCCGGGGACATGGTCCGCCGGGCGGTGGAGGCTGCGGTGGGACGTCCGATGCGTCTCACCATCCGCAACGAGGTGCCCCGCACCCGCGGGCTCGGCTCCAGCTCCGCCGTCACCGCCGCGGCGGCCGCGGCTGCGATGCGCGCCGTCGGCGAGGAGCCGTCCTCGACCCGTCTCTTCGAGATCGTCACCGCCCTCGAGGGTCACGGCGACAACGCGGCGGCGGCCACCTACGGCGGTCTGGTGGTGGTGGCGGGGGGCCGGATCCGTCACCTCACCCTCGCCCCCGAGTTGCGGGTCGTGGTCGGCATCCCCGACCATCATCTGTCGACCCGGCAGGCGCGCGAGGCTCTTCCCCACGCGGTGCGCCTCAGCGCCGCGGCCCGCAGCGTGGCGCGGATGGCGTTCCTCGTGGAGGGGCTCCGCACGGGTGATCCCGAGACCCTGGCGGCCGCCGCCGGCGACGAACTGCACGAGTCGCTGCGGGCTTCGCTGTCGCCGGTGACTGGCGAGATGATGGCCGCGGCCCGCGGGGCGGGAGCGCTCCACGCCGCCTGGAGCGGCGCCGGTCCCAGCGCCATCGCCTTCGTCACCGACGACTCTCGCGACGCGGTGGTGGCCGCCATGGCGGAGGTGGTGGGGGACACCGGCGAGGTGCGCGTCCTGCCCGTCG
>CAZQUB010000161.1:0-4007 GCA_964596225.1 uncultured Acidimicrobiaceae bacterium
AGAGCAGCCGCCTTGTAAGCGGCAGGTCGTGGGTTCGAATCCCTCCGCCAGCTCCGCACCCTCGTCCCAGGTCGCGAAATCCGCGTTTCTGTCGGTGGCCGGGGATACGCTGCCCGCATGCTGTCCGATCGTGACAAGAGGGTGCTCGACTTCGAGAGCGCCTGGTGGTTGTACCCGGGGCCCAAGGACCGGGCGGTGCGGGATCTGCTCGGCATGAACGCGACCCGCTACTACCAGGTGCTGCGCCGCCTCGTCGACGACGCCGCCGCCCGCGACTACGCCCCCCTCACGGTGCACCGCCTGCGCAAGATGCGCCGCGAGCGGCGTGAGGCGATCGCGGCTCGGGGGCGCCACGTCACCGGGTGACGTGAACGCTTCGACCGCCTCCGACGTTTCCCTTCCGGGCGGCAACCGTCCCGCTCCCGAGCCAGGCGACTGAGGTCCGCACCGCGGGCCGGAACGGAGAGACCAGATGGCGCTCGACCTGATCCTGGGTCTGATCCTGGTGGGCCTGGTCGTGCGCGGCTGGATGCGGGGACTCGCCCGCGAGGCGCTCGGCCTCGCCGTGGTGGTGGCAGGCACGGTGGTGGCGTTCCGCAGCAGCGGCCTGGTCGGGCCCTGGGTGGAGCGGATCAGCGGGGCATCACCCGACACGGCCCGTGTCGTCGCCGGGATCGCGGTCTTCCTCCTGATCTCGATCGCCGCCGGAGTGGTGAGCCATTTCGTCCATCGCGGCATCCAGGCGCTGCCCGGCCTCAGCACCGTCAACCGGGCGGCGGGCGCCGCCCTCGCGGCGGCAGCCTACGTTGTCGTGCTCACCGTCGTCGTGTCGCTGCTGGCGGTGGCGCCGCTGCCCCACGCGGTGGCCGACCAGGTGGACGGTTCGGTCGTGGCGGGCCGTGTCACCGATCCGACCGGGATGCCGCAGCGGATGCTGCGGCTGCTGGCGGGCGACCGGGTGATGCAAGTGGTGTTGGAACTGGAGGAACTCGCCGGCGTGCCCCGCGTCGTCCCCGTCCCGGGAGAGACGGTGGAGATCCCGCCGGCCGAGGCCAGCGACCTGACGGTGCGGCCGGACGACGCCGCCGAGATCTTCGAGATGCTCAACCGGGAGCGGGTGGCGGCAGGCGTCGACCCGGTGATCCGCTCCGCCGCCCTCGACGAGCTGGCGCAGCAGCGGGCCACCGACATGTATCGCTCGGGAAAGGTGGCGCGGCGCACCGGCGGGCTGCGGGACGATCTGATGGATCTCGGGATCCCCACCGTGGCGCGGGCGGAGGTGGTGGCGCTGGCGGCGACCCCGGCCTCGGCGCACCAAGGCCTGCATGGTGACGAATCGGCCGGCGCCGAGCAGGTGGGGCACGACTACCTCAAGGCCGGGGTGGCGGTGGTGGAGGGTCCGCTCGGGTTGATGGTGGTCGAGGTCCTCGCCGGCTGAGGGGTACTACGGCCCGCCGGGTTCCTCGCTCCGGTCCTCCTCGCTCCGGTCCTCCTCGGCGACGATCTCCTCGTGTTCGGCGACGGCCTGGGCATGGGCGTGATCCCCGAACGGCGTCGCCGGGCGCATGTCGAGGTCGGCGAGCACCTCGGCGCGACCGTAGAGCACGAGGGTGTCGTAGCGGTGCACCACGGTGCGGCCCCGCGGGGCACCGATGAACTCGCCGTCGGCTCGCTGCACCGCGAGCACCAGCACGCCCTCGTCGGGGAGCTCGAGGTCGGCCAGGGTCTTCTCGGCGAGCCAGTCTTCCGGCCGTACCTGCAACTCGGTGACGGCGTAGTCACGGCTGAGCTGCATGAGGTGGTGGAAATCGCGCAGCTCGAGGTCGGCGAAGTTGCGGAACGCCCGGGCGATGAAACGGGTGACCTGGTGCTCGAAGAAGCTGGTACGGATGAGGAAGAAGATCGCGAGCAAGCCGCCCAGCATCACCCCGAACCGGCTCATGACCTGCCCGGTGGTGGCGCTGGTGGCGAACGAGAGCATCACCGAGGCGAGCAGGCTGACCAGCCCGACGTTGCCCACCAGCATGAGGATCATGGCGATGCGCCGCCGCAACGGGTGAGTCACGACCGATTCCGATTCGTTGGTGGTGTAGCCGACCCCGGTGAGCATGGAGCGGGCCTGGAACCGGGCAACCTCCAACGGCAGCCCGGTGGCCATCAACGCCACGGTGGCGACTCGTGCCACCAGCAGAATGACGAGAACCAGGACCAGCAGCGAGCCGACGGCGATCACTGGTTTGCTCCTTTCGTCGGCGGGCTCGCCGAACTCGGCCTCGTCCGGGTTCGTGCCCTCAGCCTACGTGTTCGCCACCATGATCCGGCCGGGGTTCAGTCGTCGGGGCGGTCGTCGATCTCGAAGAACGGGGAGGGTGGCGGCGCCGCGGCGGCCCCGATGGCGGCCACCGCGCGGCGGGTGCGCCGTGCCGAGACGGCCCACAGGGCGATCCCGGCGGCGGCGAGGAGGGCGAGAACGACGGCGAGCCACACCGGGAACCCGCTGCTGCCGTAGCTGGAACGGGCGTGGAGCGTCAGCTCGTCGCCGGTGATCGGGATCGCCCAGCGGAGACTCCCGTCGGCGAGTTGCTCGTCGGCGTTGTGTTCCTCGATCGTGCCGGGAAGCGTCACGATGACGCTGGCGGAGAAGAGCTGGTTCGAGATCGTCGTCGGGTCGAGCGGCAGGTCGTCGGTGTTGAAGTCGCTCCCTCCGAGCGGGGCGAGGGTGGCGTCGAGTTCGGCGCCGTCGTCGTCGACGGTGAGTGAGAACCGGCGGAACGGGCCGGTGCCGTCACCCTCGCCGACAACGCGGGTGAGGGCGGCGACGGAGTCGAACGCGGCGGGGGTGACGTAGTAGGTCATGTCGCCCTCGGTGCGCTGCTCGGTGACCCCTTCGATCCCGAAATCGAGGCCGGTGAGGATGTCGAGGTCGCCGTTTGCGAGCGAGCCGACGAGGTCCTGCACCTCCTGGTCGACCCCGACTTCGGCTTCGACGGTGCTGCTGCCATCCTCGTTGACGTCGAGGACGAGATTCACCTCGGCCCGGCACGCGGTCGTCAGCAGTGCAAGGACACACACCAGGCGCCACATCTTGCCCACGGGTACTCCTCGGCCGATCGGGAAGAAGATACCCGGCGCGGGGGCCATCGCGGTGTCGCCACCTGGGGGATAGGCTCGGATCATGCCTGACAACGATCTCGCCACCGCCTCGTTCGAGGTTCGCCGCCTCCTCGTCGCCCGGTTCGCCCCCTATGTGCGGGAGCTGCTGGCGGAGCGAGGCATCGTGGCTTCCGACGAGGTGGGGTCGGCCATCGAGATGGGAGCCACCTGGCTCGACGGCCGGCTCGGTGAGTTGTTCTCCACCGCCGTCGGCGAGCAGCGCAACGCGCCGCTGGCGCTGTTTCAGGCGGCGCTGGCGTTTCCCACCGACGCGTTGGAGCGTCAGGGTGTACCCCCGGCAGCCCGCGACGAGGCCGAGGCGGCCACGCTGCCCGGCGATCGCTACCGGTTGGCGCCCGCCTCGTCCCAGGATCTCGGCGACGAGGTGTGGCAGGCGCATGCCGCCTGGGGGATCGCCAAGGCCAAGGCGCTCGGGGCCCGGACCCGGCCCCCGGAGGAGCCCGAGCCGGAACCGCCGCCGGCGGCGGTGGCGCTGTTCTCGGCCGACACCGCACTGCGTGGCGAGGTCGGTGCCGTGGTCCTCGCCGCCGGGTACCCGCTGCTGGTGTGGCGCAATCCGGGCGCCCTCGACGCCGGGATGGCGGGTGGCAAGCCCGTGATGGTGATCGTCGACCTCGACCACCCGACCGCCGATGCCGCGCTGCGGGTTCTGAAGGAGGCAGCCGTGCCGGTCGTCGCGGTGGGCCGCGGGATCGACGACCTGGCCATCGCCCGCACCCGGACCCTCGGGGCGGGGGAGGTGCTGGGGCGGGACCGGCTCCCGGATCGTCTCGGTGCCCTGCTGCCGCACCTGGCCTGACTCGCCCGCTCCTCGGTCTCGATCGCCGTGACCC
>CAZQUB010000162.1:0-3990 GCA_964596225.1 uncultured Acidimicrobiaceae bacterium
CGCATCACCGCCATCGCCGGCGTGGCGCGGACCGCGTGGCACGAGAGTCACCGGCCCTCCCACCAACTCGAGCGACCGGCTGCCTACATGGCCGAAGCGGTGGCGGCGATCTCCGGCGCCTTGATCACGCTGCTGGAGCGGCACCGCCACCGTCTCGCCATCGAGCCGGCGCGAGCCGCCGCCGCGCTGCGAGGCCTCGCCTCGGCCAACGCCCACCCGCTGACCAGTCCCGAGGAACGCCTCACCGTCGACGAGATCGTCCAGATCCTCCTCAGGGGGATCGCCACGCCTGAGGCGACCCGCTGATGCTGTGGCGGCTGCTGAGAGAGAACCTCCGCCCCTACAAGCGGTGGATGGCCGCCGTCGTGGCGCTCCAGCTCGTCGGGACCATCGCCTCCCTCTACCTCCCGAGCCTCAACGCCGACATCATCGACAACGGTGTCGTCACCGGCGACACCGGGTACATCATCCGCATCGGGGGATGGATGCTCGCGGTCTCCCTCCTCCAGATCGCCTGCACCATCACCGCGGTCTACTTCGGGGCCAAGACCGCCATGGCCTTCGGCCGCGACGTGCGCTCCCGGCTCTTCCGGACCGTGGGGTCCTTCTCCAGCCGGGAGGTGGGTCGGTTCGGGGCCCCGTCGCTGATCAACCGCAACACCAACGACGTCCAGCAGGTACAGATGCTGGTCGTGATGGCGTTCACGATGATGATCGCGGCGCCCATCATGCTGGTGGGCGGGGTGATCATGGCGATGCGGGAGGACATCGGCCTGTCGTGGCTCGTCGCCGTGGCCGTGCCGGTGCTGGCGATGTCGGCCGGCCTCGTCATCTCGAAGATGGTGCCGGGATTCCGGGTGATGCAGACCCGGCTCGACACCGTCAACAAGGTCCTGCGGGAGCAGATCACCGGGATCAGGGTGATCCGGGCCTTTGTCCGCGAGCCCTACGAGACGGACCGCTTCGACGTCGCCAACACCGAACTGACGGATGTCGCCATCTTCGTCGGCCGCTGGATGGCCGCCATGTTCCCCATCGTGATGCTCGTCATGAACGCCTCCACCGTCGCCGTGATGTGGTTCGGCGGCCAGCGCATCGAGGCCGGCGCCATGCAGATCGGCGCCCTCACCGCCTTCCTGTCCTACCTGATCCAGATCCTGATCTCGGTGATGATGTCCACCTTCATGCTGGTGATGGTGCCGCGCGCCGCGGTGTCGGCCGAGCGCATCGAGGAGGTCCTCGAGACGGAATCGTCCGTGGTGCCTCCGGAGCGGGGCGTGACGACCACCACCGGCAGGGGTGAGGTCGACTTCCGGGGCGCCGAGTTCACCTATGCGGGGGCGGACCTCCCGGTGCTGCGCGAGGTGAGCTTCGCGGCGCGACCCGGCAAGACGACCGCCATCGTCGGCTCCACCGGGGCCGGCAAGACGACGCTCCTCAGCCTGATCCCGCGCCTGTTCGACGCCACCGGAGGGAGCGTGCTCGTCGACGGGGTCGACGTGCGCCAGTTCGACCAGGAGGCCCTCTGGGCCCGCATCGGTCTCGTCCCGCAGAAGGCCTACCTGTTCTCCGGCACGGTCGCCTCCAACCTCCGCTACGGGAAGCCCGACGCCACCGAAGAGGAGATGTGGGACGCCCTCGAGATCGCCCAGGCGAAGGGCTTCGTATCCGAGATGCCGGAAGGCCTCGAAGCGCCCATCGCGCAAGGCGGCACCAACGTCTCCGGGGGCCAGCGGCAGCGCCTCGCCATCGCCCGCGCCATCATCCGCAGGCCCGAGATCTACCTGTTCGACGACGCCTTCTCGGCACTCGACGTCGCCACCGACGCCCGGCTACGGCGTGCGCTGCAGCCGGTCACCGCCGACGCCACCGTGCTCATCGTGGCGCAGCGGGTGTTCACCATCGCCGACGCCGACCAGATCATCGTGCTCGAGGACGGCCAGGTGGTCGGGTTGGGCACACACGACGAGTTGCTCGCCACCTGCGCGACGTACGTCGAGATCGTCGAGTCGCAGTTCAAGGCGGAGGCGTCATGAGTACCCCGCCACAGAAGATGAAGAAGACCGAGCGCGTCACGGGACAGATGATGCCCGGGCGCGGACCGCACGGCGGCGGCATCGTGGGGCAGAAGCCCTCCAACTTCGGTCCCTCCGCCCGGCGCCTCGTCGGCCGCCTCCGTCCCGAGCGGGCCAAGATCGGCGCCATCATCGTCGCCGCCATCGCCAGTGTCGCCCTCGCCGTCACCGGTCCGCGGGTCCTCGGCCGGGCGACCGACATCATCTTCGCCGGCGCCATCGGCAAGAACCTGCCGGCCGGCATGACGAAAGCGCAGGCGATCGAGGCCGCCCGCGCCGCAGGGCACGACCAGATCGCCCAGATGCTCGGCGGCATCGACCTCGTGCCCGGCACCGGCATCGACTTCACCGGCTTGTGGCACGTGCTGATGGTGGTGCTGGCGCTCTACGTCGGCTCGGCCCTCCTCTCGTACCTCCAGGGGTGGCTCCTCAACGACGTGGTGCAGGCCACCGTCCTCCGGTTGCGTTCGGCGGTGGAGGACAAGCTCAACCGGTTGCCCCTCGGCTACTTCGATCATCAGCCCCGCGGCGAACTCCTCAGCCGGGTCACCAACGACATGGACAACCTGGCCCAGAGCCTGCAGCAGACGATGAGCCAGATGCTCACCTCGCTGCTCACGATCATCTTCGTGGTGGCGATGATGATCGACCTCTCCTGGACCCTGTCGCTGTTCGTGGTGGTGACGATCCCGGTGAGCTTGGTCCTGGCCGCGGTCGTGATGCGGCGCTCCCGCACCCAGTTCATCGGGCAGTGGCGCCACACCGGGGTCCTCAACGCCCAGGTGGAGGAGGCCTTCACCGGCCATGCCCTCACCAAGGTGTTCGGGCGCCGGGAGGACGTCCAGGCCACGTTCGAGGTCGAGAACGAGGACCTCTACGAGAGCAGCTTCAAGGCGCAGTTCCTGTCCGGCTTGATCATGCCGATCATGATGTTCATCGGGAACCTCAACTATGTGATCGTCGCGGTGTTGGGCGGGTTGCGGGTCGCCAACGGCACCATGACGCTCGGTGAGGTCCAGGCGTTCATCCAGTACAGCAGGCGCTTCACCCAGCCGGTCACCCAGGTGGCCTCCATGGTCAACTTGCTGCAATCGGGGGTGGCGTCGGCGGAGCGGGTGTTCGAGTTGCTCGACGCCGGCGAGGAGATCCCGGACGCCACCACGCTCGCCACCACCAACGGTCGTCACGGCCGGGTCAGCTTCGAGCACGTCTCCTTCCGCTACCAGGAGGAGCAGCCGCTGATCGAGGATCTCTCCCTGACGGTCGAGCCTGGTCAGACGGTGGCCATCGTGGGGCCGACCGGCGCCGGGAAGACGACGCTGGTCAATCTCATCATGCGGTTCTACGAACTCGACGCCGGCCGCATCACCCTCGACGGGGACGACATCTCCCAGATCCGGCGTGAGGACGTGCGCGCCAGCACCGGGATGGTGCTCCAGGACACCTGGCTGTTCGAAGGCACGATTCGCGACAACATCGCGTATGGCAAGCTCGGTGCTTCCGAGGCGGAGATCCACGCCGCGGCCGAGGCCACCTTCGTCGACCGGTTCGTGCACAGCCTCCCGAAGGGCTACGACACCATCGTCGACGACGAGGGCGCCAACATCAGCGCCGGCGAGAAGCAGCTCATCACCATCGCCAGGGCCTTCATCGCCGACCCGGCGCTCCTCATCCTCGACGAGGCGACCAGTTCGGTGGACACCCGCACCGAGGCGCTGGTGCAGCACGCCATGGCGGCGTTGCGCACCCAGCGCACCAGCTTCGTCATCGCCCACCGCCTGTCGACGATTCGCGATGCCGACCTGATCCTGGTGATGGAGGAGGGCCGCATCGTCGAGCAGGGGAACCACGACGAGCTGATCGCCCGCGACGGCGCCTACGCCGCGCTGTACAACGCACAGTTCAGCGGTCCGGA
>CAZQUB010000163.1:0-3965 GCA_964596225.1 uncultured Acidimicrobiaceae bacterium
TCTTCCCGTGGGGGTGGGACGAGCTGGAGGGCATCGCCAACCGCACCGACTTCGATCTCAAGGCCCACTCCGAGCACAGCGGCAAGGACCTGCGCTACTACGACGCCGAGAACGACGAGCGGTTCTTCCCGCATGTCATCGAGCCGGCCGCCGGCGCCACCCGCACCACCTTTGCCTTCCTGATCGACGGCTATCACGAGGAGGAGGTGCGGGGCGAGACCCGGGTGGTGTTGCAGCTCGACCGCCGGCTGGCACCGATCAAGGTCGCGGTGCTGCCCCTGTCGAAGAAGCCGGAGCTGATCGAGGTCTCCACCCGGGTGGCCGACGAGCTCCGTCCCCGCTGGGACGTTGAACACGACGTCACCCAGTCGATCGGGCGCCGCTACCGCCGCCAGGACGAGATCGGGACCCCGTACTGCGTCACCGTCGACTTCGACACGTTGGAGGATCAGGCGGTGACGGTGCGGGACCGCGACTCGATGGAGCAGGATCGGGTGTCGCTCGACCTGCTGGCCGGCTACCTCGGCGAGCGCCTCGGGTCCTGCTGAGTACTGCGGCGCCGGTCAGCCGATCACGGTCCCATCGGCGACGAACAGGTTCCGCATCATCGGATCCACCTTGGCCAGCGTCCCCGCGAAGGTGATCTGGTCGCCGCGTCGTAGATGCTCGGCCGACCCGGGCGGGAGTTGGACGACGGCGTCGACGTCGTTGGCTCCGTAGAGGTCGTGGTGGATGGTGGCGATGGTGACGACCGCCTTGGCGCCGGGTCGGTCCCCGAAGTCGAGGTCGCGGTCGTACTCCCTGGCGCTCTTGACCCGTCCCGACAGCTTGACCGGGCTCCCCCGGTACTGCTCGTCGAAGCGGCGGCCGGTTTCGAACGAGAGCCGGTTGTGCGAGAACAGGTCGTCGAGCATCGGACTCAACTCGACCGGCGATGGGGAAGCGGCCGCCGGTGCAGGAGGCGTCTCGATCCGGTCCTTCATGCCGAGCACGTCGACGTCGGCGGGAAGGGCGGCGCTGAGGTCGGCGACGACACCGGCCGCGTCGCCCTCGGCTCCGGTGGCGAGGAGCGCCTGCGCCTCGAGCAGCCGGGCGTCGAGATCGTCGGGATGGGCCCGGCCCGCCGCTTGGAACTGGTGGGCGGCGGCTGCGAGGTCGCCTTGGCGTTGCAGGCTGAGCCCTTCATCGAGCACCGGGGCGGTGTCCCGCCCGGCGAGCTGCCGGGCCGTCGCCGCGGTGCGGCGCATGAAGGTGACGAGACGCTCCGGATCGCGCTCGACGCCGACCACGGTGAGGGTGATGCCGTTGTCCTCGACGACGACATCGCGGTGGAGGGACATGAGCCGCAGCAGCGAGTTGCGGCGGACGGGGGTGAGGAAGGCGCGGGCCGCCTCGGCGGAGTTGGCGTGGATCGTGAAGGTGTCGTCGAAATCGGTGTGGCCGGTGTCGATGTCGGGGGCGCCGAGCCGGTGGAGGACCCGGCTGACCGACGATTCGCGGGTGAGGCGGAGCCCGAGCTTGAGCGGCGGGTACCAGACCCGGTAGCGGGTGAAGGCGATGCTCGTGCCGCTGTGGTCGCGGCGGACGACGTCGAGGCGGACGGGGAGCCCATCGATCATCCCTTCGATGCGGGGCTCGTGAAAGGCCGAGCCGGGGGCGGGACGCAGGCCCAGATCCTCGGCCGCGCTCGCCCACGAGCTGTGCACGGTGCGGGGCCGGGTGAGCAGGACGACGACGATACCGCCGGCGATGATGGCGCCGGCGAGGGCGACGATGACGGCAGGTTCCACGGACAGGATTCTATGGGGGCGGAACTCCGGTTTCCTGACAATCGATGCCTGTCCGGCGGTCGTGGGTGCCAAGAATCGGCCGCCGGTACACTCCGGCCGTGGCCTATCCGCGCGAAGAGATCGATCGTGTGCGGGAGCGGACGGATCTGGTCGAACTCGCCTCCGAGGTGACCAAGGTCAAGCGCTCCGGGCGCTCCGTGATGGCGGTGTGTCCCTTCCATCAGGAGAAGACCCCGTCCTTGTCGATCGATCCGGCACGGGGCCTCTACCACTGCTTCGGCTGCGGCAAGAGCGGCGACGTCTTCCGCTGGGTGCAGGAGTCGCAGGGACTCGATTTCCGGGAGGCGGTGGAGTTGCTGGCCCGGCGGGCCGGGATCGTCCTCACCGAAGAGCCGGGTTCGAAGGAGCGGAGGGGGCAGCGCGAGGAGCTGATCCGTGCGGTGGAGGCGGCGGTGGGTTTCTACCACGAGCGGCTCAAGTCCGGCGGCGACGCCGGCTCGGCCCGCAGCTACCTGCGGGGTCGCGGCTACGACGGTGAGGTGGTCGACCAGTTCAAGCTGGGATACTCGCCGGCCTCTTGGGACGAACTGACCCGCCGTCTCGGGAAGGCGGGCTTCACCTCGCGAACGCTCATCGCCGCCGGGCTGTCGACGCGGAGCAGCCAGGGTCGCCTCATCGACCGGTTCCGGGGCAGGATCATGTTCCCGATCTACGACCTGCGAGGCGACGCGGTCGGGTTCGGGGCTCGCCAGCTCGACGGGGATCCCCCCAAGTACCTCAACTCGCCCGAGACCCCCATCTACCACAAGTCGCGGCTGCTCTACGGCCTCAACTGGGCCAAGTCGGAGATCGTGCGCCGGGGGGAGGCGGTGGTGGTGGAGGGGTACACCGACGTCATCGCGGTCCATCTCGCCGGCATGCCGGTGGCGGTCGCCACCTGCGGCACCGCCCTGGGTGAAGAGCACCTCGACCTGCTGCGGCGGTTTACCGAGCGGGTGGTGCTCGCCTTCGACGCCGACGAGGCAGGGGCCGGCGCCGCCCTGCGGGGTTTCGAGCATTCGGTACCCGGCGACCTCGACCTGCGGGTGGCGGCCCTTCCCGAGGGCCGGGATCCGGCCGACGTGGTGCGGGCCGGCGACGTTGCCGCGTTGCAGACGGCGATCGCCGAGAGCGTGCCGCTGCTCAAGTTCCGCCTCGATCAGGAGCTGGGACGGTTCGCCCTCGACGAGGTGGAGGCGCGGGGCCGGGCGGTGCGTGCCGCGGCGGCGGTGGTGGCCCGCCATCCCGATCCACTGGTGCGTCACGAGTATGCGGTGATGCTGTCGCGGCGTACCGGGGTCGAGCTGGCGCACGTCGAGCAGGCGGTGGCGGCGGCGGTGCGGGCCGGGGCCGAATCGGAGCCCCGGCGGCGACCCCCGGTGGCACGGCGCCTCTCGGGCCAGGAGAAGGCCGAGCGCGACCTGCTGCGGTGGCTGCTGGCCAACGACCCGGGGGTGCGGAGTCTCGACCTCGTCCCCGACCTCTTCACCGATTCCGAGTTCCGGGAGGCGTTCGAGCTGATCGCCCCCGCCGTCGCCGAGCTGGAACCGGGGGTGCCGCCCGATCTGGGGAGTCTGCTCGGGAGCGACGATTCCCCGGCGGCGGCGTTGCTGGCGGAGCTGGCGCTCACCGACATGAGCGACCTCGCCCCTGCCAAGGAATTGGTGGGCCGCATCGAGGTTGGCGCCATCGAACGCCGCATCGAAACCCTGCGCCGGGAGATGGAAGGATTGGGTCCTGAAGGTCAGGAGTCTTCTGACCGATTGTCCCAGTTGGTAGCGTTGCAGGAGCAACGCCGTCGCTTGCGGAGCCAGGGATGAACGAGATCGCCCAGACCGCCTTCGAACGCCTCGCCCAGAGGGGGAGGCAGCGCGGTTTCCTGGTGATGACCGAGATCCAGCAGGAGCTGGAGGACGCCAAGGCGACCGCCGATGCCTTCGAGGAAGTATGCGTGGCGCTCCAGGAGCGGGACATCACGATCCGGGAGGACTCCAACGACGCCCTGGCGGCCACCGCGCTCAGCAGCGACGAGCTGGTGCACGTCTCCGATCCGGTGCGGATGTACCTCCAGGAGATCGGGCGTTACCCCCTCCTCACCCCGCAGCAGGAGGTGGAGCTGGCGATGCAGATGGAGGC
>CAZQUB010000164.1:0-1541 GCA_964596225.1 uncultured Acidimicrobiaceae bacterium
AGCGATCCGAGGGGGGTCGCGGTGATGTCACCGCACGGTCGCCCTCCCCGAATCACCTGGCCTCCGGCACAGCGGGGAGGGTGACAGAAGGCACAGCAGGGGGGTGAGAGAGCCTGTCGCCCCCCTGGGATCAGGGGGGACCGGAGAGCGAAGCGATCCGAGGGGGGTCGCGGTGATGTCACCGCACGGTGACCTTCCCCGAATCAGACGCCACCTTCGGTGGCGCTTCTTCGACCCTCCCGGCACAGCAGAGAGGGTGAGAACAGGCCCCCGGACCGCGGGTGCGTTGTCGTATCCTTCCTCCTGGCCCACAATGTGCCCATGGGCAGGCGTGAGGGACCGCAGAGCGGAGGCGATGGCACGGGAGCGGTGCGTGCCCTGCCCCCCACCCCGGTAGTCGGAACCCCGCCGCCCCGCCGGCCGGCCTCCTCATGGTTGGCGCCGGGCGTGGTGGTGCTGGCGGCGGTCGCCGCCGTCGCCGTCCTCGGGGTGAGTGGCGACTCGGGGACTACCACGACCACCACGACCACCACCACGATCCCCGACGAGGCGGCCTCGCCGATTCCGGATGTGGTGGAGCTGGGGAACGACAGGATCGACCCCGACATCGAGTGGACGCCGTTGCTGCCGGAGTCGGGATCCATCCTGTCGATCGGCGTCGTCGGGTCGACGGTGACCGCGGTGGGATCCGATGCCGCACGGGCCGCCATCTGGACGCTGGATCCCACCGGCGAGCGGCGGTCGCTGCCGGGAGTCGATCCCGGCGACGGGGAAGCGTCGCAGGTGTCGGTGCTGGCGCCGAACGCGGACGGGGGGGCGGTGGCGCTGGGCAGCGCCGGTAACGACCGCTTTGGCGTCCCGATGTGGGAAGCGACATCGCCCGACCAGTGGACCTACCTCGGAGAGGAGGACGGCTTGGCCGGGATCGCGGTGGTTGATGCCGCCTGGGGTCCGGCCGGCCTCATCGTGCTCGGTTTTCAGGTCAGCGACGACGGGTCGAGCGCCGAGCAGGGAATCTGGGAGGCCGACGAGAGTGGCGTCTGGCACTCCGTGCCCCTTCCGATCGATCCCCGTGCCGGCTTCCGCTTCCTCTCGATCACCGGAGCGGAGGACGGCTACGCCATCGGCGGCCTCTTCGTCAGCGCGGTGGAACCGGACAGAAGGGATTTCCGCCCCGTCGTCCTCACCTCGGGTGACGGTGTGACCTGGGACGCCGTCGGTGCAGCAGACTCGGCGTTGCTTTTCTTCGACGAGGGCGGCGCCATCATCGACATCGTCAGCTCGTCGGACGGACTGACCGCGGTCGGGTACGTCAACCGGGGGAACGCCTACGACCCGGCGGTGTGGCGTTCCCTCGACCGTGAGACCTGGTACCGGGTCGGCATCGACGACCCCGCCTTCGACCTGGCACCGATCGAGATCGAGGTACAGGCGATCCAGACCGGCGATGAGGGGGCGGCCGCCTCCCTGGTGATCGGCGGCTACGAGGAGCAGGTCGAGGTCGGCACCCGGATCCGAGGACTCGGCTTCGACGCCGAGGT
>CAZQUB010000164.1:1641-3957 GCA_964596225.1 uncultured Acidimicrobiaceae bacterium
CGAGGTCGGCACCCGGATCCGAGGACTCGGCTTCGACGCCGAGGTGACCGCCATCCTCTCCGACCGCGTCGTCCTCGACGTGGCAGGTGAGACGGAGCGCATCACCGCCGGCTCGACGGCGAGCTTCGAGCGCAACAGCTACCTGTACGGGATCGCCGTGTCCGGCACCCGGTGGGTGGCGGTGGGGAACGTCGGCGCCGTTCCGGCGGCGTGGTCGTCGATCGACGGGGGTGCCAGCTGGCAGATATCGGCCCTCCCGGTGCAGCCGCCCGATCGGGCATCGAACGTCAGAGGCTCCGCGTTCGGCGTGGCGATGGTGGGTAATGACGTCGTCGCGGTGTCGAGCGGCGGCGAGGGCGGCACCCAGATCTCTCACGGTGTGTGGGTTCGCGCCAGCGACGACGGCGACGTCCTCGCCGCCGACGCCGTCGATCTGGTTCCACAGTTCCTCGGGCTTCTCGCCGCCGACGAGGGTTTCGCGGCCGCCGACCTCCTCTCCCGCGACCTCCCGGAGACCGGGGAGATCACGTTGCCCACGCTGGGCGGGATCGACCTCGGCTGGCGGTACGAGGAAAACGGTGGCATCGAATGGGGCGCGGTGGCCAACTACCTGGCCGCGGTCGGTGCCGAGATCGATGTCGACGGGTGCGGGCGCTCCCGGCCCGGCACGGTCTTCGCCCTGCCTATGCCTGACGGTGCGGAGATGGCCACGGTGACGTGCAGCTACCGGGCGTCGTCGCATCTGCTGTCGCTGCTCGGGATCGAGGAGGAGACCGGAACCGTCACCGCGCAGGTGGGCCCGGATGGGATCAGGTCGCTGGCCACCCGGGGAGCCGAGTCGACCGATGCCTGGCTCACGCTGGCGGAATGGGCCGCCGACGTCGATCGGGACGCCTTCGTCGCCACCGTCGGGTCCGTCGACTCCACCGGCCTCTGGCGGCTCACCCCCACCATCGACGCCGCGGCGGCGCAGACCCATCTCGACCTGGCCGAGCGCTTTCCCGGCCCCGCCGTCCAACTCGGTGATGACACCGCGCTGGAGACGCCGGTGGGGACGATCGAGTACCACTGGGCCGATCCTCCCGGCGTCACCGGACCGCTCATGTGGGTGGGAGATCGTTTCGTCCTCGCCGGCGAGACCACGGCCGAGTCTCTCACCGTCTGGGAGTCGATCGACGGTCTCGACTGGTCACAGGGCACCGTTCCCGAGGGGGCGACGTGGATCGACTTCATGGTCGACGTCGGAGGCCACCGCGTCGCGGCGGGCCGCCGGGGCGAGGCGCCGGCGGTGTGGGTGGAGGCGGCGGGCACCTGGCGTGCCGTCGAGGCGATCTCCGCCCTCCAGGAGGTCACGTCCGGCGCCGCCCTGAGGATCGGGGGATTAGTGGCCTACCGCGGCGACGCCTACATGACGGTGCTCGGACCGCCCGGCGAAGCGGGCAGCCCTGCGGTGGAGCTGTGGCGCATCGGCCCCGACGGCTCCGTCACCGTCATGGATCTCTCCGCCGCCATCCCCGGGCTGCAGGACATCGATTGGGGGCTGCTCGCCTCCGGCGACGGGCTGTTCTACGTCACCGGCTCCACCGCGTCGACCACCTCGATCTGGAGGTCCGGCGACGGGGCGCAGTGGAGTGAACTGGTCACCGGTCTCTTCGGGACGGCCAATGGGGTCATGCTGCTCGACATCGAGGCGACGGACCGGGGATTCCTGGCGGTGGCGGACCCGATCGACGCCTCGGCGGGGGCGATCGGGTTAGGACGCAGCGGCCACATATGGCTCTCGGCGGACGGGCGACGGTGGATCCCGGCATCCGGCACCGCCGGCTCCCTCGCCACCGCCAGCGCGGTCGGGATCGGCCCCCTCGGAATCGTCACCGCCCGCGACTCGGTCATCGACCAGGGCAACGCCTGGATGCGGTTCTCGGCCGACGGCGCCGGCTGGGACCTGATCGGAGCTCTCATCGGCATCGACAACGGCGCCGGGAGAGCCTTCGTCACCCCGGTGGTAGGTGACGACACGGTGATCTTCCTGGTCGGAACCACCGGCGATTCGATCCGGCGGCCGCTGTCACGGATGCTGGTGGCGCAGTTCCCCGACCGCTGAACCACGCTCTCGTCTCCCTCGACCCTTCGGCCGTCGCCTCTTGCCCTTCCTGTCGTCCCCCTGGGATCAGGGGGGACCGGAGAGGCGCCACCCGTTGGGTGACGTTCGATCCGAGGGGGGTCGCGGTGGATTCGTACCACGGTGACCCTCCCCGAATCACTCGCCTTCGGCTCGTTCTTCGACCCTCCCTGCACAGCAGGGAGGGTGAGAGA
>CAZQUB010000165.1:0-3953 GCA_964596225.1 uncultured Acidimicrobiaceae bacterium
CTCGGTGAACGCCCAACCGGCAACTCTCCCGGCCTCGGCGCCGGAGAGGCCATTGCCCACCGCCAACCAGTGCCAGCTCTCCATGCCGAGGATCATCCGGAATAGTGCTGTCGCCGCTGCAACGCCGTCCTCATCCAGGTCGGGACGCAGTTCGGCAAGGTCGGCACGCAATTTCTCGGTTCGGATGTTGCTGCGTGAGTCGCGGGGATGATGGATGTCTGGGTCTCGGGCGACGTCGGAGCGGATGCGAGTGACCGCCCGGGTGAGTGGGCCCATCTCCGAGAACAGGGAGAAGACGGTGATCAAAGACTCAGGGATCGTGTCCAAGTCGGTCCAAACCGAAGGACCACCGCGCTCGACGATCCAGTCCTCGACCCACTCCCCGAGCGAGCTCACCATGACGTCCTTGTTCTCGAAGTAGTTGTAGACGGTCCTTTGCGACACCCCGGCCCGCTCGGCCACGGCGGGCACGGACAGGTCCAGCAGCCCGTTCTCGGCGATCTCGACGGCCAGCGCCTGAAGGATGCGTTCCCTGGCGATTCGTTTCTGCTCATCTCGCAGTGTTCCCATAGCCGCCACTTTAGCATTCCTAAATTACTTGCACGAATCCTGCATAGTCTGTACGGTACACGCAACACAGCGACCTGGGAGGGAACGCAGATGACGATGCCAGCAACCAAGACAGTGACAGCGGCAACGCCGACCAGTCGGGCCGCGCACTACAAGGCGGCCGGGTGGACCACCATCCTCGGGGTGATCATCATGCTCGCCGGAACGGGCTTCTGGGCCGCGTCCGGGGCGGACATCGATGTTGCGGCGGAAAGCAACGCGATCGGCGAGTACCTCACCAAAGTCACCGGCAACGGCACGTTGCTCACCATCAACCTCGGCATGTGGATCATTGGGGTCGTCGTGCTCAGCTTGGGGGGGATCATGTTGGCCAGGCTCGGTGACCAAGACTCCCCAGGCACCGACGTGGCCCGATTCGCGTTCACGACCGCTCCGGCTGCAGCCATGGTGGTCTACACGACATGGCTGGGCATCGTGCTCGGCCTGGCCCCGGCATACGTAGCCGGCGCATCGGTCGAGGGCGGCGCGGCGGCACTCGTACACGCAACATCGCTCGGCGACTGGGTCATGACCATCCCCGTCCTGTCGCTGGGCACCGCCGCCATCGCCCTGGCCGGGCGCCACAGCTGGGTACCGCGCTGGTTGTTCCGCTGGGGAATGCTGACCATCGTCCCCGGGGCTCTCACCGCTGCCGGGCTCATCTTCAACGCACGGACCGCGCTGGTGACTCCTATTCTCCCGGTGGGCATGGGCTTCCTGGTCGCCGCCAGCGTCGTGGCGATCCGCCGCAGCGCCGAGACGGGAGAGGGCCCCCGACCATGAGCACTGCACCGGACATCCTGCACCTCGACCAGGCGACCGACCCCACCCTTGCCGGGACCAAAGCATCGACCCTGGCCCGCCTCCGACAGACGGGTGAGCAGATCCCCGAAGGATTCGTGATCACCGTCGCCGCGGCGGCGACTCTCGACCCAACGACCATGAGACCGCAGCTCGAATCTGCGCTCGGCGCCTTCGGCAGCGGCACGCTGGCGGTTCGCTCGTCGGCGATCGCGGAGGACCTCGAAGACGCGTCGCACGCCGGCGAATACCAAACGGTGCTCGACGTAGCCGCCGACGCGGCTGCGGTGCTCGACGCTGCCGGCAAAGTCGTCGGGTCGGCGCACGGCGCCCCCCTCGCCGTCCTGGTCCAGGCCATGATCGACCCGACGGCGGCGGGTGCGGCCTTCTCGGCCAACCCTGTCACCGGGGACCGTGAGGTAGTGGTATCGGCCGTGGCCGGACTCGCCGACAAACTCATGGACGGCTCGGTGGTGGGTGACGAATGGGTGGTCCGCGACGGCAAAGCCGTCCACCTGTCGGGCGGCGCCGCCGACGAGGCGTTGGTTCTCGAGGTGGCAGCGCTGGCCCGCAGACTCGAATCGCACTCCGGACATCCCGTGGACATTGAATGGGCGTATGACGGTTCCACCCTGCACTTGCTGCAGTGCCGCCCGATCACCGCGCTCCCGGTGCAACCCGACCTGAAGATTCCGGAGGGCTCGTGGCAGAAAGACTCCACCCACCATCCCGGCCCGCTCAGCCCGCTGGTGGCCTCATACCAGCACCTCGAGAGCGACGGAATGACCCGCTGGGCGAAGCGGTCGGGATTGATTCTGGATGCTGTGAAACAGGTGACGGTCGGCGGCGAGCTCTACATACAGCCGGTTCCCGTCGGCGGAGGCTCCGGCAAGCCTCCCCCGCGCCTGATCATGGGATTGATCGCCAGGCTGCACCCAGAGTTGCGCGCCCGCATGGCCACAGCCAAACGGCTCGTGGAATCGGGCGTCCTCGAGAATGCGGCGCGACGGTGGCGTGAGGAATGGAAGCCCGAAACGATGGCGGCCGTTGCTCGGCTGCGGTCGATCGACGTTGGAGCCCTCGACGACGATCAACTGATGTCTCACCTCGACGACGTCCTCACCTTCGCCGCTTGGGCAACTGACGTCCACTTCGATCTGATGATTCCCTACGTTGTGGCGATTCACGAGTTCGTCACCGGTTGCGCACGAATGCTGGGTTGGGACGAGCATGCGGCGCTGCGGCTGCTGACCGGGCACTCGCCCGCTTCCTCGGAGCCGACATCGGCAATGAGGAAGGTCGCCGATACGATCCGCCGGTCCCCTGCGGCCATGGCTGTCCTCCGAGAGTCTGACGGCGACGTCGTGCAACGCGTTTCAGCCGCCGATCGCTCCTCGGCTCGAGCCATCGAAGAGTGGATCCGCACCTACGGCTTCCGCACCACCCAATACGAGTGGTCGTCGCTCACGATCGGGGAACAACCGGGCCTGATCGGGCGCATGATCAAGGCAGCCGTCGATGGGGAAACCAAGGATCTCGACGATGGCGGTCTCGAAACTTCGGCGAGAGAGCACCTCTCATCAGCCGATGCCGCGGAGTTCGATCGGCTGCTCTCCAAGGCGCGCGACGTCTATCCGATCCGCGAAGACAACATCCACTGGTCGGCATCTGTGAGCGGAGCGTTGCTGCGACGGGCGTATCTCGAAATCGGTACCCGCCTTGCCGCTGCAGGAACCATTGCAGGCACTGACGATGTCTTCATGCTCGAACGAGACGAGGTGGCAGCGGCGTTCAGCGGACGTGGTGGCTCACTTCACGATCTGGTTCGTCGGCGCCGTGCCGAGCGAGCCTGGGTTCTGGCGCATCCGGGGCCCGCCACATTGGGCGACTCGTCCGGCCCACTCCCCGACATCAGCGCCTTCCCCACCGCCGGTCGGCGCATCAACCAAGCGCTGTTGTGGATGGTCGGCGCCGAGTTCACGCCGATTGCCGCATCCGACACCGCGGGAAACACCATCACGGGGATCCCTGGTGCGGCCGGGACCTATACCGGAACCGCCCGGATCGTACGATCCGAGGTCGACTTCGACCGGGTCCAGCTCGGCGACGTCGTGATCTGCCCGGTCACCAACCCGTCGTGGTCCGTGCTCTTCGGGATTGCCGGTGCGTTCGTGTGCGACGCCGGCGGGCCGCTCAGCCATACTGCTGTGCTCACCAGGGAGTACGCGATTCCTTCGGTGCTCGCAACCGGTGACGCCACAGCCCGTATCACCGACGGCGCACTCGTCACCGTCGACGGAGCAGCCGGAACCGTTACCCCGGCCACGATGGACTAGCCGTCAGACGGGCTTTCGGCTCACCGCCGGCGATACCACCAGTTCACGGGAACAGAGAATGCTCCCATCCCGACCTTCGGTTTGGACGCCGGTAGACGGTGGTGGGCGGCGCTTGGAGATCTACGGATCAGAAGAATGAGGCCTGTCGCCGGGCGACAGGGTCGAGTCTCGCCGGGCGTGCTACAGAAACGCCTGCGTGAGCGGGGG
>CAZQUB010000166.1:0-3925 GCA_964596225.1 uncultured Acidimicrobiaceae bacterium
AGGAAGAAGAACAGGAAGGAGACCGATGAGAAGACCATGGCTGCGCTGTCGGCTGACTCCCGTGATGGAAGGGGCGCGCCTCGCCGCACGCGGCGAACTCGCCGGAGTCCCGGCAGCCTATCCGATGAAGCGCCCGCCGAGAGTCCGTCTCAGGGACGGGGCCTGATCAGGTGGTGCGGGTGGCGCCACACTTGAGTTGGGAGAGGCCGAGCGCCACCGCGGTGGAGCCGGCGGCACCGGTGAGGACGACGGCGCGGGCCGGGGCGTCGCGGCGGATCCCGGCGAGGAGGGCGGAGACGACGTCGCCGGCGTCCACCATCGCACCCCACCGGAGCCAGCGGTCGCGTTCCGGGCCGGAGGTGGCCAGGATCCCGACGCCCATCATCAGCTCTCGGGCGGCGAAGACCCGGATCATGGCGGTGAGTCCGCGGCTCTCGGCGGGATCGATCCCGAAGGAGCGGGCGAGGAGGCCGGGTGCGACCAGACCGCCGATGCCGAGAGTGAGGCGGATGCCTGCCAGCGCGGTGCGGGCCGGGTTGGAGGTGTTCATGGGTGGGCTCCTCGTGACGTGGTGGTGGCCACAACGTACCGCAGTCGGCGAGTTCCCTATGCTCGGGAGCTGCCGTGGAGAGGAGGGCCGTGGAATCGAGGCGGGTGGCGCTGGTGACGGGAGCGGCGTCCGGTCTGGGCCGGGCGACGGCCGGCCGCCTGGTGGAGGCCGGTTTCCGGGTGTTCGGCACCTACCTTCCGGCCGATCCGGGTGATCCGGCCCCGTCGGTGGAGATGGTGGCCGCCGACGTCGACGTCGACGAATCGGTGGATGCCGCGGTGGCGGCCGTGACGGAGGCCGCCGGTCGCATCGACCTGCTCGTCAACTGCGCCGGGTTCGGGATCGCCGGCCCGATCGTGGACACCAGCCTGGAGGAGGCGCACCGCCAGTTCGAGACCAACTTCTTCGGGGTGCTGCGGATGTGCCGGGCGGTGGTGCCGGTGATGCGGGAGCGGGGTCGGGGCACCATCATCACGATCGGTTCGATCGGCGGGATCATCGCCCTCCCGTACCAGGGGCTGTATTCGGCTACCAAGTTCGCCCTCGAGGGGCTGATGGAGGCGCTACGGATGGAGGTGCGGCCGTCCGGGATCCGGGTGGTGCTGATCGAACCGGCCGACTTCACCACCGGGTTCACCGAGGCGCGCCGTACCATCGACGCCATGGACACCTCGCCGGAGCGGGACCGGTTCGACCGGTCGCTGAAAGTGATCGAGAGCGACGAGGTGAACGGATCCGACCCGGCCTTGGTGGGAGACCTGGTGGCGAAGATCGCCCGCCGCCGCTACCCGCGCCTCCGCTACACGGTGGGGGAGCCGTCCGAGCGCCTGGCGGCGATGCTGAAGCGGTGGATTCCCTACTGGGCGTTCGAACGCATCATCCGGCAGCACTACCGGGCGTGAGGTGACGATGCCGGCACGAACCGCCCCCCTCGCCGACCTCTACTCCGAGATGACGCGGATGCGCCTGTTCGAGGAGGCGATCGGCGATCTGTGGTGGCGGGGTCTCATTTCGGGTGAGATGCACCTGGGGATCGGGGAGGAGGGCATCATCGCCGGGGTGATGGCCCACCTCGAAGAGGGAGACGCGGTGGCGCTCGATCACCGCCCGACCGCGGCGCTGCTGGCCCGGGGTACCGACCCGAAGGGGTTGCTCCTCGAGATGCTGGGGCACGAGGAGGGGTCGGGTCACGGCCGCGGGGGCCACATGCACCTGTTCGATCGGGAGCGTCTGGTGGCGTCGTCGGGCATCGTCGGGTCGTCGGGGCCGCTCGCCTGCGGGTTCGCCCTCTCCGGTCTGCGGCTTCGGCCCGGCAGTGTGGCGGTGGCGTTCTTCGGGGAGTCGGCGATCAACCAGGGCATGCTGATGGAGGCGTTCAACCTGGCGGTGGTGTGGAAGTTGCCGGTGGTGTTCGTGTGCAAGGACAACGGGTGGGCCATCTCGACCCGCTCGGGGGAGATGACCGGGGGCACGCCGGGGAGGAGAGCCGATGCGTTCGGCATGCCGGCGTGGCGGGTCGACGGGTCGTCGGTGTCCGAAGTGTGGGCGGTGGCCGGCAAGGCGGTGAGCCGGGCGCGGCGGGGCCGCGGTCCTGGGTTCTTGTGGGCGACCTGCCAGCGGCCGCGTGGGCATTTCGAGGATGATCCGCTGCTGCGATTCGTCGAGGATCCGCGGGAGGTCGGGGGCGAGATCCCGCGGCTGGCGCGGGGCAGCATGGACCGGTCGGCCGGTGAGATGCGGGCTCGGGGGGCGGGAACGAGGCGCCTGATCGGCACCTTGGCGCGGGCGGCGGCGTCCCGATTCGGGCCGCGGAAGGACCCGATCCGCAAGGCCGCCAAGGGTCTCGACGAGTCCCAACTGGGTGCGCTGGAGGCGGCGGCCCGGGGTGAGGTGGAGACGGTGGTGCGGGAGGCCTTGGAGATCGCGGGGGTGGCGCCGTGACCGAGGTCGGGTTCGGTGAGGCGATCGACCTGGCGGTGAGGGACGCCATGCGCCGCGACGACCGGATCGTGGTGTTCGGCGAGGACGTGCCGATGGTGCGCCGTGAGCTGCTGGTGCGTTTCGGCCCGGAGCGGGTGCGGGGTACCCCGATCAGCGAGTCGGCCTTCCTCGGCGCCGGGGTCGGGGCCGCCATGGCGGGGCTCCGTCCCATCGTGGAGATCATGCTGGTGGATTTCGTGGCGGTGGCGCTCAGCGGCCTTCTCAACGAGGCCGCCAAGATCGAGGACTTCTCGGGAGGGAAGTGGAAGGTGCCGATGGTGGTGCGGGCCACCTGCGGTGGTGGGTACGGCGACGGGGGCCAGCACGAGCAGGCGCTGTGGGGTCTGCTGGCGGGGATCCCCGGGCTCACCGTGGTGGTTCCCTCCACCCCGGCCGACGCCGCCGGCCTGATGCGGAGCGCCCTTGCTCATGACGGCCCGGTGGTGTTCTTGGAGCACAAGCTGCTGTCGGCCAGTTGGCTGGAGTGGCTGGCGGGGTCGCGGCGGGACACGGTGACCTTCGACATTCCGCTCGCCGGCGCGGCAGGCGAGGTGGCGGACCCGCCGCCGCCGGTACCGATCGGCCGGGCCGTGGTGCGCCGGGAGGGGCGTCACCTCACCATGTTCAGCCTGGCGGTCGGGGTGCATCGTTGCCTGGAGGCGGCCGCCGAACTGGAGCAGCGGGGGATCGAGGCGGCGGTGGTGGATCTACGGACGGTGAGTCCGCTCGATCGGCACACCATCGTGGACGCCGCCGGGGCGACCAAGCGGGTGCTGGTGGTGGACGAGGATTACGCCGGGTTCGGTCTGTCGGGGGAGATCGCGGCCGTGGTGGCGGAGAGTGGCCTGGCGGCCCGGTTCGGCCGGGTGGCGGTGGAGGGCACGATCCCGTTCGCACGCCATCTCGAGCAGGCTGCGCTCCCCAACGTGGAGCGGATCGTTGCCGCCGCGACAGAACTGATCGGTTGAGACGCCGTCAGCCGGCGAGGCGGCGGCGGGCTCGCCACAGCCGCAGCATCGTGGCGGGGCCGAACGTGAAGCTGACGAGGTTGATGATCGTCTCGGCCGCCATGGCACTGTCCATCTTGGCGTACTTGCCGTGCTGCAGGTTGTAGAGGGTGTCCATCGCTCCGAGGAACACCATGGCGCTCCCGGCGGCGATCCCGAGGGGCACCGCGGCGACGTTCTGTTTCCGTAGCAGGATGGCGGAGGCGATGAAGCAGCCCGCCATGTAGGCGTCGGCGGCGGGGAAGGCGTTCTCGAAGGCGAGGTAGGTGGGGTCGTCTTCTTCGGTCTGGAGGCGACCTTTGGTGAAGTGTTCGATCCAGTAGGCGATGGTGGCGCCGGCGACGGTGAGCATCAGCGCGGCGTGGATGCGGTCGGACCGGGGTGCGTT
>CAZQUB010000167.1:0-3920 GCA_964596225.1 uncultured Acidimicrobiaceae bacterium
TGCACGCCTACACCAACGACCAGCGGATCCTCGACTTCCCCCACAAGGACCTGCGCCGGGCCCGCACCGCGGCAGCCAACATCCTGCCGACCTCGACCGGCGCCGCCAGCGCGGTTGGCAAGATCATGCCGGAACTCAACGGCAAGCTGCAGGCGATGGCGCTGCGGGTGCCGGTCCCGGACGGCTCCATCACCGACCTGGTCGCGATCCTGGGGCGGGACGTCACCGCCGACGAGGTCAACGCTGCCTTCAAGGCGGCCGCGGACGGCCCGCTGGCGGGGATCCTGGAGTACACCGAGGACGAGATCGTCTCGAGCGACATCGTCGGCAACCCCCATTCCTGCATCTACGACGCATCGGCCTTGATCGCCCCCGGCGACACCATGGTGAAGGTGCTCGGCTGGTACGACAACGAGTGGGGCTACTCGACGCGGCTCGTCGACCTCGTTGCACGGCTCGGCTGACGTGGCCCAGCTCCCAACCCTGGACTCCCTGGACGTCGCAGGGCGGACCGTGCTCGTACGCGCCGACCTGAACGTCCCGCTCGACGGCGGGAAGGTCGCCGACGACTTCCGGATCGCCGCCAGCCTGCCCACCATCGCCAAGTTGCACGAACGCGGCGCCAAGGTCGTGGTGTGCAGCCACCTGGGTCGCCCCAAGGGACCGGATCCGGCACTGGTGATGGACCCGGTGGCGCGGCGCCTCGGCGAGCTCGGCGGGTTCCCCGTCATCAAGCTCGACGGGGTCGCCGGTCCCGAGGTGACGGCGGCTGTCCATGCGGCGCCGCAGGATGCGGTGATCGTGCTGGAGAACACCCGGTTCGAGCCGGGGGAGAAGACCAACGATCCTGAGCTGGCCGACGGTCTGGCCGCGCTGGCCGATTTCTTCGTCAACGACGCCTTCGGGTCGGCGCACCGGGCGCACGCCTCGACGGTGGGGGTGGCGGAGCGGCTCCCTTCGGTGGCCGGTGACCTGCTGCGGGCCGAAGTGGAGGCGCTGTCTCGCCTCCTCGAAGACCCGGACCGCCCCTACGTGGTGGTGCTGGGCGGGGCGAAGGTCTCCGACAAGCTGGGCGTGATGCGTCAGCTGCTGCCACGGGTCGACACGATGCTGGTGGGCGGGGGCATGTGCTTCACGCTGCTGGCGGCCAAGGGATTCGAGGTGGGCAGCTCGCTGCTCGAGGATTCGATGATCGACGAGGTGGGGAGCTTGCTGGCATCGGAGCACGGCGACAAGATCGTGCTCCCGGTGGACGTGGTGGTGGCCGACCGGTTCGCCGCCGACGCCGACCATCGGGTGGTGCCCGCCACCGAGATCCCGGCCGACATGATGGGGCTCGACATCGGACCCGAGACGGTGTCGGACTTCTCCGAGGTGCTGGGCTCCGCCGCCAGCGTGTTCTGGAACGGTCCGATGGGCGTTTTCGAGTGGGAGGCGTTCCGGGCCGGCACCGCCGGGGTGGCCCAGGCCGTGGCCGGCAGTCCCGGGTTCACCGTGATCGGCGGAGGCGACAGTGTGGCGGCGATCCGCATGCTGGGTCTCGAAAACGAAGTGAGTCACGTATCGAGTGGGGGCGGCGCAGGCCTCGAGATGCTCGAGGGGAAGACCCTCCCGGGCATTGCCGTCCTGGGAAGGTAGACAACGCATGCGCAAGGACCTCATTGCCGGCAACTGGAAGATGCACGCCAGCCATCTCGATGCCATCCAGATGGTGCAGAAGCTGAGCTACCGGCTCGACCTCTCGGACTACGAGCGGGTCGACGTGGTGGTGTGCCCGCCGTTCACGGCGCTCCGTTCCGCCCAGACCGTCATCGAGACCGATCATCTGTTGATCGGGCTCGGGGCGCAGAACTGCCACTGGGAGGAGAAGGGCGCCTACACCGGCGAGGTGAGCACCGAGATGCTGGCCAAGCTGTCGGTGTCGTACGTGATCGTCGGCCACTCGGAGCGGCGCCAGCTCTTCGGGGAACTCGACGACGGTGTGAATCGCAAGGTGAAGGCGGTACTCGCCCACGGTATGACACCGATCATGTGTGTCGGAGAGACCGAGGAGGAGCGGGAGCAGGGGCTCACCGAGGAGAAGGTGGGGTCCCAGGTCCGGCTCGGCCTCGCCGGTCTCGAGCCCGACGCGGTGGCGTCGCTGGTGATCGCCTACGAGCCGATCTGGGCGATCGGGACCGGCAAGACCGCCAGTGCCGACGATGCCGGCCAGGTCTGTTCCTACCTGCGAGGCGTCGTCGCCGAGCAGTGGGGCGGCGCGGCCGAACAGGTTCGGATCCTCTACGGCGGCTCGGTCAAGCCGGGCAACATCGCCGGGATCATGGCGAAGGCCGACATCGACGGAGCGCTGGTGGGCGGGGCGTCGCTCGATCCCGACACGTTCGCCTCCCTGGTCCGGTACTGGGTCTAGTTCGTCACTAGTCACGGGGCGGAACCACGATCTGGACCTTGCGCCCCGCACCTCCATCGACCACGATTAGCGTTCGAACCAACGCCGTGGGCAGTCAGGGCGCCTCACGGCCAGACGGAGGTAGGGAAACATGGAATACCGGGTTGCCTTTGACTTCAAAGTCACCCGGCGTGTCTCGTGGGATCAGGACACTGATGCCTTCCACGGACACGTCAACGATGTCGTGAGCTTCCTCGAGGAGAGCTCGGTCATTCGCGAGGTGAAGGTGGTGGTGGATCTCGCACAGGTCAGCCTCCTCATGGAGCTGGTCGTCGAGGCCGACACCCAAACGGGGGCCGAGGAGCTGGCCAGGTCGCTCATCGGTCTCGCCATCCGGGAGTCGGGTGCACTGCACATCGGGCTGTTCTCGATCGGCGAGGAGAGCAAGATGAAGTCGCGTCTCAATGCGTGGGCCGGACTCCGCACCCCGCATTGGACGCCACGCAAGGTGCTGACCGCTTCGACGGCCTGATCCGGCAACGGCCGGCGGGACGGATCGATCGGGGTGAAATCGCCGCTAGGTTGACGGGTAGTCGTCACACGCGGGAGCGATCCATGATCGACCTTGTGCTATTGCGCCACGGGGAGTCCGTCTGGAATCTCCAGAACGTCTTCACCGGCTGGACCGATGTCGGTCTCTCGGCGAAGGGGGAAGAAGAGGCACGCCAGGCCGGCCGGCTCATGAAGGAAGAGGGGTTCGTCTTCGACGTTGCCCACACTTCGGTGCTGCGTCGCGCCAACGACACCCTCAACCTGGCATTGGGGGAGATGGATCTCGGCTGGATCCAGGTCAAGAAGCACTGGCGCCTCAACGAGCGCCACTACGGGGCGTTGCAGGGCCTCAACAAGAAGGAGACCGCCGACCGGCACGGCGCCGAGCAGGTGCAGGTGTGGCGCCGCTCCTACGACGTCCCGCCACCGCCTCTCGAGCGCTCCGACGAGCGGTTCCCCGGCAACGACCCCCGCTACGCCTGGATGCCGCCGGAGTTGCCGCCTGCCACCGAATGTCTCAAGGACGTGGTGGAGCGCATGTTGCCCTACTGGTACGACTTCATCGTTCCCGATCTGCGGGATGGCAAGCGGGTGATCGTGGCGGCGCACGGCAACAGCCTGCGGGCATTGGTCAAGCACCTCGACGGGGTCTCCGACGAGGAGATCCCGGGACTCAACATCCCGACCGGCATCCCGCTGGTGTACCGGCTCGACGACCAGCTCCAGGCGGAGAGCCATCGCTACCTGGGCGATCCCGAGGCCGCAGCGGCAGCGGCGCAGGCGGTGGCCGACCAGGCGAAGTGAGCGGTGCCCGCTCCTCACGGTCCGGTGCCACCCGGCTACGGTCCGTCGGGATCGTCGGCTGGGGACCGTGACTTGAAAACGGGGGCACAAGCCTCCATACTTGGCGCCGACTGCCCGCATGTGGCGGGTTTCGTGTGTGAGAAAGGGTTCTCCCTTGGTAGCGGGCATCGTTGCG
>CAZQUB010000168.1:0-1974 GCA_964596225.1 uncultured Acidimicrobiaceae bacterium
CTGGTTCGAGAGTTACCGCGACCACCTGAACACCACACTCAGCAACTGGGAGCTGTGGCGCTGGTTCGTCGGGGCGGCGCTGCTCGTCTTGGCCGGGATGATTGTGGGCGTGGCGATGGGGAACCGTATGCCGGGGGGCCGGTTCGATTGGAAGGTGCCGGTGGCGTTGGGAATCGTCCCGCTCTTCCTGGCGATGACGCTGCCGATGTTCCTCTGGGACTGGCCGGGCAGCAGGATGGGATCGTGGCTCTGGTCGTTCCGCACCGAGTTCCTCAGGGATTCCCTCGCCGGGCCGGCGTGGGTGCTCGTGGGACTCGCGGTCGCCGCCGGTTGGGGCAGGCGCTGAAGCGCCTCTGATCCATCCCGGGTCGGAAGTGCATGGCGGCCGGCCGGCTCGGGTCTATCGTCGTCATCCATGTCTCCACTCGACCGACCACCCGCCTGGGTCGCCGACGCCGTCTTCTATCAGATCTTCCCGGACCGCTTCGCGGTGTCCCCCCGGGTCGCCAAGCCGTTCAACCTGGAGCCGTGGCACACCCCACCGACGACGCACGGCTACAAGGGTGGCGATCTGCTCGGCATCGTGGAGCACCTCGATTGGCTCACCGACCTCGGTGTCAACGCCCTCTACCTGAATCCGGTCTTCCAGGCGGTCGCCAACCACCGCTACCACACCCACGACTACTTCCAGGTGGACCCGATCCTCGGCGGCAACGACGCCTTCGAGGAGCTGCTCGACGCCTGCCATCGGCGGGGCATCCGGGTCGTGATCGACGGTGTGTTCAACCACGCCAGCCGGGGCTTCCTCCAGTTCAACGACATCCTCGAGAACGGCCCCCGTTCCCCCTGGATCGACTGGTTCATCGTGCGTGACTGGCCGCTGCACGCCTACGACGAGACCCACCATCCCAACTACGACGCCTGGTGGGGGCTGGCCGCCCTCCCCAAGTTCAACACCGACCATCCGCAGGTGCGGGAGTTCCTGATGCGGGTCGGGGAGCACTGGGCCCGCCGTGGCATCGACGGGTGGCGCCTCGACGTGCCGCAGGAGATCAAGACGCCGGGGTTCTGGGAGGAGTTCCGGCAGCGGATCAAGGCGATCAACCCCGACCTCTACCTCGTCGGCGAGGTGTGGGCCGAGGCGACCGAGTGGATCGGGGACGGGACCCGTTTCGACGGCACGATGAACTACCCGCTGACGGCGGCGATCATCTCCTTCGTCGCCGGCGACCGGGTCGATCCCACCACCGACATCGACAACCCCTGGTATGTGATCACCGAGCCGCTCGACGCCGCCGAGTACGCCAACCGGGTCGATCACCTCCTCGCCGCCTACCCGGACCATGCCCATCTCGCCAACCTCAACCTGCTCGACTCGCACGACACGGCTCGCATCCTCTCGATCGCTTCAGGGGATCGAGACTCCGTCGTGCTGGGGGCGCTGCTGCTGTTCACCTTCCCGGGGGCGCCGTGCGTCTACTACGGCACCGAGATCGGCCTGCCCGGGGGACGGGACCCCGACTGCCGGCGCAGCTTCCCGTGGGAGGAGCAGGAGCAGGACCGGGAGCTGCTGGAGACGTTCCGCAGCCTCGTGGCGCTGCGCCAGGAGCATCCGGCCCTGCGCAGCAGCGACTACCGACGGGTGCATCCCACCGGGAAGCGCAACGGCCAGCTCGTGGCGTTCGAGCGCCGTGACGGCGACGAGACCCTGCTGGTGGCGGTCAACGCCGGCGAGGAAGACGCCGGGGTGCCGGTCGGGCCCGGCTCCTTCACCCTGCTGTGGGGCGAAGGCAAAGCCGGGGACGGAACGGTCCACCTCCCGGGCCGCACCGGGGCGGTGTGGCGCCGGGAGCGTTGAGGGGAGTACTCGGCGGGTTCGCCGGACGGGGTCACGGTGGGAGACAGCAAGGAACCCCCCTCGGCTCAACGCCAGCTCCGCCGGCGCTTCGCCGGTCCCCCCTGATCCCAGGGGGG
>CAZQUB010000168.1:2074-3913 GCA_964596225.1 uncultured Acidimicrobiaceae bacterium
GCCTCAGGTGGCGATGCCGCTCCGGGCGATCACCTTCGTCGGGTGCAGCCTCACCAGGAGTTCGCCCGGGACGCCGTTGCGGCGCCCGTAGGCTTCGGCTCGTTCGTCGCCCATGTAGCGCCGGGCGATGGCGGTCGCCCAGTGGCGCAGTTCCTCCAGGTCCTCCGAGAGGGTGACGGTGCCGGTGAGCTGGACGAAGGCGAACGGCGGGGTCTCGTCATCCACCGCGATCGACACCCGCGGGTCACGCCGCAGCGCCCGGCCCTTGACCGAATGCTCGTCGGTGGTGAAGACGAGGTCGTCCCCGTCGACGACGAACCAGACAGGGGTGACATGGGGGCTCCCGTCCCGGCGCACCACGGCGAGCTTCCCGGTGCGGGTTCCCTCCGCCACGAACGCCAGCATCTCGTCGTGGCTCATCTGCTGCATGGGGGACTCCCTTCGCGATCGTCCGGCGCCACCTGGGCGACCGGCCCCATGGTCGCCCGACATCACGCAACCTAGTGAGCCCGATGCCGCCACACCGGGGCAACCCCGCGTCGGGCGCGCCGGAGCCGCCCCGGACATGGGGACGCCGCGGGTGGCGGAGGAGGTCAGGGAGGATCGGGGCCGCGACCGGTGGGTTGGAGCCGCCGGCACTGGGGCGGCGAGTCCGGGTCGATGCGGTGTCCCATGCCGTGGATGACGACGTGGTGGTGGTACCAGCACAAGGTGGTGAGGTTGTCGGGGTCGTGGGTGCCGCCATGACTTCGCTGCCGGATGTGGTGCGGTTGGAGCCGGTAGCGGGAGCGGCAGCCGGCGATGGTGCAGCCGCCGTCTCGCCAGGCAACGAAGCGGCGCACCGCCGGCGGAATGGCGCGGGCGGCATCGGAGGTGACCACGGGCCGGCCATGATCGAGGCCGACGACCTGGACCGCGCCGGTGCAGAGGATGCGCTCGAGGGTGGCGGGCCCGACCGAGGGGCCGTAGGCGATCTCGGCGCCGGCCTCCCCTCCCGTGGGACCGGCGAGGCGAGCGTCGACGAAGACGGTGACGAGCGGATCGGTGCCGCTGGTCGTGGTGGTGTGCTCGGCGTCGCCGCCGTCGAAGGAATCCTGGGCGATGGAGACGAGGGCGTCCGCCATGCGCTGGCCCGTCGCCAGCGTGGGGCCGGGAAGGTCGTTGAACTGATCGCCGCGCTGGCGCAGTGCCTTCTCCACGATGCGCAACTCGAAACCCGGCAGCTCCCCCCACAGCCGCCCGGACGACTCGTCGAGCGACGGCTGGATCGCCACGAACCGATCGAGGAACACCCGGGACTCGGTGCGGCGGGTGGTACGGCGGCGGCGGGAGGCGAGACGATGGACCCCGCCGAGGTCGAACCCCTCGGACCACTCCAGCGTGGCGTCGTCGGCACCGGTCGCGGCCAGTTCGGCGGTGGCGAGTGCCCGGTCGAAGGTGATCTCGCCGTCGTCGAGTCCAGAGGCGACGTTCGGGTGGGCGAGGCGAGCGTCCGCGAACCGGACCAGGCGGCGGGCGGTGTCGTGCTCGATGTCGAGACGGGCCGCCGTCCATTCGATCATGGAGCGGCAGCCGTCCATGTGGTGGACCTTCACCGACGCGAGGGCGGCGAGCGCCTCCGCCTGACGCGCCCGGACCTTGGCGATCAGCTCCTCGCCGGCAACGAGCACCCGCTCGTAGTCGTCGATCGGCATCGGGAGATCGTGTTCCGTCATGGTTCCATCATGTCAGCCCGGTGTGACAAGAAACCCATGGGGGGCAAGCGGATCCGGGACACCGTTTGGGAAGCTACCGGGCTCCCGTGTCGACCCGCGACCCCCCTCGGCTCAGCCGCCGGCT
>CAZQUB010000169.1:0-3866 GCA_964596225.1 uncultured Acidimicrobiaceae bacterium
GGTCACCATGGGCCGCTTGGTGGGCGTTCATGTAGTCCATGTCGATGGTGGCCCATGGAAGGTCGCGGGCGAACTGGGTGTGGAGATGCAGGTAGGGCTTGGACAGCTCCTCGAGACCGCGGATCCACATACGGGCAGGAGAGAAGGTGTGCATCCACAGGATGAGGCCTGCGCATCGCGAATCGGCGTTGGCTTCTCTCACCAAGGTCGCGATGGCGTCGCCGCCGGTCATCACCGGCTTGACCACGACGTGGAGGGGAATCTCATGGCTCTCGTCGAGCGCGGCCGCGATCTGTCGCGAGTCATCGGCGACGAGGGCGAGGACCTCGTCTCCGTAGAGAAGCTGGCTTCCGGTGACGAACCAGAGTTCCGAGTTGCTGGGATCGATCATGGTTTCCCCTGTCCGTAGTAGGCGCCGGCGCCGTGTTTGCGCTCGTGGTGTTTCGCCAGGATCCAGTCTTCGAGCGGGTCGGGCGGTGAACCCTTCACCAGTCCGGTGAGGAGTGCCATGTGGGCGCTCGCCTCGAGCGCCACCGCGCTGTCGAGGGCAGCTGATGCGCTGGCGCCCCAGACGAACGGGCCGTGACCCGCGGCAAGGATCGCCGGCACGTGGCTCGGATTGATGCCGTTGGCGCGGAAGTGCTCGACGATGATCCGGCCGGTGTTGCCTTCGTAGTCGTCGGTGACCTCCTCGGCGGTGAGCTGGCGTGTCACCGGGACCGGACCGTTGAAGTGGTCGGCGTGGGTGGTGCCGAGGCAGGTGATGGGAAGCCGTGCCTGGGCGAAGGCCGTCGCATACGTGCTGTGGACGTGGACGACGCCGCCTATGTCGGGGAAGGAGCGGTACAGGAGAAGGTGGGTGGCGGTGTCGATCGACGGCCGGAGTTCACCGGCGACGATGGTGCCTTCCAGGTCCAGGACGACGATGTCGTCCGGGGTCATGCCGGGGTAGGGGACGCCACTGGGCTTGATGGCGACGAGATCGTCGTACCGCCCGCTGACGTTGCCCCATGTGAGTGAGACCAATCCTTCTTCGGGGAGCCGGCAATTCTGGCGGCAGACCTCTTCGCGGAGGTCGGAGATCGTGGTCATCGGGTGGCCTCGCGGATGCGGTGGAGCTCCTTCATCACGGGGTACAGGTCGCGGGGACCGCCGACCCCGAACGCGTCGTGGATCCTGCGGTAGAGACCGTATAGCTCGGCGTACACCGCGACCGCATTCGGGTCGGGATCGACCGCCCCGGACGGCGCGGGGACCATCGCCTGCTGTGCCTCCTCGGTGGACTGGTGGACACCGGCGGCGACGCTGGCGAGGATGGCGGCCCCGACGGCGCAGGTCTGGGAGGTGCCGGCCAGCTCGACGCGGCGGCCCGTCACGTCGGCGTAGATCTGGACGAGGAGGTCGCTCTTCTTGGAGATCCCGCCGCTGAGGACGATCCGTTCGATCGGCACCCCGTTCGCCTCGAATTGCTCGATGATGCGTTGGGCGCCGAACGCGGTCGATTCCACCAGGGCCCGGTAGAACTCGGCGGGTGTCGTCGACAGGGTCATCCCGATCATGGCGCCGGACAGCAGCGGGTCGACGAGGACGGAGCGGTTGCCGTTGTGCCAGTCGAGCCCGAGGAGCCCGCTGGCGCCGGGGGCGATCTCGGCGGCGGCGGCGGCGAGTTCGTTGAGCCGTGCCCCGGTTCCGTCGCTGCCGGGGGCGAGGGTCCCTGCGAACCAGTTGAAGATGTCGCCGACCGCCGACTGGCCGGCTTCGAGGCCGGCCATGCCGGGAATGATGGAGTCGGGGACGCTGCCGCACAGGCCGTCGATGAGAGGTCGGTCTCCCCGTACCACCGTCGTGTCGCAGGTGCTGGTGCCGATGATCTTGACCAGGATGCCTTCGGCGACCCCGGCGCCAACCGCACCGGTGTGGGCGTCGAAGGCGCCGGCGGCGACGACGACGCCGGGACGGAGACCGAGTTCGGCGGCGCGCTCTTCGGTGAGCCCGCCGATGGAGGTATCGGAGGCCTGGGCGGGGGTTACGTAGCGGAAGGCGCCCATCCCGGCCTCGATGGAGTCGAGGAAGTCGGCCGACGGCAGCCCTCCCCATGCGGTGTCGTACATGGCCTTGTGGCCGGCGGGGCAGATGCCGCGGGCCATGGTCGGCGGGTCGAGTCGCCCTGCGAGGTATCCGGGGACGAAGTCGGCCAGTTCCACCCATCCGTGGGTGGCGTCGCGGACTGCGGGATCGGCGGTGCGTAGGAAGTGGGCGAGCTTCGCCCAATACCACTCGCTCGAGTAGGTGCTGCCGCACGGGCCGAGGTAGGGGAGGTGGTCCCGGACGACGGTGTCGTTGATCTCGCCGGTCTCGGCGTGGGAGGTGTGGTCCTTCCACAGCCACGCCATGGCGTCGGGGTCGTCGGCGAAGCGATCGTCGAGGCCGAGGGGAACGCCGGCGGCGTCGACCGGCATGGGGGTCGATCCGGTGGTGTCGACGCCGATGCCGACCACGTCGGCGGGATCGAAGCCGTCTGTTGCGGCGGCGGTGAGTGCCAGCCGGATGGATTCGCGCAGTCCGGCGACGTAGTCCCGCGGCGATTGGCGGGCGAGGAGGGCGTCGCCGGTGTCGGTGACGACTCCGTCGATCCCGTGTTCGTACGCGTACAAACCTTCGCCGAGTTCGGCTCCTGTCGTGGCATCGACGACGACGGCTCGCACACTCGCGGTGCCGTAGTCGACGCCGATGATCGCCGGCCGGGCTGGGGTCTCCCCACTCATTGGCAGCTCGTCCCTTCCGTTCCTATGCAGAGGTGCATGTTAACGCTCCCGTTAACGATAACATATCAGAGGAATCCTGATATAGTGAACTCCGCTCGAGTCCGGGTGCGATTGTCGAGGAGTAGCCGTGCTGGGTCAAAGAGTCACCATCAAGGACGTCGCGGCACGCTGCCACGTTTCGACGCAGACCGTCTCCAGGGTGATCAACCAGCGCCCGGATGTGGCTCCGGCAACGAGGCGCCGGGTCGAGGAGGCGATCGAGGAGCTGGGCTACACGCCGAGCGCAGTGGCGCGGACGCTGGTCGCCAGGCACAGCAACGCGATCGGGGTGCTCCTCGCCGGCATGGGTTACACCGGGACCGCGCTCACGCTGCGGGGCATCGTCGACGAGTCGGCCAATCTCGGGCTTACGGTCCTGATCGCCGAACTCCCCGAGGGCGACAGCTTGGACGATCCCCGTCCTGCGATCTCGGCGCTGACCGAACGCCACGTCGACGGCATCATCATGTCGGTGCCCGCCATCGGCCATGCCGTCGACCGGATCAACGCGGTGCTGCCCGACCACTCCGAGCCGGTCGTCTTCGTCAAGGCCGGGGTGTCGGACCGGTACTCGAGCGTCCTCGTCGACAACATGGGCGCCATCGAGGAGGTCGTCGACCATCTGGTCTCGCTGGGGCGGACCCGCATCGCCCACATCTCGGGTCCCGACACCTGGCACGAAGCGAGGGCACGCCGTGAAGGCTGGTGGCGTGGGCTCGAGAAGAATGGTCTGGTCCCGGACCCTGCCCTCTGCGAGGAGGGGAACTGGTCGCCGGCGAGCGGCTCGGAGGCGATGGAGGCCCTGCTCGCCCGCTACCCCGACCTCGACGCGGTCGTGGCCGCCAACGACCGCATGGCCCTGGGCGCGTTGCACGTGATCCGGGGCCGTGGACTCTCCGTGCCGGGCGACGTGGCGGTCACGGGGTTCGACGACATCGAGGAAGCCGCCTGGTTCGCCCCCCCGCTCACCTCCGTCCGCCAGCCGCTGGCGGAGATGGGGCGCCAGGCGGTGCGCACCCTGCTCGCCGAGTTCCGTGACGGGACGGCCGGGCCCACCACCAT
>CAZQUB010000170.1:0-3858 GCA_964596225.1 uncultured Acidimicrobiaceae bacterium
CCCGCCGGGTCTACACCCAGGCCCACATGGACGTCACCGCCGAGTCGGTGATCGAACTCCTCAAACACCCCGACCAGGTGCAGGGGCTGCGGTTCACCTACGAACCCGAAGCGCTCCGGTTCTTCCAGGCCCGCTTCACGCAGGTGGGCTGAGAGTGCGGAGAGGGAGGGTCGCCCCTCCGCTGCGGATCAGCCGTCCCGCGTCCCCTCAGAACACCCAGTCCCATGCCAGCCACAGCAGGACGGCGAGGACCCCGGCGACGACGAACATGGCCACCGCCGTGCGGCGCGATTCGGGGTCGTCGATGCGCCGCACCTCCTGGTCCCCCACCGCCGCCAGCAGGTCGGCGATCGGCGTGCCGTCGGGGAGGGCGGCGTCGGGCCAGGCGTCCAGCAGCGGGGCGAGCACGAATCGCCGCTCCCCCATCCGGGGATGGGGGACGGTGAGGCCGGGTTCGTCGATCGTCTCCGCCCCGTACAGCAGGAGATCGAGATCCAGGGTGCGGGGACCCCAGCGCTCCTGCCGCTCCCGCCCGGCGGCCGTCTCGATGGCGAGACATTCCTCGAGGAGGCGCCGCGCCGGGAGATCGGTGTCCAGCACCACCACCGCGTTCAGGTAGGGGCCCTGGTCCGGTCCTCCCACCGGGGCCGTCTCGTACACCGGCGACGCCGCCACGATGTCACCGAGCGTGGCGATTCCGCGTCGCCCCGCCTCGAGGTGGGCGGCACGGTCCCCGAGGTTCGACCCGAGCCCGATCGCGGCCCGGGTGGTCACACCCTGGCGGCGATGTAGCGGCGGCCCTCGGGTCCGAGGGCGCGTCCCGTGATCTCCTGGATGACGGATGTCGCCACCACCGGGTTCGTGATGAGGCCGGCGTGTACCAGGTAGCCGCCGAGGAGGCCGACCAGCAGGTCGTCGATCAGGTCACGGTGCACCAGTACCGACGCTCCGGGTACGCCGAGTGCCTCGTCGAAGGTGGCGAACACCTTCTCGACTTCCGGCGGCTCCAGCTCCCCGTCGACCGGGCAGTGGAGGAACCGGAACCCGGCCAGCTCGTAGGCGGCCTGGTTCTGGTTGCTCGCCAGCAGCGACAGCACCGTGTTGATGCCCTGGTCGGTGAGCCAGAGGATCTCCTCTTCCCTCCGGACCCGGCGGTGCTGGAACCCGTGCCCGCCGATCCGTTCCGAGATCGAGAGCCGACCTGCGATCACCCACGTGAACCCCCTCGGCTCGAGCCCTGCCACCGCCTCACGCCCCTTCGTCGTCGTTGTCGAATGAAGCTCGAACGATAGCGTCGGTGACACGACCGACCTGTACTGCGGCAGCGACATTGTGGACCCTGAGAACGGCCGCCCCGGCATGGATCCCGAGGGCGAGGGTGGCGCCGGTGGCGGCGTCCCGCGATTCGGGCGGGGCGGGATGCCCCGCGTGTTCCAGGATGGCGCCGAGGGTCGACTTGCGGGACGTGCCGAGGACCACCGGGTAGCCGGCCGCCACCAGCTCGTCGAGGCCGGCGAGCAGCGCCAGGTTGTGGGCCCGGGTCTTACCGAACCCGATCCCCGGGTCGATCGAGATGTGGTCGCGGGCGACGCCGGCGGCCTCCACTGCGGCGGCACGGTCGCGCAGCATGCGACCGACCTCGGCCACCACGTTCCCGTAGTGCGGATCACGTTGCATGGTGCGGGGCTCGCCCTGCATGTGCATCAGGACGACGCCGGCTCCCGCCTCCCGGCACACCTCGACCATGGCGGGGTCCCGCAGCGCGGTCACGTCGTTGATCGCTTCCGCTCCGGCCGCCAGCGCGGCCGCCGCCACCGCCGGTTTGCTGGTGTCGACCGACACCACGATTCCCTGTTCCACCAGACCCGATACCACAGGGAGCACCCTCGCGATCTCCTCGTCGGCGGACACCTCGCCGGCGCCGGGTCGGGTCGATTCTCCACCGACGTCGATGAGGTCGGCGCCCTGCTCCCACATGGCGGCGCCATGGGCGACGGCGGCGACGGCTTCCGCCGCGGCGTCACCGAAGAACCGGCCGCCGTCAGAGAACGAATCGGGGGTGACGTTGAGCACGCCCATGATCAAGGTGTGATCGTCGGTGTCGAGCGTCCGGGTGCGGAGCCGCCAGCGCAGAGGCGACCGGGCCACCATGGGAACGATCAGTCCTTCTGGGGCTGGGGGTCGTCGCTCGGTGACTGGGACGCCACCCGGTTCCCGTCCTCCACGTGCCCGTTGCGGGGGAGCCGGATCCGGATCGCCCCCGTCTCGGAGTGCTCCCACTTGGGAAGCTCGGCGAAGATGGCGGCGACTTCCTCGGCGTCGAGCGTCTCGCGCTCCAGCAGCTGCGAGGCGATGGCGTCGAGTGCCTCGCGATGGGTCATGATGATGGAACGGGCCTCCTCATGGGCCTGGGTCATCAGCTTCCGGATCTCCTCGTCGATGGCCGCCGCCACCTCGTCGGACATCTCGTTGCCCCGCGTGTAGTCCCGCCCCAGGAAGACCTCGCCTTCGGGCCGGCCGTAGCGCAGCGGCCCGAGCTTGTCGCTCATGCCGTACTCCGTCACCATGCGGCGGGCCAGCGTGGTGGCCTTGTCGATGTCGTTGGAGGCGCCGGTGCTCGGATCGCCGAACACGATCTCCTCGGCGGTGCGGCCACCGAGGGCGTAGGCGAGCTGATCGACCAGTTCGCTGCGGCGCTCGAAATGCTTGTCCTCGGTGGGGAGGGCGAGGGTGTACCCGCCGGCCCGGCCCCGGGGAATGATCGTGACCTTGTGGATGGGATCGAGGCCGGGGAGGACGTGGCCGACCAGGGCGTGGCCACCCTCGTGGTAGGCGGTGAGGGTGCGCTCCTCGTCGGAGATCACCCGGCTGCGACGCTCCGGGCCGGCGATGACCCGGTCGATCGCCTCCTCCAGCTCCGCCATCCCGACACGGTCCTTGTCGCGCCGGGCCGACAGCAGGGCCGCCTCGTTGATGAGGTTGGCGAGGTCGGCGCCGGTGAAGCCCGGGGTCTGGCGGGCGAGGACTGCGAGGTCGATGCCCTCGGCGAGCGGCTTGCCCTTGGCGTGCACCCTGAGAATCGCTTCCCGGCCCCGCAGGTCGGGACGGTCGACGACGATCTGGCGATCGAAGCGTCCCGGGCGCAGCAGCGCCGGGTCGAGGATATCGGGCCGGTTGGTGGCGGCGATCACGATCACGCCGGTGTTGACGTCGAACCCGTCGAGCTCGACCAGGAGCTGGTTGAGGGTCTGCTCCCGCTCGTCGTGGCCGCCGCCGAGGCCGGCGCCGCGATGGCGCCCCACCGCGTCGATCTCGTCGATGAACACGATCGCCGGGGCGTGCTGTTTCGCCTGGTCGAAGAGATCCCGCACCCGGCTGGCGCCGACGCCGACGAACATCTCGACGAAGTCCGAGCCCGAGATCGAGAAGAAGGGCGCCCCCGCTTCCCCGGCGACGGCCCGGGCGAGGAGGGTCTTGCCGGTGCCGGGCGGGCCGTACAGCAGCACGCCCTTGGGGATCTTGGCGCCGATGAGACGGAACTTGCCGGGACTCTCGAGGAACTCCTTGATCTCCTCCAGTTCCTCGACCGCTTCCTCGGCTCCTGCGACGTCCTTGAAGGTCACCTTCGGCATGTCCTTCGTGACCTGCTTGGCGCGGGCCTTGCCGAACTGCATCACCCGGTTCCCGCCGCCCTGCATCTGCATCAGGATGAAGATGAAGATCCCGAAGATGAGGAGGTAGGGCAGGATCGTGCCCACGAACCATTGCAGCAGCGACGGGTTCTCGGGGTCGGTCTCGAAGTCGTCGACCCCGGCGTCGATGATCTGCTGGGTGAGGGCGCCCTCGTACTCGTTGGGA
>CAZQUB010000171.1:0-3845 GCA_964596225.1 uncultured Acidimicrobiaceae bacterium
CTTCCGGCTCGCCATGAGCGAGTCCGGTGGAGGGTGGCGCCCTCATCCCGACGGGGTCGATGCCCGCCTCTCTCGTCCCCCCTTGCCAAAAGGGGGGACCGGCGAGACGCCGGCGAAGCCGGCGAGCGAGCCGAGGGGGGTGTGCCGTGCACCCAGCAGCCGTGACGAGGACCGCCCCTACCCGCCGAGGAAGTCCACCAGCGCGGCGGCGATGGCGTCCGCCTCCTTGTCCCGGAACGCCGGATCGAGGAGGAGGGCGACGTCCGCAGCGTTCTTCATGTTGCCCGCCTCGAGGAACACCACCGGGACGTCCGACAGGTTGAGCCCGCCGAGGTCGCTGCGGCGGGAGAGGCCGTCGCTTGCGGTGTAGTTCGAGATCGGCATCCCGGTCTCCTGGAACGCCGCCCGCAGCGCCTCGGCGAGCCGGAGGGACGCCGCTGCGATGTCGTCGGTGAGCCCGTCGATGGTGGCCGGGTAGATGACGTGAAAGCCGCGCCCGTCGGCCGCGGCGCCGTCGGCGTGGATCGACACCACCGCGTCGGCGTGGGCGTCGTTGCCGATGGCGGCCCGCTCGGTGATGCAGGGCCCCCACCCCTGGTTGTCTTGCCGGGTGAGCACCACGGTGGCGCCGAGCGCCTCGAGCCGGTCCTTGGTCACCAGCGCCAGCTCCCAGTTGAGGGTCGCCTCCGCGTACCCGTCTGCGGTGGCGGTCCCGGTGGTGTTGCAGGCCTTGGTGCCGTTGCCGATATCGACGATCTGGTTGATCTCGTCGGGGTGGGCGTAGTTCTGCCCGTTGTGCCCCGGATCGATGACGATGACCCGGCCCGCCAGGGACGCGGCGGGCGCCGCGGTCGTGGTGGTCGTCGGGGTGGTCGAGGTCGTTGTTGAGGTCGTCGTCGTCGCCGCCTCCGAGGTGGTCGTCACGGCAGTGCTCGTGGTGGTCGCCGGAGTCGTGGTCGTCGCAGTCGTGGTGGTGGATGTGGTCGATGTCGTCGTGGAACCGGCGGCGGAGGTCCCGCACCCTGCCGTGGCCACGATGACGAGGCACCCCGCCATGCACCCGATCCGAAGTCGCATCCGCTTTCCTCCGAGCCGAGAGATGATCGCCGCCAGCGCAGGCTACGCCGCGGATTGGGACGGTGGACCCTTCGACCCACCGCGAACCTGGCGAACCGTGGGCCCCAGTACACGAAAATGCGGCCTCTCAACCCTGGGTTGGGTGCATGGTTGGATCAGCCGCCGTCGCGGGAGAAGTGCATCCAGTCTTTCAGGGAGGTCCAGGTGCCGCCCCACTGCCAGCCGATGTCGGTGAAGGCCTCCACCACCGGGCCGCCCGGCAGCACCATGCCGGGCAGCTCCCGGTCCCGGTCGACGTAGGACGATGCCAGCTCGGGAATCACCAGGTCGCCCTTGACGTAGGGGTTGTGGAACGGGTTGATGTCGACCGCCAGCCCGAAGGCGTGCCACGACCAATGCTCCGACCCCACCGCGGGCCGGCACGCGAACGAGGTGGTGTCGTTGCCGTCGCCGGTGGGGGGAGCGTCGATCTCGTCTGCGCGGATCACCCGCATCTCCTCGATCGGGAACCGTGCCTCGTGGAGGCGCCGGAACACCTCGACCAGGTCCTCCGCCACCGCCGCGTTCACCACCAACTCCCCGGTGTGGAACTTCCCGTCGAACCCGAAATGGGACACGGTCACATAGCGGAGGTCGTCCAGTGTGACCGGGCAGTCCTCCGACCAGCTCGACCGCGCCACCACCTCCGGCGGCACCGGCTCGATCGACCATTCGAACTCGTCGCCGGCGGGCGGCGGGAGGAGATCGATCGTCTCGAGGCGGCGGTCGATCAGCTCGTACGGAGTCGGTTGCACCTCCCCGTACCCGTCGTCCCGCAGCGGGAGAGGGCGGGTCCCGAGCCAGTCGGGACGGGCGTAGGGCGAGACCGTGGTGGTGGTCGTGGTCGGGGGAAGGGTGGTGGTCGAAGTCGTGGTCGTGGTCGTGGTCGTCGTCGTCGTGGTGGATGCCGGCGTCGTGGTGGTCTGGTTGGCGACGGTGGCGTCGGAGGAACAGGCGGCGAGCACGAGCAACCCGCTCAGCCACACCAGGATGCGCCCTCTCATGCCCTGGACGGTACCCCGGAATCCGATCTACGGAACGGGCCTCTCTGTCGTTCCCCCCGTCAAGAGGCACCCTGAACGACCGCGACCCTCCCCGACTCAGCCGGCACCTCCGGACCGCTTCGACAACGCCTGAGCCTTCGGCAGAGGGAACCTCCCCGATCCCAGGGAGGGTGACAGATCCTCTCGTCCCCCCTTGCGAAAAGGGGGGACCGGCGAGACGGCGGCGCAGCCGGCGCACGAGCCGAGGGGGGTGTGCGGCTAGACCCGCATCACCGCGACCCTCCCCGAATCACCGCTGCCTCCGGCAGCGCCTCTTCGACCCTCCCTGATCCCAGGGAGGGTGACAGAAACGCCGAGGGGGGTGTGCCACACGTCAAACGCACCGCGACCCTCCCCGAATCGGCCGCCGCCTCCGGCAGCGCCTCGACGACGCCTCTGCCTTCGGCAGAGGGAACCTCCCTGATCCCAGGGAGGGTGACAGAGAGCCCATGGAACACGTTGAACCCGCTACCGGGTCCGGCGTTGCCACCAGTCGCTCGCCACGCAGGCGAGCACCACCACGAAACCGAGCAGCGACAGCACACCGACCGATACCGTCTCATCGTCCCTCACCGCTGCCACGATCATCACCACCGCGTACCCCAGGGCACCCACCACCAGGGCGTTGCGGGCCGCGACGTCGCGGACGTGCCGGGACCGCTCGTCGGTCCGCAGCGGCGCCGCTCCCCCGCCGGCCCGGGTCAGGTAGCGGCCGCTGCGGGGTGCCCACACGAAGAACACCATCGCCAGGATCGCCGCCAGCGTGGCCACCCACCACGTGAGACCTCCGAGCCACAACAACGCGCCGGCGGCGACGGCGACCGCGGCCCGGGTCAGGTAGTAGACGCTCCGCACCATGTCAGCACTCACCCCTCGTCCTCGATCCAGAACAGCTCTTCCACCGGGACTCTCAATTCGTGTGCCAGCTTGAGCGCCAGCAGCACCGATGGGGTGTACCCACCACGCTCGATGGCGATGATCGTCTGTCGCGTGACCTCGACGCGGTCCGCCAGCGCACTCTGAGTGAGTCCGGCGGCGCGCCGCAGCTCCCGTAGTCGATCGTGCAGCACCGTGGAACCTCGCGATGTCAAGTAGTCTTGACATCGTACCGCGTGGCGGCATGGATGTCAAGGTGACTTGACATTTCTCGACCTCCCGATTGCGTCCCCAACCCCCGTCCCTCCTACCATCACGAGCCGCTCCTCCTCCCGTGCGCCCGAACAGCGAGGACCGGCCGACCGACTCCCGTTCCTGTCGCAGGGAGCCCATAGACTCGCCACACCGAGGGGAACGGCGGATTGAGCCTCATCCACATCGAGGACCTGTCGAAGCATTTCCGGGTCCTGAACCGGCGCGAGGGCCTGGGTGGTGCCTTTCGCGACCTGTTCTCTCGCGACTACCGCACGGTGAGAGCCGTCGACGGCGTCTCCTTCGACATCGAACCCGGTGAGATCGTCGGCTACATCGGTCCCAACGGAGCCGGCAAGTCGACCACGATCAAGATGATGACCGGGATCCTCAAGCCGACCGGCGGCACGCTTCTCGTCAACGAGAAGGCCCCCTACGACAACCGGATCCACCAGGCGATGGTGATGGGCGTCATCTTCGGCCAGCGAACCCAGCTGTGGTGGGACCTCCCCGTGATCGAGTCGTTCCGGATCCTCAAGGAGATCTACAAGGTCGACC
>CAZQUB010000172.1:0-3816 GCA_964596225.1 uncultured Acidimicrobiaceae bacterium
TGCTCAACCCGATGCTGGCCGCCGGCGCCATGGCGTTCTCCAGCGTGTCGGTGGTGACGAACTCACTCCGCCTCCGCCGCTTCGCAGGCTGAGACCGGAGCCTCAGGCCTCGTCGTCGGACGCCAGCCGCAGCGACGCCGAGTTCATGCAGAACCGCTCCCCCGTCGGCTGCGGGCCGTCCGGGAACACGTGACCGAGATGGGCGCCGCAGGAGGCGCACACCACCTCGGTGCGCACCATGCCCAGGCTGCGGTCCTCGTGCAGCTCGACCGCGTCGGGGTCGAGCGCCTCCCAGAAGCTCGGCCAGCCGCTGTGGGAGTCGTACTTGGTGTCGCTGGAGAACAGGGGCGCGTCACAGACGATGCAGTGGTACACCCCGGGTGCCTTGGTGTTCCAGTACTCCCCGGTGAAGGGCCGTTCGGTGCCGGCCTGCTGGGTCACGCGGTACTGGAGCTTGGAGAGCCGCTTGCGCAGCTCCTCGTCGGGTGGCTTCGTCATGACCCCAGGCTACCCCCACCACGGGTCTGAAGGCCCCGAAAGGCGCCGCGCATACCGCCGCCGCTGTCGCAACCGCCGCCGTTCGGTAGCCTGAAGGTATGGATGCGATCCATCGTTTCCGCAAGCCGACACTGCGGCGCCCCCGGGCCGTCGTCGCCTTCGAAGGCTGGAACGACGCCTGCGACGCCGCCACCGGCGCCGTCACCTACCTCGTCGGCCAGCTCGACGCCGGTGAACCGTTCGCGGTCATCGAGCCCGAGGAGTTCTTCGACTTCCAGGCGCACCGCCCCACCGTCGCCATCGACGACGGCGGCACCCGCAGCCTCACCTGGCCCCTCACCAAGTTCTACGGCATCGAACTCCCCGACCAGCCCCGCGACCTGCTCCTCGTCATCGGCGAGGAGCCGTCCTACCGCTGGAAGACGTTCAGCCGCCAGGTCACCCAGCTGCTGGTGGAGATGGACGTCGAAGAGGTCGTGATGCTGGGGGCCTTCATCGGGCAGGTCGCCCACACCCGGCCGGTCCCCATCATCGGGGTGGCGACCGACCCCGATCTGGTGACCCGCCACTCCCTCATGAAGTCTCACTACGAGGGCCCGACCGGCATCGTCGGCGTGCTGCTCGAAGCATGCCGCGAGGTGGGGCTCCCCGCCCTGGCGCTGTGGGCCGCCACCCCCCACTACCTGGCGGCCAACCCCAACCCGAAGGCGATGCTGGCCTTGGTCGAACTGGCCGACGACGTGCTCCGCCTCGACGTCGACACCACCGAGCTGGAGACGGTCGCCTCCGAGTTCGGGGAGCGGGTCACCGCCGCCATGGAATCGTCCTCCGAGTTCGCCAGCTACGTCGCCGGGCTCGAACAGACCGGGGACGGGTCCCCCTACGCCATCGATCCCGACCTCTCCGGAGAGCTGGTGGACGAGATCGAGGCCTACCTACGGCGCCGTGGCTGAACCCGCCACTCCCTGCCCCCCGGTTGTGACACGGCGGCACCAGCCGTGACCGGCGATCAGCTCATCAAGTGGGTACACCTGCTGGCGGCGGCGGTGTGGACCGGAGGCCTCATCACCCTCGGCGCCCTGGTGGCGGCGCTGCGCCGCGCCGGGTCCTCCCAGGACCATCTCCGCGCCGCGGCTCGCGCCTTCGGACGGTTGAGCTGGTCGGCGATGGCGGTGGCGGTGCTGACCGGCCTGTGGCAGGTGGACCGCCTCGACTATGCCTGGAGCAACCCAGCCCTCATCCGCAAGGTGGTGCTGGTGGGGCTCGTCATCGTCACCGCCGCGGTCCATCAGCGCACCGCCCGGCGCAGTGTGCCGGCGGTGCGCGGTGCCGTCGAGGGGCTGATCCTCGTCCTCAGCGTCGCCGTGTTCGCCGCCGCGGTCACCCTCTGACCGCTCCGGCGACTCCACAAAGCACGGCCCCGGCCCGCAGGCCGGGGCTCGCTTTCAGCGCTTCCTCTTGTGCCGGTTCGCCTTGATGCGTTTCCGGTACTTGTGCTTGCTCATTTTCTTGCGGCGCTTCTTGATCAGCGAGCCCATCAAAACCTCAGGTATTCATGACACGGGAACCGGTCGACCGGGAAACCTGGTCGACCGGCGCCCCATAGGATGGCGAACCCGGCCGCCGAACGCAAGCTGCCGCCCCGACCCGGTCACTTTCGCACGCCGGCGGCGCGCAGCAGGCGGGCATCGGGAACGGCTGTGCTGTCGGCGGTGACGAAGGCGTCCGGGTTGACGCCCGCCACGATCCGGAACGCCTCGGGCAGCTTACGGCGCGGGATCACCGAGAACGCCACCCGCACCTCCCCCTCGAGCCCCTCGGCGTTGATCACCGTGACTCCGAACCCCGCGGTGCGCAGTGCCGGCGCCACCTCGGGGGTACCCACCGCGGTCACCACCCGCAGCATCGTCCGCCCCACCGCGAGCCAACGCTCGACGGTAGCCCCCAGCACGGTGCCGGTGGCGAAACCGGCCGCGAACGCCAGCAGCCGGGGCGGGGTGTCGAGGTTGTTGAACACCAGGCCGGCGGCGGTCACCCAGGTGAGCGACTCGAAGAAGCCGAGGGCGCCGGCGCGCCACCGGCTCCCCCGGGTGAGGAGCACGATCCGGATGGTGCCGAGCGACACGTCGACGACGCGCAGACCGAAGATGAGGAGGGCCCCGAGGAGTGTTTCCATGAAGCGGGAAGTCTATCCCCTCCTCGCCTCTCGAATCCTCACTCCCACCGGAACAGGGCGAGCGCACCCACCGCCGAGGCCACCAGGACCCCGACCACCACGAACCAGGAGATCCCGGCTCCGAGACCGAGCCAACCCTGCTGGATCACCCGCACCGCGTGCCACATCGGCGTCATCTTCGCCACGAACTGCATCCCGGAGCCGAGCACCTCGATCGGCGGGCCCGCTCCTCCCAGCATCAGCAGCACGAACCAGAGCAGGATCCCCACCGCCTGGGCGGAGCGAGCAGTAGGTAACACCGCTCCCAACAACAACCCGAAAGCCGCGAACGAGAAGGCTGCGAGGACGAAGGTCCCGACCACCAGGAAGGGATCACGGGGAGCGTTGAAATCGAGGGAGACCACGGCCAGCAGCGACAGCAGCAGGGCGTTCAGCGCCGCCAGCGCCACGCTCACCAGCACCGCGGCACCGGCCACCACCCACACCGGCACCCCCGAGGCCCGGAACCGCTTCAGGACACCGCGATCCCGATCACCGGCCAGGTTGGTGGGGAGGCTGATGACGCACACCGAGGCCGCCACCAGCGCCAGGTAGGCGGGGATGTAGAAGGTGGCCGGCCCCACCCCCCGATAGACGATCTCCCCCGCGTCGGAGGTCTGCACGTCGTTCCCGAACACGCCGCTGAGGATGAACAGGATGATGAGTGGCAGCGCCAGAGAGAACAGGACCGTCAAGGGGTCGCGCAGGAACAGTTTCACCTCGGTCCAGGTGAGCTTGACCAGGGTGCGCATCACTCCTCCCCCCCGGTGAGCGCCAGGAACACGTCCTCCAGCGTCGGCTGCTCCACCCGCAGATCTTCGGGAACCTCGCCCCGCTCCACCAGGCTCGCCGCCACCAGGGTGACGACAGGCCCGCTCCCGACGACCGTCACCTCCGAGCCGCGACGCTCCACCGCCCTCACCCCCCGGACCTCTCGCAGCCAGCCGACGTCGTCGAGGGAGGTGGTGAACGTCACCCGCACCCCGGCCCCATGGCGCACGATGAGACGCTCCGGGGTGTCGAGGTCGATGACCCGTTGTTCGTCGACGATGGCGACCCGGTCGCACAAGGTCTCGGCCTCGTCCATGAAGTGGGTGACGAGC
>CAZQUB010000173.1:0-3815 GCA_964596225.1 uncultured Acidimicrobiaceae bacterium
GATTCCCGCCAGCCTGTCGTCCGCCGCCGCCGCCAAGGTGCGCGAGCTGATCGAGGCGGAAGGCGACCCCGGCATGGCGCTGCGGCTCGCGGTTCGTCCCGGTGGGTGTTCCGGCTTCACGTACGACATGTACTTCGATACCGAGGCGAGCGCAACCGACATCGTCTCGGAGACCGACGGTATCCGGCTCCTTGTCGACCCGGAGAGCGCCCCGCTGGTCGCAGGCGCCACGATCGACTTCAAGGACCACGGCCTCCAGGGCTCCGGGTTCTCCATCGACAATCCGAGCCAGCAGCGCAGCTGCGGCTGCGGCCAGTCGTTCTGCTGAACCTCCGTGTCCCTCGCCGATCCCGGCTCCGGTAGCGTGCTGGCGGCAGCGCGCTGTGAGGAGGCCTCATGCCCAAGACCATTCTCGACACCCCGCACGGTCCTACTCCGATGGGTCCCTATTCGATCGCGGTCGAAGCCGGCGGGTTCGTGTTCGTCTCCGGTCAGGTGGCGGTCGATTCCGAGACGGGTCTCCCCGTCGCCGGCGACGTCGCCGCCCAGACGCGACAGGTGATGCGCACGATCGGCGCCGTGCTCGGTGACGTCGGGCTCGGCTACGACGACATCGTGAAGACGACGATCTTCCTCGCCGACATCGCCGACTTCCCGGTGGTGAACCCGGTGTACCGCGAGTACGTGGGATCGGCGCCGCCGGCCCGCTCCACGGTGGAGGTGAGCGCTCTCCCCGGCGGCTTCCTGGTCGAGATCGAGGTGGTCGCCGCCCGGTAGCGGCCGTTCCAGGCCGACAGTGCTACTCCTGGCGGCGATGCAGCACCACGACCTCGTCGGAGTCGAACACCACCTCGAAGTCGGGCGAGGCCAGCAGCGTGTCGAGCACCTCCCGGTACTCCGGTGCCAAGGCGGTGCTGGAGACGATCCACTCCACCCGGTCGCTGTCGGGCATCGCCGCTCCCTGGAGCCCGTAGTCGTGGCGCCGGAACGGCGTCGGGAACAGGTAGATCTCCGCCCGGTGGCTGAGATGGGACACCAGCAGCGACGACGCCGACACCACCGCGTCGTCGGGGACGAGGCGCACCGCCTCCTCGTAGGCGCTCACGTCCGCCGGAGCCCGCGGCCAGTCGGTGCGGCGCGGTCCGAGCGGGAACGGTGAGAAGAGCACCTGACCGAGGACCGCCGCCACCACGCATCCCGCCATCACCCGTGTCGCCACCGGCCGCCGCCACCGGGTCAGGCGGGCGAGGCCGGTCACGGCGCCGATGATGAGGAGCGGGATCAGGAAGGCGGTGTAGTGGTAGCGGATGTCGTACTGGTAGTAGTGGGCCGACAGGAGGTTGGCGAACAGCGCCGGCGCCACTGCCAGCAGCGTCCACGGAGCGAGCAGCACGATCGGGAGCGGCAGCAGGAGCATCCCGAGGTACGCCACCTGCGACATGGTGTGGAAGCCCTCGAGCAGCACCCAGGGCCGGGTCAGGATGCCGGCCACGATGCCGAGCGGCCCGGTGCCGATCGAGGCGTAGCGGTCCGTGTACAGGAGGGTTCCCGAGGGCGAGAGGGCCGGGAGCACCACCCCGAACGCCACTACGAACGCCACCACCCCGGCGCCGGCGACCACCCATCCGATCCGTTTCTTCCAACGCAGCGCCATCAGCACCCCCAGCGGCGCCACCACCAGCCCGGCGTCCTCCTTGGTGAGGAGCACGAGGACGATCGCCAGCAGCGCCCAGCCGTTGCGGTCCCGCATCATCGCCACGAAGGCCCACAGCAGCAGCGGGATGGCGAGCACCTCGGGGTGGAACCCGTCCCACGCCTGCCAGCCGATCGACGGCTGCAACACGTAGAGGACGGCCGCCCCCGCCGCCCAGCGGGGCGCGAGCCCCACCGCCCGTCCCGCCAGGTACGTGAGCGGGGCGCCGGCTGCCAGGGCGGCGCCGGTGAGCACGATGAGGAGGCGCACGTCGGCCCAGATCCAGTAGAGCGGGGCGACGAGGAAGAGGATGCCCGAGGTGTGGTCGGCGAACAGGTTGAGGCCCCGGACCGTGACGAACGGGTCCCGGAAGCGGCTCAGCAGCCACGTTCCCTGATCGAAGATCCCGAGGTCGAACGCCAGGGTGCGGAAGGTCTGGTAGCGGTAGAGGGAGAGGGCGGTGTAGAGGAGGAAGAAGGCGAGGCCGGCGACGGCCACGGTCCGTCGGGCCGCCCGCTCCGCCCCGTCCGGTTCGAGGACGGCCGGCTCGCTCGTGGCGAACATCCTCCCTGCCTTCCCGCCGGTGGGGGCGCCCCGGCGATCGTCGTCCTTCCGATCGCCCCCGAGACTATCCGCTCGGTGAAGATGGCGATCGGGGCGGAGGACCCTTCGCGGGACGCTTCAGGCCAGGCCCCACTAGCGTTCGGTATCACACGGCAGGCACGGAGGTGGACGGTGAATCGCGACGAGATCCTCGGGAACCTCGGTATCGAGGCGGTGAATCCGGGCGGGTTCGCCGGCGACTGGATCGCCACCGGCGGTGACGAGATCACCAGCGAGGACCCGACGACCGGGAATCCGATCGCCGCGGTGCGCCAGGCGACCGTGGAGGACTACGAGACGGTGCTCGCCAACTCGCAGGAGACCTTCGAGGAGTGGCGGATGCTGCCGGCGCCGCGCCGCGGCGACTACGTGCGGCAGATCGGCAACGCCCTGCGGGACTACAAGGAGCCGCTCGGGGGCCTCGTCACCCTCGAGATGGGGAAGATCCGGGCCGAGGGGGAGGGCGAGGTCCAGGAGATGATCGACATCGCCGACTTCGCGGTCGGCCTCTCCCGCCAGCTCTACGGGCTCACCATGGCCTCGGAGCGACCACGCCACCGCATGTACGAGCAGTGGCATCCGCTGGGTCCGATCGGCGTCATCACGTCGTTCAACTTCCCGACCGCGGTGTGGAGCTGGAACGCCTTCATCGCCGCCGTCTGCGGCGACACCGTGCTCTGGAAGCCGTCGAGCCGGACCCCGCTCACCGCGGTGGCGGTGACCACGATCGTGAACGAGGTGATGGCGGGAACAGGTTTCGAGGGTGTCTTCAACCTGGTGGTGGGGCCGGGGCGCAGTGTCGGCGAGGCCCTCATCAACGACCGCCGGGTGCCCCTGATCTCGGCCACCGGCTCGTGCGGCATGGGGGAGAAGGTGGGGACCGTGGTTGCCAAGAGGCTGGGGCGGTCGCTGCTCGAACTGGGCGGCAACAACGCCATCGTCGTCATGGACGACGCCGACCCGGAGCTGGTGACGAGAGCGGCGCTGTTCGCCGCGGTGGGCACCGCCGGGCAGCGGTGCACCTCGCTGCGGCGCCTCATCGTTCAGCGGGGCATCGCCGGCGACGTCGTCTCCCGTCTCGTCGACGCCTACCGGCGGGTCCCCGTCGGCGATCCGCTGGAGGACGGGGTCCTCATGGGTCCGCTCATCAGCGGGGAGGCGGTGGACACCTTCGCCGCCGCCGTCGGCATCGCGCAGGAACAGGGAGGCGAGGTGCTCGCCGGGGGTGAGGTGCTCGACCGTGACGGCTACTTCGTCCAGCCGACGATCATCCGGATCCCGGCGGACGCCCCGATCCTCCAGATCGAGACGTTCGCTCCCATCCTGTATGTCATCGAGTTCGACCACCTTCCCGAGGCGATCGAGATCCACAACGGCGTCACGCAGGGTCTGTCGTCGGCGATCTTCACCGATTCGGTGAAGTCGGCCGAGCAGTTCCTCTCCCACGAGGGGTCGGACTGCGGCATCGCCAACGTCAACATCGGCACCTCGGGGGCCGAGATCGGCGGCGCCTTCGGAG
>CAZQUB010000174.1:0-3794 GCA_964596225.1 uncultured Acidimicrobiaceae bacterium
GACGGCGTCGCCTACGCCACCAAGGCGTTCCTGTGTGGGGCGATGGCCCGCCTCGTCCACGAGGAGGGGATGTGCCTCGACGTGGCGACCGGGGGCGAACTCGACCTGGCGTTGGCCGCCGGAGTGCCGGCGGACCGCCTCGTCATGCACGGCAACAACAAGTCGGAGGCGGAGCTGCGGGCCGCGCTCACCGCCGGGGTGCGGCGCCTCGTCGTCGATTCTTTCGACGAACTGGACCGTCTCGACCGCCTCGCCGCCGAGGGCATCGAGGTCCCGCCGCTGCTGGTGCGGGTGACGCCGGGGGTGGAGGCCCACACCCACGAGTACCTCCGCACCGGCATCGCCGACTCCAAGTTCGGATTCGGGCTCGGTTCGGGGGCGGCCCGGGCCGCGGTCGACCGGCTCCGTGTCTCCCCGTACCGCCTGGCCGGGATCCACGCCCACATCGGGAGCCAGGTGTTCGACGCCGGGTTCTTCGCCGACGTGGTGGCGGTGCTGGCTCCCTTCGTCGCCCCGCTCGGGCTCGACGAGCTGTCGCTGGGCGGCGGCCTCGGCGTCGCCTACGTCGAGGGAGAGGACGCGCCCACGATCGCCGACTGGGCCCAGGCGATCCTCGCCGCCTGCGAGGCGGCCGGGATCACCGGGAGGGTCGTCGCCGAGCCGGGCCGGGCCATCGCGGCCCAGGCCGCCGTCACGTTGTACCGGGTCGGCACCATCAAGGACATCCCCGGGGTCCGCACCTACGTCGCCGTCGACGGCGGCATGAGCGACAACCCCCGGCCGGTGCTGTACGGCAGCGGCTACGAGGCCTTCCTGCCCCGGGAGACCGACGCCGACCGGCCCCGGCCGGTGCGCGTCGTCGGCAAGCACTGCGAGTCGGGCGACATCATCGTGCACCACGCCATGGTGCCTGCCGACCTCGAAGTGGGGGACGTGCTCGCCACCCCGGTGACCGGCGCCTACGGCCATTCGATGGGATCCAACTACAACATGGTGCTGCGCCCGGCGGTGGTCTTCGCCGCCGGCGGGTCGGCCCGTGTCGTCGTCCGTCGCGAGACCTACGAGGACCTGAAAGCTCGCGACCTCGGTCTCATCTGAGCCGCCGGCGGGGGCGCGGCCACCTCGATGGTCGCTCCAGCTTCTCCCCGCCTCCCACCCCCGCTATCGTCGCCAGTCATGAACACCACGGTCGGCATTGGGCTCCTCGGAGCCGGCACCATCGGCGGCACCTTGATTCGCCGCCTCGTCGTCGAACACGACGCCATCGCCCTCAAGACCGGGCTCGACCTCCAGGTGCGCCGGGTGGCGGTGCGTGATCCCGCCAAGCGCCGCGCCTTCGACCTCCCCGCCGACGTGCTCACCTCCGACCCGGCCGCGGTGGTGGCCGATCCCGAGGTGCAGCTCATCGTCGAGGTGATGGGCGGGCAGGTCCCGGCCGGGGACCTCGTCCTCTCGGCGCTCCAGGCCGGGAAGCCGGTCATCACCGCCAACAAGGCCCTCATCGCCGCCCGGGGTCCGGAGCTGATCGCCGCCGCCGCCAAGAGCGGCGTGTCCCTCCTGTTCGAAGCGGCGGTCGGTGGCGGCATCCCCATCATCCGTCCCCTCTCCGAGACGCTGGCAGGGGAGCAGGTGGAGCGGGTCGTCGGCATCGTCAACGGCACCACCAACTACATCCTCACCAAGATGGCCGAGGAGGGCGCCGACTACGCCACCGCCCTCGCCGAGGCTCAGCAGCTCGGGTACGCCGAACCCGACCCGACCGCCGACGTGTCCGGCGCCGACGCCGCCGACAAGGCGGCCATCCTCGCCAGTCTCGCCTTCGGGACCTGGGTCGGCGCCGATCAGGTGTACTACGAAGGCATCGAGAACCTCGCCGCCGAGGACCTCGCCTACGCCGCCGATCTCGGCTACGTCGTCAAGCTGCTCGCCTTCGCGATCCGCACCGCGGCCGGGGTGAGTACCCGGGTCCATCCCGCCATGCTTCCCGCCGATCATCCGCTGGCGGCGGTCCGTGGCGCCACCAACGCCATCTTCATCGAGGGGCCGTCGATCGGCGAGCTGCTGTTCGCCGGTCCCGGCGCCGGCGGCGAGCCGACCGCCACCGCGGTGCTGGGCGACGTCATCGACGCCGCCCGGGAGCTGCTGGCCAAAGCGCAGGTGGCGCCCCGTATCCAGTTCTCGCCCGGTGCTCTCGTCGACTTCGGCGACGTCGCCACCAAGTGGTATGTGCGCCTCGCGGTGGCGGACCGTCCCGGAGTGCTGTCTCGCATCGCCGGCGAGTTCGGCCGCGCCAACGTCAGCATCAAGTCGGTGCGCCAGGAGGGAGCGGGGGAAGAGGCGGTGCTGCTCATCGTCACCCACCGGGCTCCGGAGGTGCAGCAGCGGGCCGCGGTGGAGTCCCTCCACGACCTCGAGGAAGTGCGGTCGGTGGGAGCGGTGATCCGGGTCGAGAGCGCCGAGGCATGAGCTGGGAAGGGCTCATCGCCCGCTACCGTGACCGGCTCCCGGTGACCGACGCCACCCCGGTGGTGACCCTGCTGGAAGGAAACACGCCGCTCATCCCCGCCGAGAAGCTGTCCGCCGAGGTGGGGCGTGACGTCTACCTCAAGTACGACGGCGCCAATCCCACCGGCTCGTTCAAGGATCGGGGCATGACGATGGCGGTGTCGAAGGCGCTGGAGGACGGCGCTCGCGCCGTGGCCTGCGCCTCGACCGGCAACACGTCGGCGTCGGCCGCCGCCTACGCGGCCCGGGCCGGGATCATCTGCGTCGTGATCCTGCCGGCAGGCAAGATCGCTCGCGGCAAGCTGGCGCAGGCGATCGTGCACGGCGCCACCATCGTGCCCGTCGACGGCAACTTCGACGACGCCTTGGCGCTGGTCCTCGAACTGACCTCCACCCATGACGTGGCGCTCGTCAACTCGATCAACCCGTACCGGATCGCCGGTCAGCAGACCGCGGCGTGGGAGATCGTCGACACCCTGGGTGAGGCGCCTGCGGTGCATGCCCTCCCGGTGGGGAACGCCGGCAACATCACGGCCTACTGGAAGGGCTACACGGCCGTCGACGGCGCCCCCCGCATGTGGGGGTTCCAGGCGGCAGGGGCGGCTCCGCTGGTGAGCGGCGAGATCGTCGATGAGCCGGAGACGGTGGCGACCGCCATCCGCATCGGCAATCCGGCGTCCTGGGCGGGAGCGATCAACGCCCGCGACGAGTCGGAAGGCCGGATCGAAGCCGTCACCGACGAGGAGATCCTGGCTGCCTATCACTTCGCAGCCCGCGAAGAGGGGGTGTTCTGCGAGCCGGCGTCGGCGGCCCCGATCGCAGGCATCCTCAAGTACCGCGACGACCTGCCCGAGGGACCGGTGGTGTGCACCCTCACCGGGCACGGATTGAAGGACCCCGACACCGCCATCGCCGGCATCGCGGAGCTGGAGACGGTGCCCCCGACGCTCGACGCAGTGCTCGACGTGCTCGGCTGGAGCTGATCGACGCGGGGTGGCCGCCGGGCCGGACCGCCGGTCGGCGAGGACGGGGCCCCATTTGGCTTGCGAACGGCGGGCGCGCAAGTAAACTGTCCTACGGATCGGTATCCATTCCACCTCCCCGCGCGTGGTTGCGCGACGCGGTACGGGGGACCCCACGAGCCTCTTTGGCCCATCCTCCGCACGCATGGGGAGACATCGAGCCGCCGGATCAGGCACGACTCCGAAGGCTGTAGGGAACATGGCCTTCAGCTGTCGAAAGGGGTACATACCCGATGACCACACGAGCCAGACTGCAGGAGCTGGGTC
>CAZQUB010000175.1:0-3762 GCA_964596225.1 uncultured Acidimicrobiaceae bacterium
GAACCTCGACGGCTACGCCGCCCGCCGCCCGGTGGAGACCGCCGTGGTGGTGCTGGAGCCGGTGGACTGACGTCGGCGGCGGGGCGGGCCGGATCGAAACGGGACCGGCCGGGCGTCTGCCCGGCCGGTCGCCGCGTCTGGTTCATGGGCCCCGCGCTTCCGGGACCCGGGGTAAAGCTCAGGCGGGGATCACGGCGCCCACATGTCCACGGTCAGGCCGACGATGACCGGTTCCCCGTTCTCGTAGTCGATCGAGACATACCAGGTGACCCAGTCGAGACCGCCGTACTCCGCGTTGTCGCCCGGGTCGAAGACGCCGACGTAGTTGAACCCGGCGAACTCGAACGGGATGGCGTAGGCGGGGATGGTGGCGTTGCCGCCCCCGACCGGGTCGTTGAACACCAGTTCGGTGTCGACGTCGTCGTAGGCCGACAGGAAGCTGTCGGTGATCGCCTCCGAGAACGTCCGGGCAGGCAGCTCGTCGGTCTGATCCGGGCCGAGTGCGTTCGAGGGCCACTTGTAGGTGGTGGTATCGGTCAGGATCCCGTCCAGCTCGTCCGGGGAGAACCGGATCGGGTCGGCGTTGTGCGCCACATACAACCCGCGCCGCGAAGTGACCTGACGCAGGTCCCCGTCGGAGGCGATGATGCTGGCGAACTCGTCCAGCAGGTCGATGACCCGGGAGTCGGCTGCGAAGTCCGCTGCCGTCACATACGCACCGAGGAACCTGCCGTTGACCCAGTAGTCACCGAGCGGGGTGACGATCTGCTCCCAGGTGGACGAGCCGACCACCTGGGTGAGGCCGGTCTTCTCGACGACGACGCCGGGCGCCAGCGCGCCGACGACCGGGGCTTCGACACCGGGGTCCTCACGAACGTTGAGCACGTCGTCGTCGGCCACCAGCACCACCTTGGCGAGGTCACCTGCCGCCACACCGGCAATGTCGATGTCGTCCTGGTGCCAGGTCGGGGCGGGGCCGGCGTTGACCACCGGTTCGATCGGCAGGATCGTGGCGTAGTCGGCGCGGCTCACCGGATCGCCGAGCAGGACGCCCTCACCGGAGAACACCTCGACCGGCTGGCCGTCGATGTGGAACAGGACCTCGTCCACGGTGGGGAACTGGGTGAGGGTGTACACCACCTGGGCCAGCCGGCTCAGGATGTTCATCGAACCGCCGCCGACCTCGAACTCGCGGGACAGGTCGATGGTCGCCAGGCCGTCTTCGATCGTGAGTCCCAGCAGCAGGGTGTCTTTCGGGATCGAGCTGGACAGTTCCTTGTCCATCTCTTCAGGGGTCGGCCCTTCGATCAGTGCCTTGATGGCGTTGGTGGCGACCAGCGGGCTGTCGACGGCCCGGATGACCGACCGCGCCGACAGGCCTTCCTGGACGAAGAAGAGCTCGACGAACACCTGCTCGCCCCCTCCGTCCGGAGCCGGGATCGTGGTGGTCGTGGTGGGTGCGGTGTCGTCGCCGGGCGCCGTGGTCGGAGTGGCGGTCGTGGTGGTCGTGATGGTGGTGGCGGTGTCGTCGCCTTCGGTGGTCACCGGGCCGGCGCTGCCGATCTCACCGGTACCGCAGGCGGCGAGCACCAGGGCCAGCACACTGAGGATGAGGATGAGCTTCTTCATGGCTTTCTCCTACGAGAGGTCCGTCTTCTCACCCTCAGGTTCCGACACGGACTTCTCAGCAGCGTCACCGGGATGTAACAGAACGGTCACAGGCACCGACAGCCGGAACACCATCCCACCTTCCGCTCCGGGGGCGGCGGTGAGGTCTCCGCCCATGCGCCGGGCGTGCTCGCGTGCGATCGCCAAACCGAGACCGGTGCCGCCCTGCCGGGACGGGTCGGCCTTGTAGAACCTGTCGAAGAGGCGGGACAGGTCCTCTGCCGGGACGCCGGGGCCCTGATCGGCGACCTCGATCGTGAGCGCTCCCCCGTCCTCGGATGCGGTCACCGTCACCGGCGCTCCCGGGGCGTGGGCGGCGGCGTTGTCGAGCAGGTTGCCGACGATGCGCTCCAGCGAACGGCGATCGACCCGGATGGCGCCGATCGGCTCGGCCACCACCAGCTGCGCCGCCGGGTGACGGTCGGCGATCACGGCCCGGAGGAACCTGCCGATGTCGACGTCGGTCGCATCCGGGAGGGCCGAGCCCGCCTCGAGGCGGGACACCTCGAGCAGGTCCTCGACCAGGCTGCGCAGCCGGGCCACGTCGGCGACGAGCATCTCGCCGATGCGGCGCTGCTCCTCGGGCAGCCCGGCGAGCCGTGGCTGCAGCATGGCGGCCTCGTTCACCAGTGCCGTGAGCGGGGTGCGCAGTTCGTGCGACACGTCGGCGACGAACCGCCGTTCCCGGTCGTGGGCGTCGACCAACGCGTTGATCTGTTCCTCGAGTGAGGTGGCCATCCGGTTGAAGGCCACCGCCAGGCTGCCCAGCTCGTCGTTGGTCTCGGCGGGCAGCCGCACCGACAGGTCTCCCCCGGCCATGACGTTGGCGGCCCGCCCCGCCACCGCCACCGGTCGGAGCACCCGGCGGGCAATCAGCCCGGCCCCGAGCGCCCCGAGCACCAGGACCGCCAGCCCGGCGATCACGAGCATGCGGCCCAACTGGGTGGTGGCGTCGGCCACGGCGGCCGCCGAGTAGAAGAAGTAGAAGTCGGGACCGTCGGGTGGGCGTCGCCCCCCGACCAGCAGCATCGGCTCGTCGCCGACGTCGAGGAACTGGTAGCCGAACTCGCCACGGGCCACCACGGCGCGGACGTCGTCCGAGATCAGTTCGGCGGCGTCGAGCAGGTTGAGCCCGGATGTGAAGTCCTCGCCGTCGGCGAACTCGACGTAGACGCCGCCGGTGCCTCGCAGCAGGAAGCGGTCGACCAGGCCGCTGTCTTCGAAGTCCTGGCGGTCGGCTCCCTCCGGCAGCTGGTCGGTCGATGCCAGCACCGTGATGTTGAATTCTGCCCGGGAAACGGCGTCGTCGAGCAGCTGGTCCCGCAGCGACTCCCGCACCAGGAAGAAGGCGAGCACGGCGACCGAACCTGCCGTCAACGCCACCAACGCGATGACGGTGGCGATGAGCCGGGCCCGGAAACTCCCGAACACGTCAACCGCCGGCCTTGTAGCCGACGCCGCGGACGGTGTGGATCAGCTCGACCGGACCGAGCTTGGCCCGCAGCCGCTGGATGGCGACGTCGACCAGGCGGGAGTCGCCGAGATACGAGTAGCCCCACACCCGCTCCAGCAGCACTTCCCGGGTGAACACCTGGCCGGGTCGGCGGGCCAGCTCCAGCAGGAGACGGAACTCGGTCGGGGTGAGCGTGACCTCCTCGTCGTCGACGGTCACCCGGTGCCCGGGGACGTCGATCCGCATCGTTCCCAGGGTCAGCGTCTCGGCCGGATCGGTCAGCTGCGCCCGGCGCAGCGCCGCCCTGATCCGTGCCACGAGGACCGGCATCTCGAACGGTTTGGTGACGTAGTCGTCGGCACCGGACTCGAGCCCCACCACCACGTCGATGGCGTCACCCCGGGCGGTCAGCATGACCACCGGGGTCGACGACTCGGCCCGGATGGTGCGGCACACGTCGAGGCCGTCTCGCTTCGGCAACATCACGTCGAGCACGACGAGGTCGGGGTGGTCGTGCCGGAACCGGTTCAGCGCCTCGTCGCCGTCGGCGGCGGTGTGCACGGTGAAGCCGGCATCCCGGAGACCGATCTTGGTGATCTCCCGGATCGACGCGTCGTCCTCGACCAGCAGAATGGTGGCAT
>CAZQUB010000176.1:0-3652 GCA_964596225.1 uncultured Acidimicrobiaceae bacterium
TGCCGATCGGTACCGCCCTTCGGCGATGACGGGTAGGTCCACGGCCGATCGGATCGCGGACACGAGCGCGATGTCTGGCTCGGTCGGTCGGGTGGCGCCGCTGTAACCGGCCATGGTTGTTGCGACGAACCGGGCCCCCGCATCCGCTGCCACCTGCGCCGCTGCGACCTCGTCGACGTCGGCGACGATGGGGACGGGGAGCACTGCGGCGAGTTTCCGGATGAACGTACCCATGTCGGTGCCGTCCGGACGTAAACGAAGGGTTGCATCCACGGCGACGAGGTCGGCACCGGCGTCGGCAATGCGAAGGGCATCTTCGATCGTGGGTGTGATGTAGACATCGTGGCCACGTCGTTTGACGAGGCCGATGACGGGGACGGGAACCGCCTGTTTGATCGCGGCGATGTTGTCGAAGCCACTGGCGCGGATCCCGACCGCGCCACCCGCAACCGTGCTGGCAGCGAGGGCAGCGAGGGTGCTCGGGGAATCGAGCGGGCTTCCGGGTTCGGCTTGGCACGACACGACAAGGCCGCTTGTGAGCTCCGCGATCATGGTCGTTCCTGCCTGGCGATCAGGTCGTCGAAACGCCGGGCTGTCTCTTCGTTGGCGAGTTGCATCGCACCGTCCAGTCCTGAGCCGATGGGGTGGGTGGGTTGGCCCGCAGGGGCGAGCATTCGGAGGTTCTGCCAGAACGCCTCCAGGAGCGGTGGGCCGGCCAGGGTCAACCCACCGGTACATGCCACGGGGACTGCCTGTTCCCCGAACGACCGTGTTGCGCATGCGGCGACTTCGGCGAGGAGTCTGCCGGCCTGCGCCCAGATGTCGCGCGCAACGAGGTCACCTTCCTCTGCTGCCGCGGCCACGTCGACAGCGAAACCAGCAACGATGGCCGGTGCATAGGCCGAGCGGGAGAGGTCGGCCTTCAGTTGTCTGAGGGAACCGAATCGTGCCTCAGCCCGGCTACGGAGGGCGGCGGACCCGCCGCGTTGTTCCAACGACCGCACTGCCTCGGTGAGGCCGCGACGCCCGACCCAGAAGCCGCCGCCGTCATCGTCGATCAGGTGGCCCCATCCGCCCACGAGGAGAGGAGACGGGTCCCCTCCGACGCCGAGTGCCGTGACTCCCGTTCCGGCCGCGATGGTGACCCCTGGACGATCTCCCAGAGCACCGAGATATGCAGTCACGGCGTCATCGGCGGCGATGCCGCTCGTGGCGCCGACGACCGGGAGCAGCTCGGCGAGCATCGCCGACGCGCCGGTGGCGGTCCAGCCCGTAAGTCCGATCAGGAGACGGGTGGCGGGAGGGGAACCGGCGGCACGCCATGCGGATATGACCTGTTCGGCCATCTGGTGAGGAGCAGCCGGCCGGCCGAGGTGGGGCTGCTTTGGACGGATCGTGGTTTCCCGCTCTTCTTCGCGATCGCGCCATCGGATGCGTGTTCCCGATTGCCCTACGTCTACCGCGAGTGTCGGAGGGCTCACTGGCGCGGGCCTTCCCCGCCGTGGAGTTCGGCGGTGAACGTGTACCGGTCGCCGCGGTACGTCGAGCGGACGAACTCGACGATCTCCTGGTCGGCGGTCCACGTCACGCGTTCAACGATCAGCGCGGGGCTGTGGAGGGGAACACCGAGCAGGCCCGATTCCTGATCATCCGTGACGCTTGCCTCCATCCGTTGCCGGCCCCCTACGAGATGGATGCCGTATCGCGCCGCGATCAGGGCGTAGAAAGACTCATGTTCGAGATCGGCCAGCCTGAGTCCCGGGGTCAGCGCCTTGGGCACGCTGAGCCATTCCAGTGCCATCGGCTCCCCGTCGGCGAGACGAAGCCTGCCAACGGTCCAGACGGCCTCGCCCGGGGAGACGGTGAGTTTGGCGCCGAGGCGCGCTCCGGCAGTCCCCTCGCTGATGCTGACGATGCGGCTGTCGCTGGTCATGCCGAGCCGGCGCATGTCTTCGGTGAAGGAGACGATACGGAGTTGGTTCGTGATCTTCGGCCGTGCCGCGTAGGTGCCGGATCCGTGGCGGCGATCGACGTACCCGCGCCGCTCGAGGTCGTCGAGCGCGTGCCGGAGGGTCATCCGGGACACAGCGTACTGCTTGGCGAGGGTACGTTCGGGGGGGAGTGGGGCTCCTACCTCCAATGACTCGATGACCTCGAGGAGCTGATCTTGGAGTCGTTCGTATTTAGGGCGTTGGCTGGCAGCCATCACAAAGCTCCGATCCCGGACGGCCAGGACAGGTCGAATCCCGCATCGGTCAGTCGGGCCTGTAACTCCGCAAGATCGTGTGGCCGACGCACCACGGCCTTCGGGATGGTGGCCCTCTCGACGCAATAGGCGGCGAGCATGCCGGCGGCTTCACCGATCGTCCATTCCGTTGGGTGGACCCGGTAGCAGCCGTTCGTGATGTGGGTGGTCCCGATGTTCTTGGCTGCGGCGAGCACGTTCTCGACTCGAACGGGGATCAGGGCGCGGGCCGGGATCTCGTACGGATAGGTGCTGATGTCGAGGTACGGGTCTCCCCCCGTGGTCGGGTGAAGGTCGATGCGGTACGCACCCGTTCCGATGGAATCGCGGTAGGTGGCGGCTCGGCCGTCGGTGCGACAATCCGCGGCTACGTCGTCTTCGGTGATCGTGTACTCGGCCAGGATCCGCCGTCCCTCCCTCACGTACGGTTCCTCGGCATACCCATCGGCGGTTCCCATCGATCCGGGGTGAGGGCTGAGCCCGGGGTAGCCGGAACCACCGTCGGGGCGCGGAGCCTCCGTCTGGAGCCAGTGGAGCAGCGATGCGGTGAGGAGGCGGGCACGATTCAGGTGGATGGGGGCATCGGCGCTCCCGACGATGGATCCCTCGGCGTAGTCGTTCATCGGCCAGTTGAGGACCGTGATGTCACGAAATCGCAGGTCCGCCGGGTGATGCGCTGCTGAGACAACGCGCCGGTAGCTCCACAGATCGATGACATCGGAACTGGGGGCACCGGCGGTCGCCCCCCGTTGCTCGAAGTCGATTCCGTAGCGGCGAGGTTGGAGCGTCCGCGGGTCACAGCCGGTCCACGACAAGAGTTCTCCAGGCCAACCCGGCAACGTGGCACGCCGCCAGTAGTCGTATTCAGGGGGCGGAAACGCCGTGTGGTTCTCGCCAGGGTGGTGTTCCACCGCCAACGCGACGGTGAAGGCCTGCATGTTCGACGGGTCGGCCTCGATGGCGGCGTGCGGCTCCCCGGTCTGGTCACGGGCTTCGGATCCGACGACATGCTCGACGCCGGCGGCTGCAATGAAATCGCCGGTCTCGGTGGCATCGAGGAAGAACCTCGCGGACACGATCACCTCCTCACCCTGGACCTCGAACGCGACGCTGGTGATTCGGTCACCGCTCTGCTCGACCACCCTCAGCTGCGCGTTGCGGAGGATCCTCAGTCTGCCGGAGACGATATGCGGAATGAGCATGGTCTCGAGGACTCTCTCGGCGACGACCGGGGGAAATGTCAGCGAGCTGACCCAGCCGTCGCCCGGATTGAGGCGCCGGTCTTCAAGCAAAGGCGACGGCGGACGATGGACGATGGACGACGGACGAATACAAAGGCCAAAGGCATTTGGCTTTCAGGGTTTCGTCCGTGGTCCGTGGTCCGTCGTCAATTGTCTGGATACCAGG
>CAZQUB010000177.1:0-3632 GCA_964596225.1 uncultured Acidimicrobiaceae bacterium
AGCCCCTCACCCGCCCCGCCACGGCCCCGGCACACTCCCAAGTGGCGTAGAGGCACGCGCCGCCCGCCACGGGCCGGTGCTCATCGAGGAGGATCAGGGATGGGGCAACCGCCGGTATTTTCCTTGGCATCAAGCACCAGCCGCTGCCGGTCGATACAAACAAACCGGGCGCAAACCGGGCGCGACGCCCGAGAGGAGTTCGGGGCGCCGAGGGGGGTGAGGCCCGCGCTCCCGACCGCGGTGGCAGAGGAATGGTGTGAACAGGACAGTGCGTTGGATCACCCGAGCGGAACCCTTCTCGAGGGAGTTTCGACTCGACGGGCGGATTCGTGCCCAGATCGGGGGTCGCTGGAACGTCTTCCGCATCGGGGTCTCGGTCGCCGGCATCGTCTCGGGGCTCACGCTGTGGCTGCTGGGATACGGTCCGGCCTGGGTCGCCGCCGCCGCCGGATCGGTCACGATGGCGCATGCCGTCTTGACCCGGCGCCGGCCGCGATTCGCGCAGGCGCTGGCGATGGACATCACGGTCACGTTCGTCACGCTGGACGTCGCCGCCGTCCCCGACGCCGTTCCGATTCTGGTGTGCGTCATCCTCGTCGTGATCGTCCTGCTGCTCACCACCGCAGTTCTTCGGCTGACCCTGGCCGCGTACGCCGCGGCGCTCTGCATCCTCGCCGTCACCACCGATCTCGTCGACACGGCGGGCCTGAAAGGCAGTGTGTTGAGCGCGGTCGGCGGGTGGATCGCCGGGATCGTCTTCGTGGCGCTCCTGCTGGCGGTGGTGAGCATGGTGGTCGACTTGCTGGAGCGACAGGCGTTTGACGTCGAGGAGACGGGTCGTCGGCTCGAAGACCTCGTCGTCTCCAAGGACGAGCTGATCGGTGTCATCAGCCATGAGACCAGCACCCCGCTCACCGGGATACTCGCCTTCACTGCCGACCTCGATGACGAAACGGACCCCCTCGATGCCGAACGGCACAGAGAGCTGGCGGGTCACATCGCCGGGCTGGCCACCGAGATCGAGCACGTCACCGATGACCTGGTCGTGACAGCCCGCACCGACATCGGCACCCTCGTCACCCGCCGCGAATCCGTGGAGTTGAAGGACGAGATCCGCCAGTTCCTCGATCACCTCACGCTCGGGCCGGGAGGGATCGAGATCACGGGTGAGTCCTGTCGCGTGGAGGTGGATCGGCTGCGGCTGCGCCAGATCCTCCGCAACCTCGTGAACGACGCGATCGCCCGTGGCGGCGGTCACGTCTGGATGGAGGTCTCCGCCGTCCCCGGCGGCGGCGTCGTGAGGGTGTGCGACGACGGGGACGGCATCCCCGCAGTGACCGACGACCCGACGCTCTCACCGGACCAGCAGGCCCAACGAAAGGGGATGGAAGCGACGGCTCCGAGACGTGGTCTCGCCATCGCCCGTCGCCTGGCCGAGACCATGGACGGCACCGTCGCCTACCGGCGCTCCATCGGCATCTCCATCCTCGAGCTCACCCTTCCCGCCGCCCGTCCCGCCGAGCAGCCGGCGGCCCCGTCCACCACTCTCCTCCGTGGCGGTGTCCTCCGCCCGCCCCGGACGTCACGCGCCGCCGAGCGAGTCCGCAACGAGGTAGGGCGGGGCTGGAACGGTCTCCGGCTCGGGTCGACCGGCGTCGCCGTGGCGTTGACGCTGGTGATGGGGGTGCTCGGCTTCCGGCTGGCCTGGATTCTGGCCGGTGTGGTGTCGATGTCGGTGATCCACGGCTTCTTCACCAGAGATCACTCCGAGGTCTCGCTGGCGTTGGCACTCGACCTCATCGTCGTCTTCGCCACGTTCTCGCTCGCCGCGGTACCGGTGGCGACGTTGAGCATCGCCTACCTCACGTTCGGTGTGGTGGTCGTGCTGCTGTGTGACACGATCGCGAAGGCAGCCCTCGGGGTGTTGGCCTCGGCGCTCTTCGTCGCCAGCGTCTACGTCCGGATTCCCGGAACGGAAGACATCGTGGGCAGCGTCTGGAGTCGCGTCAGCGGATGGAGCGCCGCCATCATCTTCATCTTGCTGCTGCTGGCCATGGTGCGGGCGTCGATCGACCTGCTACAGCGCTACGTGGGCGAGGCCGACGAGGCGAACCGTCGCCTCGCGGGCGAGGTCGCCGCCAAGGACGACCTGATCGCGGCGATCAGCCACGAGATCCGGACGCCGCTGGCGGGAGTGTTGGGCTTCGCCGCCGAGTTGGCGGAACAGTGGGACTTGTACGACGCCGAGGAGCGCCGGGAGATGTTCGGCGACATCCTGGCGTTGAGTCGCGAGCTCGAGGACATCTCCGAAGACCTCAAGGTGGCAGCGAAGTTCGACCTGTCCACGTTGGTCTTGCGGACCGAGTCCTTGGAGCTGTATGGCGAGCTCCTCGGGTTCGCCGAGCGGTGCCGGCACCTCCCGGCGGGGTTCGCGGTGATCGGGGAGCCCTGTGAGGTGGAGGCGGATCGGATGCGGCTGCGGCAGATCCTCCGCGGCCTCGTCAGCAACGCGGTCGCTCACGGCGGCGATCACGTCTGGTTGGAGGTGGCGACGGTTCCCGACGGCGGAGCGGTACGGGTGTGTGACGACGGAGACGGGATCCCCGACGAGTACCGGGAGCAGATCTTCGCACCGTACGAACGGCTTCACCGGCATCCGACCCTGGCTGCCGCGACAGGGTTGGGATTGGCGATCGCCAGTGGCCTGTCGGAGGCGATGGGCGGCACCCTCACCTACCGCCGGGTCGACTCCACCACGGTCTTCGAACTCACCCTCCCCCACGCCCAGGCCCCGGTCGCCTCAACCGGGGGGGCCTCCACGGCGGTCGAGACGATGCCCGCGGTTGCTCAGGTCCCCGATTCACATTTCCCTTGGAAGCCGGTGGTGGCGGCCCGGGCAGAGCGGGCGAGGCGTCTCGCTTGACGCAGCGGCTCGGGCGTACGAACCCGTCCGGCGACGGCCAGCACCACGGCGACGGCACTCTCCGGATCGGTGCGCCACCCGGCGTGGATTGCAAGCGGCCTTCTCCCCGACCGGGTGCGGACCCAGCGGCCGATCACCTCGCCGTCGAGACGGAGGGGCGCAGTCGCGCCCTGCTCGTCGCTCGTCGGGAAGGAGCCGGTGGCGAGAAGGGTGCGGTGGGTCACGCCGACCGTGGGGATGTTCAGCACGGCTCCCAGGTGCAGCGCCAATCCGGCGTGGCGGGGATGGTCGCGGCCCGTGGCGTTCACCAGCAGCACGTCGGGCCTGGCCGGCAACGCCACCATCGCCTTCTCGAGCAAACGGCCCTCTCGGAGCGCGAGCAGCCCGGGCATGTAGCGGCATCCGGCTCCCCCCGCCACGACCGCGGCAGCAACGAGCCGGCCGCCCGTGACGACGGCCCCCGCAGCCCAACCAGGGTCGCCCGCCGCACCGGGTCCCGTCCCGCCTCGGCCGAAGCAGACGAACACGCCGGCGACGGCGAGCGAGCTGAGGTCGGCCGGCGGCGGCCACGGGGCACCCCCGCTCGCCAGCGCGAGTTGGGCGGCGACGAGAGCGGACTCATTCGCCGGCCATTCCATGGGTCTCAGGGTACGGCGCGGCCCTGCGCCATCGGGGCTTCTCAGGGATGCGGAGCCCGGCAACTCCAGTG
>CAZQUB010000178.1:0-3627 GCA_964596225.1 uncultured Acidimicrobiaceae bacterium
CCCCCCCGGCACCACCGTGAGCGACGTCACCTACCAGCCGCCGGAGGTCGTCACCGACCTCCCGGATTCCTGAGGGACGACGCCTCCCCCTGGGTGCTCACTCCGATGCAGCAGGGAGGACGTCGAACACCATGTACTCCCCGAGGTCGAGGCAGCGCATCGGGATCGGCGCCGTCACCAACGCGGCTGCGGTCTCATGCGACACCACACCGCCGGGGAACAGGAACGGCACCCCGAAGGGGACCACCGTGCCGTCCGGCCGGTGGATCTCGATGCCGTCGCCGGTGTCCTCGGCGGTCCATCCCTCCGGCCACATCGCGAAGAAGCGTGGCTCGTCCGGGGACGCCTCGAGCCAGATGCACCCGTCGTCGAGGACCAGGTAGCCGGGCGCGTCACCTAAGGGGGCATCGCCCTCCGCTGGCCGGTAGGTGATGAAGGCGACGCCGGGGGCGGCGGCGGGCGCGGTGCTGGTCGTGGTCGTGTCCGCCGTCGACCCGCACCCGGTTCCGAGCACGGCCACTGCGGCGAGGACCGCGAGACTGCGAAGCGTCGACCTTCTCACCCGGACGCCACGCGGGGAGGTCAACGGTCCGCGAACTCCACCTGAGGGAAGTGGCACGCCACCGGGTGGCCCTGTCCCCGCTCCACCAGCTCGGGCGGGTCGGTGGCGCACACCTCCTGGGCCTTCCAGCACCGGGTCCGGAAATGGCAGCCGCTGGGCGGGTCGGCCGGGCTGGGAACGTCACCCTCCAACAGGATGCGATGGCCCTGGTCCCGCAGCGCCGGGTCGGGGATCGGCACCGCCGACAGCAGCGCCTCGGTGTAGGGGTGGGCGGTGTTGTCGTAGACGTCGTACTCGTTGCCGGTCTCGACGATCTCTCCGAGGTACATGACGGCGATGCGGTCGCAGATGTGGCGGACCACCGACAGGTCGTGGGCGATGAACAGGTAGGAGATGCCGAGTTCGTCCTGGATGTCCTCCAGCAGGTTCACCACCTGCGCCTGCACCGAGACGTCGAGCGCCGACACCGGCTCGTCACACACGATGATGCTCGGCTCCAGCGCCAGGGCCCGGGCCACTCCGATGCGTTGCCGCTGGCCTCCCGAGAACTGGTGCGGGTAGCGGTTGATGTGGTCCGGGTTGAGGCCCACCATGTCGAGCAGTTCGTGGACCCGGCTCCGCTGCTTGTTGCGGGGGACCACCCCTTTGTGGACCTTCCACCCCTCGGCGATGATGTCACCCACCGTCATCCGGGGATTGAGGGAGGCGTACGGGTCCTGGAAGATCACCTGGATATCGCGTCGTAGCTCCCGCATCTCCGAGCGCGACAGCTCGAAGATGTCGCGCCCCCGGTAGAAGGCCTGCCCGGCGGTGGGCTTCTCGAGGCGGAGGATGGTGCGGGCGGTGGTCGTCTTGCCGCACCCCGACTCGCCCACCAGCCCGAGCGTCTCGCCACGGCGCAGCACGAAGTTGACGTCGTCGACCGCTTTCACCGTCCCGACGTGGCGCCGCAGGATGATGCCACGGGTGATGGGGAAGTACTTGACGAGGTGCTTGACCTCGAGCACCACCTCGCCGGGCTCGGATTCCACGTCAGCCGCGGTCACGGCGCACCTCCTCCCAGAAATGGCAGGCGCTCACCCGACCCGGGCCGACCTCGAAGAGGGGCGGATCCTCGACAGTGCACTTCTCCTGGGCGTACGGGCAGCGAGGATGGAACGGGCATCCCGACGGAATGTGCATCAGATCCGGCGGTGAGCCCTTGATCGGGTTGAGGCGGGCGGTGTGCACATCACTGCGGGGCAGGGAATCCATCAAACCCACCGTGTACGGATGGGCCGGGTGGTGGTAGACCGCCAGGCTCTCGCCCTTCTCCACCTCGCGTCCCGCATACATCACGACGACGTTGTCGGCCACCTCGGCCACGACGCCGAGGTCGTGGGTGATGAGGATGAGCCCCATGCCGGTGTCCTTCTGGAGGTCGGCGAGGAGCTGCATGATCTGGGCCTGCACCGTCACGTCGAGGGCGGTGGTCGGCTCGTCGGCGATCAGGATCTCGGGATCGAGCGAGAGCGACATGGCGATCATCACCCGCTGCCGCATCCCGCCCGAGAACTCATGCGGGTACGAGTTGACCCGCTGCCGTGCCGAGGGGATCTTGACCCGCTCCATCAGCTCGATGGCGCGCTCCCTCGATTCCCTGCGGGACAGCCCGCGGTGGATGCGGAACATCTCCCCGATTTGCCACCCGACCGGGAACACCGGGTTGAGGGCGGTGAGGGCGTCCTGGAAGATCATCGCGATCCGGTCGCCGCGCACCTTGCGCCGCTCCGTCTCGGGGAGGTCGAGGAGCTCCACCCCGCGGAACTTGACCGAACCTCCCGTGATGAACCCGGGTGGGCTGTCGATGATGCCCATGACGGCCTGGGCGCTCACGCTCTTCCCCGAGCCGGACTCGCCGAGGATGGCGACGGTCTCGCCCTGATCGAGTGAGTAGCTGAGGCCGTTCACCGCGTTGACGACGCCGCCCTCGATGCGGAACTCGACATGGAGATCCTCGACATCCAGCAGCCGTCCCGTGGTCGCTGCGGCCTGGCCCCCGATCATGTCCGTGGTGGTGGTCTGCGAGCCGGCCATCAACGCAACCTCGGGTCGAGGGCGTCCCGCAAGGCGTCACCCATCAGGATGAAGCTGAACACCGTGGTGGACAGGAACAAGCCCGGGAAGAGCAGCAGATGGGGGGCGGTGAGGATCCGGTTCTGGGCGGTGCTGATCATGAGGCCCCAGGAGATCGACGGGAGCTGCAGCCCGACCCCGAGGAACGAGAGGGCCGCCTCGGCCGAGATGATGACGCCGACGGTGATGGTGGCGTAGACGATCACCGGCGCCAGCGAGTTGGGGAGGATGTGGCGGCGGATGATGCGCAGATCACTCACCCCGAGGGCGCGCGCCGAATCCACGTAGTCCATCTCGCGCACCGAAAGCACCGCCGAGCGCACCAGCCGCAGCATGGTGGGCCAGCCGAGCACGATGAGCACCAGGCTCACCTGCAGCAACCCCCGGACTCTGAAGAGGGATCGCAGGATGACGATGCCGCCGAGGATGGTGGGGATGGCGAACCAGACGTCGGTGATCCGGGCGATGATGCTGTCGACGAGGCCGCCGTAGTAGCCGGCGACGGATCCGAGCACGATGGCGACGAACGTGGACGTCACCGTGACGATGATGCCGATGCTGATCGAGACCCGGGCTCCGTAGATGGTGCGTGCCAGGTAGTCGCATCCCTGCAGATCGGTGCCGAACAGGTGCAGGCGGCTGGGTCGCAGCAGTGAGTCCTCCAGGTGGCAGGAGCGAGGGTCGGCTCTCGTGAACAGCCCGGGCCAGATGGCCATGGTGATGAGGATGAGGATGAGGACCCCCGAGATGATGAACATCGGCCGGCGCCGCAGCTGGCGCCAGGCGTCGGCGTAGAGGCTGCCCTCCCGACCCATGGCAGGCTCCGCCTCGATCGCTTCGACCGCCAACGGGGTGCCGGGGAGGGAGGCGCCGACCTCCTCGTCGGGATCGTCGCTCTGCCGTTCGTGCGGATCGAAGAAATCAGTCATAGCGGATCCTCGGATCGAGCA
>CAZQUB010000179.1:0-3622 GCA_964596225.1 uncultured Acidimicrobiaceae bacterium
GCCCCGCATCCGGAACACCGCGACCCTCCCCGAATCACTCGCCTCCGGCTCGTTCTTCGACCCTCCCTGATCCCAGGGAGGGTGACAAAGAGATCCCAGGGAGGGTGACAGAACGCCAGGCGGGTGACAGGGCATTCGTAGCGGGTATGGTGGAGCCAATCCCACCCCGGGGAGTTCGGAGACGCCGAGCTGAGAGGGTGGCCGGTACCGGCACTGCCGGTGAATGCCACCGACCCGCGGAACCTGAACTGGGTCATACCAGCGGAGGAAGCGAGTGGACGCGAACGGCAAGCAGCATCCAGGCCCGGCCCTGATCGTCGCCGGCGGTGACGCCATCGACCCTGCCGTGCTCATCGACCTCCCCTCCCCCGCCTGGGTGGTGGCGGCCGATTCGGGCCTCGACCATGCCCTGTCCCTCGGGCTCCGTCCCGACTTCGTCGTCGGGGACATGGACTCGGTGGACCCGGCGAGCCTGGCCACGATCGAGGAATCCGGCGTCCCCGTCGAGCGCTACCCGGCCGACAAGGACGCCACCGATCTCGAGCTGGCGCTGTCGCGGGTGATCTCCCGCGGCCACGAGGAGACGGTGGTGATCGGCGGCCACGGCGGCCGGCTCGATCACCTGCTCGGCAACGCCCTCCTCGTCACCGCCGATCGCTTCGCCGCGACGCGGATCGAGTGGCGGATCGGGACGACCCGGGTGTTCGTCGTGCGTTCGCACTTCCCGGCCCGGATCGACGGGACGGCAGGAGACGTCGTCTCGATCCTCCCCGTCGGCGGCGACGCCGTCGGGGTCACCACCTCCGGGATGCGCTGGCCCCTCGACGGGGCGCGCCTCCCGACCGGTTCGACTCGTGGGATCAGCAACCTGCTCACCGACCGGCACGGAACCGTCACCATCGACGGCGGGGTCGTGCTGGTGATCCACGAAAGGACCCCATCCGATGCGTAGCCGGATCCCGATCCTGCTCCTTGCCGTGTCCCTCGCCGCGGCCGCCTGCGGCGGCGACGCCACCGGCAGCAGCGAGCCGGCGCCCACCGAACTGGTGCTCGTCACCCACGACTCGTTCGCGGTGTCCGACGGGGTGCTCGAATCCTTCACCGCCGCGACCGGGATCGAGGTGACCGTCCTCCAGGCAGGCGACGCCGGCACGATGGTGAGCCAGGCGATCCTCACCAAGGACGACCCGATCGCCGACGTCATGTACGGCATCGACAACACGTTCCTGTCGCGTGCCCTCGACGAGGGCCTCTTCCTCCCCTACGTCTCCCCCGGCCTCGACGTCGTCCCCGACGACCTGGAGCTCGACCCGGAGCATCGGGTGACCCCGATCGACTTCGGTGACGTCTGCGTCAACTACGACAAGGCGGCGTTCGCCACCTCCGGGCCGCCGGTGCCGGCCACGCTGCGGGACCTGACCGATCCGCGCTACCGGGGCATGCTGGCGGTGGAGGACCCGGCGACGTCGTCGCCCGGCCTCGCCTTCCTCCTGGCGACGATCGGTACCTTCCCGGAGGGCGGCGACTACGACTGGCTCGACTACTGGTCCGACCTCGCCGCCAACGACGTCCTCGTCACCTCCGGGTGGGAGGAGGCCTACTACAGCTCGTTCTCGGGCGGTTCCGGCGAGGGTGACCGGCCGCTCGTGGTGTCGTACGCCTCGTCGCCGCCGGTGGAGGTCTACTACGCCGATCCCCCGGTCGACGAGGCGCCCACCGGCGTCCTCACCGACGGCTGCTTCCGCCAGATCGAGTTCGCAGGCGTGCTCGCCGGAACCGCCCACCCGGAGGCGGCGGGGCGCCTCGTCGACTTCCTCCTCTCGGACACGTTCCAGGAGGACATACCCCTGACGATGTTCGTGTTCCCGGCCAGCACGGAGGCGACCCTGCCGCCGGTGTTCGCCGACTACGCCGTCGTTCCCGACCACACCGCCACCGTCGACCCGGCCGCCATCGACGCCCATCGGGAGGAGTGGATCGAGCAGTGGACCGACGCCGTCCGCTGATGCGGGCCCGCCGCGGCGGGCGCCTCGGGACCGTCCTGCTGGTGGCGGTTCCGGTGGCGTTCCTCGGGTATTTCTTCGTGTACCCGGTGGTAACGATCATCGTCACCGGCCTCGCCCCCGACGGGCGCCTCGACCTGGCGCCCTTCGAGGCGGTGTTCTCGCGCCCGTCGCTGCTCGGGGTCGCCTGGTTCACGCTGTGGCAGGCGGTCGCTTCCACCCTGCTCACCTTGCTCGTCGGTGTCCCCGGCGCCTACGTGCTGGCCCGCTACGACTTCCCGGGACGGCGCCTGATCCGGGCCGGGGTGATGATCCCGTTCGTGCTGCCGACGGTGGTGGTGGGGAGCGCCTTCCTCGCCCTGCTGGGGCCGGGGGGCCCGCTCGGGGTCGATCTGCGCCGCACGGTGTGGGCGATCCTCATCGCCCACGTCTTCTTCAACTACGCGGTGGTGGTGCGCACCGTGGGCAGCTACTGGGAGCGCCTCGACCCGTCGCTGGAGCAGGCGGCCCGGGTGCTGGGAGCGAACCGGTGGCAGACGTTCCGGGAGGTGACGTTGCCGCTGCTGCGGCCCGCCATCGCCTCGGCCGCCTCCATCGTGTTCCTCTTCACGTTCACGTCGTTCGGGGTGATCCTCATCCTCGGCGGCCTGCGCCACGCCACCCTCGAGGTGGAGATCTGGCGCCAGGCGACCGCCCTGCTCGACTTCCCGGTGGCGGCCGCCTTGGCGGTGCTGCAACTGGTGGGGGTGTCGGCGATCCTGGTCGCCTACTCCCGCTACCAGCAGCGTCGCAGCCACCAGTTCCGGCTCCGGGCGGCGGGGACCGCGCCGCGTCCGGCGAGCTGGGGCGCCCGCGCCGTGGTGGCCGCCAATCTCGGGTTCATGGCGTTGCTGTTGGGGACGCCGCTGCTGGTGCTGGTGGTCCGTTCGGTGCACACGTCGAGCGGGTTCGGGCTCGACTTCTACCGCGGGTTGACGGAACGCAGCGGCGGGGCGTTGTTCGTGCCGGCGACGACGGCCATCGGCAATTCGCTGCGGTTCGCGGTCCTCGCCACCCTGCTGGCGGTGACGGTCGGTCTGGCGGCGTCGGCGGTGGTGGCGTACCGGCGGGGGGTGGCGTCCCGCACCTTCGACGCCTTGTTGATGCTGCCGCTCGGGACGTCGGCGGTGACCCTCGGGTTCGGCATGCTGCTCGCCCTCGACGTCCCGATCGATCTCCGCACCTCGCTGTGGCTCATCCCGGTGGCGCATTCCCTGGTGGCGATCCCGTTCGTGGTGCGGATCGCGGTGCCGGTGATGCGCAGCATCCAGCAGCGGCTGCGCGACGCCGCCGCGGTGCTGGGGGCGTCGCCGGGGCGGGTGTGGCGGGAGGTCGATCTGCCCCTGGTGGCCCGGGCCGGCCTGGTCGGCGCCGGCTTCGCCTGTGCGGTGTCGCTGGGCGAGTTCGGGGCGACGTCGTTCCTGGCGTTGCCGACCAACCCGACGCTGCCGACCGCCATCTTCCGTCTCCTCGGCCAGCCGGGAGCGGCGACGTTCGGGCGGGCGATGGCGCTCAGCACCCTGCTCATGGTGCTCACCGGGCTGGCGGTGCTGGCGATCGAGCGGGTCCGGGTCGGCGAG
>CAZQUB010000180.1:0-3571 GCA_964596225.1 uncultured Acidimicrobiaceae bacterium
CCCGCCCAGCGCGCCACGAGCGCCTCGGCGCTTTCGCCCATGGCGGCGGCGCGGGCGGCCGCGGCGCGGCGCAGCAGATCGACGGGAACCCCGAGGTCCTGGGACACCTTTTCGAGCATCTCGTTCATCGGTTCACCTCAGACTGCGGAGGTAGGCGGCGAGTGCCCGCAGGTCGTCGAAGGAAAGCGAATCGTAGGAGGGCATCACCGACCACGACCGCACCTGGCGCGGATCCTGCAGGTAGGCCAGGACCCAGGTCTGGGAGTTGGTGGGGCTGCGGGACCCGGCGTGGGTCAGGTCGGGGCCGATGCGCTCGACCCCGAGCACCACCGGAGACTCGTAGGCGTAGTCGCCGGCGACGCTCACCGGTCCCAACCCGATATCGGTGACGATGGGCCGCACCTGCTGGGTGTGGCAGGTGGCGCACCCTTCCCTCAGGTACACCTCCCGCCCCAAGGCGGCCGCACTGCCGTCCGGGTACTGGCGGGCGGTGTCGGCGAGGGCGGTGGCGCTGCGATCGGCCGAGTCGAGCGAGGGGAGCACCAGGCCGAGCAGGAGCACGAGGACCAAGACGCCGGCGGCCCCGGCGCGCAGCCGACCCCACGACAGCGGGGTCGTCAGCACCAGTTCCGCGTCGGCCGCGCCGTCGTCGTCTGCCGCGTCCACCTCGATCGGGTCGGTGCGTCCAAAGAGCAGGGCGCCGAGGTAGCCGAGCTGGGCGAGGGCGAAGATGGCGATACCGGCGAAGCGCACCACCCGCAGGCCCGCCATGGGCTCGAGTGTGTTGCGGAAGCCGGTCCCGACCGCGACGACCGTCTGGGAGTTGGCCCCCCCGAGCCAGGTGAGGCCTGCTTGCACGCCCCCCACCAGCATGGCGCCCACCGCGAGCCCGAGCCCGAGGACGGTGGCCTGGAGGTGGAGCCGGGCCCACCGTGGGGAGGCGGTCCGGCCCCGGAGCCGGGGCAGCGCCTCGTACCCGAAGGCGAGGAGCCACATCGTGAAGGCGCCGAAGATTGCGGCCCATTCGTAGGCGGCGGCCCACTCGGTGAGGCCGATCACGGCGCTGGAAGCCCGGAGCCCTTGGAGGAGCCCGAGCAGCGGGACCAGCGCGAAGAGGACGAGACCGGCGACCAGGAACCGGGTCGAAGGATGGGAGAGCGCGGCATCCCAGCGACCCCGGAGCGCGATCACCACGTCGGAGAGAATGGTCGCCACCGCCAGCAGCAGCGTGATCGAGAAGACGACACCGATCGTCTGGAGCCAGGCGGGGATGGGACCGTAGGTGAGCTCGCTGGAGCCGGTGAGTGCCCACGCGGTGCCGAGCGTCCAGAAGCCGATGAGGGAGAGACGGGTGGGGGCGATACGGGGTCGGCCTCCGAGCCGGGGCAGGAGGGCGTACACCGCGCCGACGCCGGCGGAGGCGAGCCACAGCCCGAAGAACCCGGCGCGGTAGAAGGACGACTGCAGCGCGCCGTTGACGCCTTCGACGCCCGGGATGTTGCCGACCACGTGCAGCAGCACCAGCCACCAGACGGCGGCGACCGCGTACCACTGCACCACGCCCAGCTCTCCGGTGCGGGTCGCGACGGTGCGGGTGACGACGGCGGCGGCGATCAGCAGCCCGACCAGCGTGACGGCGTCGGCCCACAGTGGCGCCTCCAGGAAGCGGCGCCCTTCGGAGAAACCGAGCCCGATGGCGATCCCACCGGCCAGGTACCCCAGGGAGAGCAGCACGAAGCCGAGGCGGGCGATGCCCGGGTTCCGGAGGGGAATGCCGGCGTCACTGGACACCGCGAGGTAGAGGGCCCCGAGCAACCCGAGAGTGAGCCAGCCGTACACGATGAAGTGGAGGGCTGCCGGCACGAGGCGCCCGTAGCCGAGGAGCGGGCTACCGCCGACCACGTCGGGCGCCACCAACTCGAGGGCGGCGAGGGCGGCGAGGAGGCTGCCGGCGACGAGGAACCCGCTCGAACACATCAGATGGAGCCGGATGACGAGCGGCGCCGTGAGCTCCGTCCCTGATTCGGCCGCGGTGCCCACCGCGTCGGTTGCCGTCTCGGGGATCACGGTCCTCCCATCCTTCCCTGTGAGCCGTTGCCGCCCCGCCTCGGCGGCGGGCGCAGCCTAGCCAAAGGGCCGCCGCCGGACACACGATTCCCGGGAGGAGTCGCGGCGCCTTCGCCGAGCGGCCTCGCGGTCGCGTTGCCCCCCCGCTCCATGCCTCTCTCCCGAGGCGCGGCCGCCGGATTGCGATGCAGCACAAGCCGTCGGGCGGCGCGAAAAGGCCCGGAACCGCCTCGGCGCCACGCCAAGAACCCGTCACCGCCACGGACTTCGTTGCTTAGAATGCCGCCGACGCGACCTGCGTGGCGAGCAAGGACGATGGTGCAGAACGAGACCCATACGCGATACCTGAGATTGGGACTCGCCGCCATGGTGGTGGGCCTCGGCGCCGCTCTCCTGGGGGCCCTGTGGGCACACTTCACCGCGTTACCGCTCACCGATGACCTGGGGAGGGACATCTACTCCTCGATCCCTCGTGGCTGGCTGTGGTCGCTGCTGGGGCAGCTGGTATCGGTCGGCGGGGTCCTGCTCCTCCTCGGCGGCACCGCCGTGGCGTTCCTCTATGAGCGCCGGATGACCTGGGCCCGGGCCGCCCTGGGGGCGCTGCTGTTCACCGCCCTGATGATCATCCTCTTCGGCATCGTCCCCAACCAGTGGTTGACCTTGACCCAGGCACAATGGGAGTGGACGCCGCAGAAGATCGCCCTCACGATCCCGAGCTGGCTCGTCCTCGGAAACGAGGTGTCGATCTCGTTCGCCGCCCTCAAGGACATCATCTCGGGGGGCTACGCCGCCGGGGTCATGGGTGCCGTCGCCTTCGCCATGGTGCGGTGGCAGACCCGGACCCCCCGTGAGCTCGCCGCCCCCGCCGCGGCGCCCGAGCCGTTGTCCGCCTATGGACGGCCGCTCCGCAAGGTGGGGAGGTAGCCGGTGGCGAAGTCGGACGTGTGGACGGAGCTGGTCCCGACCCGGGACGACTACGAACTGACCGAGGTGGACGGCTCGTACCTGCAGCAGGCGGTGCGCCCGAAGCAGTTCCTCCACATCGATCAATCGGAGTGCATCCTGTGCGAGGGATGCGTCGACATCTGCCCGTGGAAGTGCATCCACTACCTGTCACTCGACGCCATCGCCGACGCCACCAACGTGGCCGATCCCGGGGACAAGCCGGAGAATCGCGGCTTCTTCCTCGTGGACGAGGACGCCTGCACCCGGTGCGCCCTCTGCATCGATCGCTGCCCGACCGGCGTGATCACCCTCGGGAAGTTCGCCGGGTCGGTGGCGGACCAGGCGGGACGGTATGACGAGGCCCCGTGGGAGTACGACTCGGGGCAACGTGACTTCAAGAACGGGTACATGTACGGGATGCGCTGGTAGCGGGGACTATCTTGGCCGGCCGCAGGGCCGGGCCGTTGGGGAGGACGACAGGTGGCGAACCGAGACGAGAACGGGAAGGTGGGGCTGCGGGAGCGGCTCGCCAAGGCCGGGGAGCACGTGCGTTCCAGCC
>CAZQUB010000181.1:0-3569 GCA_964596225.1 uncultured Acidimicrobiaceae bacterium
ACGGCGACATGAAGCCGCTCGGGTTCCTGGTCGGTCAGGTGATGCGGGCCACCGGCGGCAAGGCGGATCCCCGCCTCGTCTCCGACCTGTTGCGGCGGAAAGCGGGGGGCTGACCGTGACCCGGGTCGTCGTCCGCGACGGCCGCCTGCTGGAGGGCGTCGCCCCTTCGGCGGTGTGGGCGCTGGTGGCGAACCCGTCCCGGGTGGAGGAGTGGACCGGGCGCCGCGCCGTCGGCTACATGGGCACCGAGCTGCCGTCGGTCGGTCAGGTGGTGTTCGTGGCGGGACGTCTCGTGCCCGACCGCCGGGCCCGCCGGGTCGAGATCCTCGACTGGGAGGCGGGGCATCGATTCCAATGCGGCCTGCCGGACCGACGCCTCTCCACCGAGCGCCGCTTCGAGGTCGTCGTCTCCGCCGAGGTCGAACCGGGCGCCGCCGCCGCCCGCATCCAGCTGACCTTGCGGGCCGAGGTCGTCTCCTGGCTGGCGAACCCGTGGCGTGCCTTTGCCGCCCGGCGGTTGCGGGCGATGCTGGGTCGGGTCGAGCGGACGCTGCGTTCGTGACCGCCGCCCTCTTCGACTTCGACGGCATCATCGCCGACACCGAGCCGCTGTCGTGGGCGGCGTGGCGGCAAGTGCTGGCGTCGTCCGGCTACGCCATCGTCGACGAGGACATCGCCGCCTGCACCGGCACCAACAGCCAGGACACCTACGCCTACTTCTCCGGCAAGGCCGCCCTTCCGCCGTTCCGGGAGGTGGTCGACGCGGTCGACGAGCTGCGGCACCGTAGCTACGACACGGACCTGTTCGCCTACCCGGACGCCGTCGCCGCCCTCCAGGAGCTGTCGATGGTGGGGGTGCCGATGGCGGTGGCGACGTCGTCGAGCCGCCGCAACCTGGACCGCAAGCTCGAGGTGCTGGAACTGACGGGGTTCTTCGCCGCCACCGTCGCCGGGGACGAGGTGGCGCGGGGCAAGCCGGCGCCGGACCTGTACGCCGCCGCGGTGGAGGCGCTCGGGGCCCGTCCCCGTGATTGCCTCGCCATCGAGGACTCCGAGATCGGCGCCGACGCCGCCAGCGCAGCCGGGGTTCCGGTGATGGTGGTGGACCGGGGCCTGGTGACGGTGACCCGCTACCCGGTGGTGCCCCGCATCGAGGCCGACCTGGTGTTGCGCCTCCTCGGGTTGACCTGAGCCTTCGGGGTCACTGCTGCCAGGGAGGCTTGGCGGGCACCGCGCATGCGTCGGCGAGCGGTTCGAGGCCGAGCTGGGCGATCGCCTCGTCCGGCGGCAGCGTCGTCACGATGTGCACCGCGTCGCGGATCACCGGCAGGTCGGGGGTGTTGTAGCCGTCGGAGGTGCGGGGCCCGGTGAAGCGGGGTGGCACCAGCGGCAGCGCCACCATGTTCTCGGTGTCCATCGCGGCGAGCAGGTCGACCAGGTCGGGGAGGCGCTCCAGCGGGATGTCGGTGGAGACGTTGTCCTTGATGGCCTGTGCCAGGGTCGGGAAGGAGCGGATCAGGTCGGCGGGTGACGCCTGGCCGGCGACGGCCTGGAGGACGCAGCGTTGCCGTCCCATCCGGTCGTAGTCGTCGGTGGCGTGGCGGGAGCGGGCGTAGGCGAGGGCGAGGTGGCCGTCCATGTGGTACTCGCCGGGGGCGATGTCGAGCACGCCGAGGGTGCCGTCCTCGTACGGGTATTCGGCGTCGTAGATGCGCTCGGTGACGGTGATGTCGACGCCGCCGAGGGCGTCGATCACCGAGATGAAGCCGTCGAGGTTGACGAGGGCGTAGTAGTGGATGTCGAGGTCGAGCATCTCCCCGATGGCCATCTTGAGTGCCTCGGCGCCGGGAGGACCGGTACCGGGGAAGCGGTCGGGGTGTTCCTCGCCGTACTTCCACAGCTCGTTGATGATCTGCGGGAAGCAGTCGCAGGACCAGATGTCGAGGCCGTCGGGGAGCGGCACCCGGGCCATGTTGCGAGGCACCGCGATGAGGGCGGTGTCGCCGCTGGCGGGGTCGATGGAGGCGACGATGATGGTGTCGGTGCGCACCCCGGTGCGACCGATCCCGGCGTCGCCGCCGAGGAGGAGCACGTTGAGGCGCTCCTTGCCGTCCCACAACCGCGGCGGGGGGAGGGTGGTGGTCGTGGTGGTGGTCGTCGTGGTGCCGGCCGGTTCCTGCCCGTTCGTCGTGGTGGTGGTCGTCGTGGTCGGGGGTGGGAGGGTGGTGGAGGGGGCGAACACGGTGGTGATGAGGTCGTATTGCACGACGTCGTAGTAGCCGGCGACGATGTGGGGGACCGCCAGGGCGGCTGCCGTCGTCAGTCCCAGCAGCACCGCGGTGGTGACGCCGAGCGAGCCGCGGGGTCCCCGCTCGATCGGCGCCGCCGAGAAGTAGGCGTCGACCGAGGCGTAGACCCGGAACAGCAGCAGGGCGAGGTCACCGACCAGCAGCCATTGAAGGGCCCGCGGCTGGACCGACCAGCGCAGCAGGGTGTGGCGTTCGGCCAGCAGCATCCACCCGACCACCGCGGCGACGACCGCGGTGACGCCGACGAGGGCCCAGCCTTTGCGGCGCTCCCCGGCGAGGAGCTGCCCGGAGCCCGGGACGACGGCGGACGCCAGTGCCGCGACGATGCCACGGCCAGGGCGGTGCGGGGTGGCGCGAACCATCCGGAAAGCTTAGGAGGCGGTCCGACTTGGGTATGGGCGGGGCAAGGTCACGGACTGGCGCGCCACGGCAGGTAGCGGATGAGGGTGGACACCACGAGCCAGAATCCGATGCCATACAGTACGACGACCCAGGCACCCTCGGCTGGCGGGTATCCGGGCACGCCGGTGAAGGCGCTCCACCATACGAGGCTGAACGTCCTTCCCGTGACGAGGTACACGGGCGACGTCGGAGCCCACAAGCGGGCCAGTCCCGTGATGCGCGGGGTGATCAGGTACGGACCCCAGCCTGCCAGGTTGAGGCTGATCGCGGCATCCACCAGCATCACCACGATTCCGGCGCCGACACCGGCTGCGAAGCGAGTGGTGACGAGTCCTCCCAACATGCCGACCAGAACCCAAAGGCTGAGCACGATCGAGACGGCGGCGATCTCGGCTCCGAAGCGCGCAGGGAGCGAACCCACCGAAGGTGAGCCAATGAGAAGTCCCCCGAGCGACGCGCCGGCAGAGGCCATCACCATGGCGATCGTGGTCACGGCGGCTGAGAAGACGAGCGCCGCTGCCACCTTTCTGAGGAGCACCGACCGCCGATCCGTCGCAATGAGCTGGTAGAACCAGGTGCGTCGCTCGAACTCCCTGCCGGTCAAGTATGCGCCCATCACGATGGCGAACACGGCGCCTGGGCCGGTCGCGGCGAGCCCCAAGATCGCCTCTGCCGCACCGAGCGTCGACCCGAAGCGCAGGTCGATTCGGGAACGTGTGGCTACGGCATCGAAGGCGTGGAGCATCTCCCCGATGGGCACGCCGTCGATTTCGGTGACTCCTTCGTCTTGGAGGTTCACAACGGAAGCCTGCTGTGCTTGGGCAGCGACCAGGTCGTTTCTCGCGTCTCGCCGTGTCA
>CAZQUB010000182.1:0-2110 GCA_964596225.1 uncultured Acidimicrobiaceae bacterium
GGGCCGCGGCCCGCCTCCGATCGGGCCTCTCGGACGTGACCGTGCCGCCTCCGCCGCAGCCCCGGCATCGCGGCTGGGCGGTCGCGGCGGCCGCCGCGCTGCTCACCGCCGGAGTTGTCGGAGGCGCCGTGTGGCTGGCGGGCATGGGAGAGGAGCCGGTCACCGGTGAGGTGCCGACCTCCACCGTTGCCTCCTCGACGGTCCGGGACACGTCGTCGACGACCATCCCGACTTCCTTGGGAGACAGCAGCGTCTGGTTCGACGATCTCGACGTCGCCACACCCTTGTGCAGCAGCCTGGAATGGCCCTCCGCCCCGGAGACCAGCTACCGGGACGAGCCTGTCTACCACGACGATCACCACGACCTCGTCGAGGCGGTGCGCCAGTTCGCCACTACCCTCCCGGGCTTCTCACAACTGTGGGTGGACAGGGGCCATCACCAGTGGATCGACGTCGGATTTGTCGACGCCGACATCGACGAACGGCAGGCTCAGCTCGCGGAGGCGTTTCCCGGCGAGGGCGTCGTAGCGGTCGCACTGCCCTACACCGAGCGTCAACTCCTCACCCTTTTCGAGGAGATCGACGCGATTCTGCCTGCCGGGATGGAGACCTATGACGTGGACGAACTCGCCGGTTACGTTGGGGTGTGGGTCGGCTTCCTCACCCCCGACCACGTGATTGCGGCGGACGCGGCGGTGGCCGGCTACCCGGTGTGCGTGGACGGGCTCGAGGTCAGCGACTACGTCGCTCCTGGGCCCCAGCCCGCGGGCGGGGACGGCTGGCGCTACCTCGGCGAGTACGACCGTTCCGTCGGACGGGAGCCGCGGGTCGCCACGTCGGCGGCGCAACTCGAGAAACTGTGGGCCGATCTCGATGTGGACGACCCTGTTCCGGAGGTCGACTTCTCCACCGAGATCGTGGTGACGTTCGAAATCGGCTACGGCGGGGGGGAGGCGTGCGAGATCACGCGCCTCGACGACGTCGTCGTCACCGATACGGTGCTGCATGCCGTCATCGTGACACCGACGGTGAGCACCGGTCCGGATCAAGGATGCTTCATGCTCTACAAGTCGAGGACCTACGTCGTGGCGGTGTCCCGCAGTGAGCTGCCGGCGCCGCCCTTCACGATCAAGACCTCCCCGGCCGCGATCGAGGAGACGATCGTCGATATCGACTTGAGGCAGCCACCTTCCTGAGGACGCGCGGGTCCTCGCCACCGAGCATCCCGGACGAGGGAAGCACCCCCTATCCCGGCGCGCCCGGGAGGCTCTCGCAGGCGATGAGGTCGCCGTCCTGGTCGAGGTTGGCGACGTCGCCCTCGGTCGGGTAGTAGAGGTCGAACCAGGCCTGCGCCTCCGTCCAGGTGGCGAAGTCGGTGCAGTTGACGGCATCGCCCGGATGCCGCTCCGGCGGTGGGATCGGCGTCAGGCCCAGCGCCCGAGTGAGGAACGACGCCATCTGGTCCCGGGTCACGTCGTCGTCGGGGCAGAACCTGGTGTAGTCCGGCGGGTTGCAGCCGTATGTGATCCCGGCTTCGGCCAGCATCTCGATGTCGGTTTCGAACACGGAGTCGTTGTCGTCGATGAAGTCCTTGTCGCCGGTGGCGGTCAGGTGGAGGGCCCGGACCAGGAACGCCGCCATCTGTCCCCGTGTCACCGCCGAGTCGGGGCAGAACCTGGTGTTGTCCGGCGGGTTGCAGCCCAGCGTGATGCCGGCTTCGGCCAGTTTCTCGATGTCGGTTTCGAACACGGAGTCGTTGTCGTCGATGAAGTCCTTGTCGCCGGTGGCGGTCAGGTGGAGGGCCCGGACCAGGAACGCCGCCATCTGTCCCCGTGTCACCGCCGAGTCGGGGCAGTAGCGGTCGTTGGTCGGTGGATTGCACCCCAGAGTGATCCCGGCGTTGGCGATGGCCTCGATGTTGGCCTCGTGGACGTTGCCGTCGTCGTCGATGAAGGTGCCGCCCGGCGGCAGCACCGCCAACGCGATCCCGGCGAAGAGCACCAGGACGACCACGAACGAAACAGCGAACACCGCGACACGGCGCGTACGCGAATAGAGCATTGCGCTCCCCCCTCTGTTGGCAGATCGTGACACATCGTAGCGACGACGC
>CAZQUB010000182.1:2210-3536 GCA_964596225.1 uncultured Acidimicrobiaceae bacterium
TGTGAAGACAGGAATCATCCAGGAACCGAGCCTCCGACACGCCGGCCGACCGGCTAGTGTCCCGTCCTCCCTTCCCGCACGACCGCAGCGAACAACCACGGAAGGCGAAGCCGGCGCCATGGCGGCACGCCGTCCTCGAACCTGAAGGACCCGCATGATCACCCCCCGTATCCGCCTCGTGCTCGGTGCAGCCTTGGTTGCTGTCACCGGGGCTGTGGCCGCAGGCTGTGGTGGCTCCTCCGTGGTGGCCACCACGACGGAAGCAACCACGACGGTCCCGGCCACCACCACGACGGTCCCGGCCACCACCACCGTCCCGGAGGAAACCACCACGACCGTTCCCGAGACCACCACGACCGCCGAGGCGCCGGCCGGTGACGTCACGATCCCCCTCCCCGGAGTGTCCGAGATGGGGGCCGGATGGACCGAGGCGTTCCTGCTTCCCTACGGCACGGCCGACGATCAGGTCGGCACCGCCCCCGGCGGCGACAACGGGAGCCTCGACCTCGGTCCCGACTACGGGGCGCAGGCGCCCGACGGCACCTGGTGGATCCTCGACGCCGCCAAGCTGCGCCTCGCCCACTTCTCGGAGGGCGGCGAGTTCCTCGCGGCGGTGCCGCTCCAGCCCGACCAGCTCGTCGACGGCCGCTACTTCCAGTTCCAGCTCCCGCACGTGCTCGACGACGGCACTTTGGTGGCGTCGCGGCTCGGATCGGAGTCGAGCACCCTGCTCGTCCTCGACGGGGAACAAGCTCACCTGGTGACGGTGCCGACGATGTTCGTCTCCGAAGCCGACGACGGAGTGATGCTCGACGGCTTCGACGACCTCGGCGACCTCGTCGAGGTCGACGCCCACAGTGGTGAGGCCACCGTGGTCGACTGGTTCCACACCCGGGCCGGCACCCGCTACCGGGTGGAAGCCCGTGGCGACGTCATCACCGTCGAGCTGCCCGACACCGCGGCGGCGCCCGTCACGCTGCATCTGGTGTGGGCCGACGATCCCTCGGTCACGGCCTACGCCGGCGTCGAGGTGGACAGCGGCGCCGACGGTTCGCTGTTCCTGTTCCTCTACGGCAGCACCGACGGCAACGGCGGAGGCCAGCTGGCGGGGTTCCTCACCATTTCCCCGCAGGGGGCGGTGAGCGAGATCGAGCCGACCCAGGATCCGTTCTCCCCCTCGGACCCGGGGAGCCCGTCCCATCTCGGGGTGCGCCCCGGCACCAGCTCGCCGTGGCTCATGTTCGTCGACACCGACGGGGTCCGGGTGTTCACCCGGAGCTGACCGTCCCCGCCCGGGTCAGAGGTCGCCGCGGCGTTCCAACGTGA
>CAZQUB010000183.1:0-1627 GCA_964596225.1 uncultured Acidimicrobiaceae bacterium
CTCGACGCCGCCGACCTGGCCGACATGGACGAAGAACGGCTCACCGCCATCTTCAAAGGCCCGCCCGCCATCCACCGCTTCCCCGGCTCGATGGCGAAACGCACCCAGGCGCTGTGCCGGGCCATCGTCGACGACTACGACGGCGACGCCTCCGCCATCTGGACCACCGCCGCCGACGGCGCCGAGCTGCTCCGCCGCCTCCAAGCCCTCCCCGGCTACGGCACCGCCAAAGCCCGCATCTTCGTCGGCGTCCTGGGCAAGCGCCTCGGCGCCGCCCCGCCCGGCTGGGAAGACGCAGCCGCCGACTGGCCGTCGATCGCCGACGTCGCCGCCTTCGACGACGTCTTCACCCTCCGGGAACAGAAACGCGCCAAGAAACGGGCCGCGAAGGACACCTGAGCCCGGCCCAATCCCGGAGCCGCCCCACCCCCGTCGCTACCCTCCGCCCATGGCGACGGCACCCGATCGGCCCTGGCGGCGGGCCCTCATCTGGGGAGTGGGCCTCACCCTCGCCGCCCGCCTCGTCGCCGTCCTCCTCGCCGGGGCCATGTGGGCCGGCGGCGACATCCCCACCGAAGGCGAAACCGCCACCCACCTCTACCTCGGATCCGAACCCATCACCCAAGGCGTCTCCGCCTGGACCCTCGGGGTGTGGCAACGCCACGACACCAACCACTACCTCGCCATCGCCGACCACGGCTACACCGACCCCAACGACGTCGTCTTCCCCGCCGGCTACCCGCTCGCCATCCGCGCCGTCGCCGCCCTCCCGCTCATCGACCCGCTCGTCGCCGCCCTCCTCATCGCCACCGTCGCCACCGCCCTCGCCCTCACCCTCCTCTACCGCCTCACCGAAGAGGAACTCGGCACCACCGCCGCCGAACGCGGCGTCATCGCCCAGATCGCCTTCCCCACCGGCTACGTCCTCATCGCCGCCTACGCCGAACCGCTCATGCTCCTGTTCACCGTGCTCGCCTTCTCACTCGCCCGGCGGCGCCGCTGGTGGGGCGCCGCCCTCGCCGGGTTCGCCGCCGGGTCGGTCCGCCTCCTCGCCGTCGTCCTGGCGGTGCCGATGGCGATCATGGCGTGGCGCGCCCACGGCAAAAACGCGTGGCGCCGCCCCTCCGCCGTCGCCGCCATCCTCGGCGCCCCCCTCGCCCTCGCCGCCCACAGCATCTACCTGCAGGCCGCCGACCTCCCCTCCGTCGCCGCCGCCTACCGGGACCGCTGGAAGTCGGTGCTCACCGTCCCCGGCCACGACCTGGTCGTGGCCGCCAAGCGTCTCGTCACCGAAGGGCTCCCCGCCGCCCGCACCTTCGCCCTCCTCATGGTGGTGGTGGCGATCGCCCTCACCGTGCTCGCCTTCCGCCGCCTCCCCCTCGAATACGGCGCCTACGCCGCCGCCCTCATCCTCCTCGTGCTCAGCCGCCACGACCAGACCGGACGGCCCCTCCTGTCGTTCTCCCGCCACGCCGTCCTGCTGTTCCCCGGCTTCATGGCGGTCGGCGCCACCCCCCTCTCCCGCACCGCCCGCGTCGCCCTCACCTCGGTGTCACTCGTCATCGGGCTGGTCCTCCTAGGTATGTTCTACCTCTGGGGTTTTACCGAGTAGTAACACGGATTCGGC
>CAZQUB010000183.1:1727-3495 GCA_964596225.1 uncultured Acidimicrobiaceae bacterium
GCCACCGGCGCCCGCATCATCTCCCAGATGGGCATCAAGCGCTCCATCATGGAGATGTCCGGCAACGGTCCCACCATCGTCACCGACGACGCCAACGTCGCCGCCGCCGCCGAGGCCGCCGTCTACGGCGGCTACTACAACGCCGGACAGGTGTGCTGCGCCACCGAGCGGGTCATCGTCGTCGAATCCGTCCACGACGAGTTCGTCGAGCACGCCATCAAGGCGGCCGGGGCGGTGCGGCTCGGCAATCCCTTCGACGAGGCGACCAACATGGGTCCCCTCAACAACGAGCCGACCGCCGCCAAGGTGGACCGCCACCTCGCCGACGCCATCGACCGCGGCGCCTCAGTGCTCGTCGGCGGCGGCCGTGCCCCCACCTACCCCACCGACCTCTACTACGACTTCACCCTGGTCGACGCGGTGCCCGAAGCGAGCGTGCTCGCCCAAGAGGAATCGTTCGGGCCGGTGGTTCCGATCCTCGTCGCCGCCGACGACGAAGCCGCCGCCGCCCTGGCCAACCGCACCAACCTCGGCCTCCAAGCCGCGGTGTTCACCTCCAGCCTGAAGAAGGCGTTCTGGTACGCCGACCACATCCGCAGCGGCACCGTGGTCGTCAACGACTCCACCGACTTCTGGGAGACCTCCCAGCCCTTCGGCGGCGCCGCCGGCACCGACACCGGCTGGGGCCGCGGCGGCATCGAGGAGTTCACCGACCTGCAGACGCTGGTCATCGACCTCGGGAACGTGCGGTGACGACCTCGGCCGTGGGCATCCACGGCGTCACCAAGCGATTCGGCGACGTCGTCGCAGTCGACACCATGAACCTCGAGATCGCCGACGGCGAGTTCTTCTCCCTCCTCGGCCCCTCCGGCTGCGGCAAGACCACCACCCTGCGGATGATCGCCGGCCTCGAGTTCCCCACCGAAGGCAGCGTCCAGATCTACGGCGAGGAGATGGGGCTGCGGCCCCCCAACCGGCGCCCCGTCAACACCGTCTTCCAGTCCTACGCCCTCTTCCCCCACATGACCGTCGCCGGCAACATCGGCTTCGGCCTCGAGATGACCGGCGTCTCCTCGTCCGAGCGGGCCGCACGGGTCGCCGAAGCGATCGACCTGGTCCGCCTCACCGGCATGGGGGACCGCAAACCGAAGCAGCTCTCCGGCGGCCAGCAGCAACGGGTGGCCCTCGCCCGCGCCCTCGTCAACCGCCCCAAGGTGCTCCTCCTCGACGAGCCGCTCGGCGCCCTCGACCTCAAGCTGCGCCAGGCGATGCAGCTCGAACTGAAGGACCTCCAGCAGCGGGTCGGCATCACCTTCGTCTACGTCACCCACGACCAGGAGGAAGCCCTCACCATGTCCGACCGGATCGGGGTGATGCACGACGGCCGGCTCCTCCAGGTCGGCATGTCCGAGGAGATCTACGAACGGCCCGCCAACCGCTTCGTCGCCGACTTCATCGGCGAGACCAACTTCATCGACGGCGTCGTCGCCGAAGGCGGCGTCGTCCAACTCCCCGACGGCACCCTGGTGAAGGCCGTCACCCACGACCCGCCCGGAACCGCCATCACCCTCACCCTCCGTCCCGAGAAGCTCCACCTCCACTCCAGCGAGCAGGACGCCGACCCGGCCATGAACCACCTCACCGGCACCGTCGCCCGCCGCCTCTACTACGGCGACTCCCTCTACTACGAGATCGACTTCGGGTTCGCCGTCGTCGACGCCAAGGTGGAGAACATCCCGAGCCTGACCCGCTTCGCCGAAGGCGACAC
>CAZQUB010000184.1:0-3475 GCA_964596225.1 uncultured Acidimicrobiaceae bacterium
GTCTCGTCGTGCTGCTGCTCGCCCCCGAGTGCTACCTGCCGCTGCGCCGGGTCGGGGCCGCCTTCCATGCCTCCCAGGTGGGAAGCGACGCCTCGGCCGAGGTCACCGAACTGCTGGAGCGCCCCACCCTGCCGGCCGGGACCCTCGCCCCGCCGCCGGGACACGTGACCCTGCGGGGGGTGCAGGTGGTGCGGGACGAGCGGGGCACGATGACCGACCGGGTCGACCTGGATCTGGCGCCGGGGGAGATGGCAGCGGTGGTAGGTCGCAGTGGGTCGGGCAAGACGACGCTGCTCGACGTGGTCCGAGGGCGGGTGGCTCCCACCGCCGGCACCGTGTACGTCGGCGGCGCCCCCCTCCCCGACCTCGATCCCGACGGGTGGGCCGACCGGATCGCGGTGATCCGGCAGCGACCAGTGCCGGTCGCCGCCACGGTGCGCGAGGAGTTGCCGGACGCCGACGACGCACTCGTCACCGCCACCCTGGAGCGGCTCGGACTCGCCCCCTACGCCGCGGCGGCCGCCCATGACCTCTCCGGGGGTCAGCTGCGGCGGGTGGAGGTGGCCCGGGCCGTGGTGGCGGTGCGGGCGGGGCGAGCCTCGATCGTGGTCGCCGACGAGCCCACCGCCCACCTCGACGAGGCGGCGGCCGGCGTGGTGCGGGATCTTCTCGCCGAGCTGGCCGCCGTCGACGGGGCTGCGGTGCTGGTCGCCACCCACGACCCTGCGCTGGCGGCGAGGGCGGCGACGGTGGTCGACCTCAGCGGCGACCGCGACGACCAGGTCACCGAGCCGGTGGAACTCCCCGGCGGCACCGTGGCGCGCCCCGTCGGCACCGCGGCCCACCGACCCGTCGTCGGCCGCGAGGTCCCGCCGGGCGCGGCGATCCGCCGGGTGATGACAGGCGCCCGCGGGATGGGACGGCGTCTCGCCGCCGCCGTCGGGCTGGGCACGCTGGCCGAGGTCAGCTCGGTCGGTCTCGCCGGGGTCGCCGCCTGGCTGGTGTTGCGAGCGAGCCAGCGACCCGACCTCGCCGCCCTCACCGTGGCGGTGACCGCAGTGCGGACCTTCGGCATCGGCAAGGGGTTCTTCCGCTACGCGGAGCGGATCGCCACCCACGATGTGGCGCTGCGGATCGTCACCCGGCTGCGGGCCTCGGTGGTCGCTCGGATCGGCCAGATCGCCCCCGGCGGCGTCGCCGGATGGGGCAGGGGCGACGTGGCGCGCCGTGTCGTCGAGGACGTCGACCAGCTCGTCGATCTGTTCGCCCGGCTGCTGGTCCCGGCGGCGTCGATCCTCCTCACCGGATTGGGTGCTGCGCTCATCGCCCTCTTCATCGACCCGGCGGCGGGGGCGGTCCTGGCCGGTGGCGTGGTGATCATGGGCGTCGTGGCGCCGCTGCTGGCGGCCCGTTCCGAGGTGAACGCGGCTCGGGCGCTGGCCGTCGCCCGCGGTGCGGTGGGTTCCTCCGTGCTCAGGTTCTGCGAGAACGTGGACGCCCTGGTGGGGCATCGCCTGGTGGCGCAGGAGCAGGACCGGATCGCGGTCGCCGCCGCCGAGGTCGACCGCCTCGAACGCCGCCGGGGACGGCTCAGGGCGGGATGGGCCGGCGCCAGCGCCATGGCGCCGGTGGCGACCGCAGCGCTGGCGGCCGCGGTGGCGGCGCCTCACTCGCCCGCCGTGATCGGACCGGCGCTGGGCCTCCTCATCATCTGGCCGCTCAACGTCATCGAGCTGGCGTCACAGCTGGTCGACGCCGCCTCGGGCGCCCCCCACGTCACCACCGCGGCGTCCCGCACCGCCGCCATCCTCGATGTCGCCGCCCCGCCTCCTCGCACCTCCGTACCGCTCCCGTCGGGTGTGGTGCCGGTGGCCTTCGACGACGCGGCCGCCCGCTGGCCGGGCCAGGAGGCGGATGCCTTCGCCGGCGTGACCTTCGACCTCACGCCGGGAGGCCGCCTCACCCTCACCGGACCGAGCGGGGCCGGCAAGTCGACCGTCGCCGCGGTCCTCGTCGCCTTCCTCGACCCCACCCACGGCGTCTACCGCATCGCCGAGGTCGACACCGCCTCCGTCGCGGGCGACGACGTCCGAACCCGGGTGACCTGGATCGAGCAGACCCCGTGGCTGGCGGACTCCACCATCCGCCAGAACCTGCTCATCGCCTCCCCCGACGCCGGGGACGACCGGCTGCTCGAGGTGCTCGACGTGGTGGGGCTCGGCGACTGGGTGGCGGCCAGCCGGGACGGGCTCGACACCCGGGTCGGGAAGGGCGGTGCCGCCGTCAGCGGCGGGGAGGCGCAGCGGATCGGCCTGGCCCGGGCGCTGCTCTCCGGCCACGGGGTGGTGGTGCTGGACGAACCGGGCGCATTCCTCGACGCGGCGACCGCCGCCGCGGTGCTGCCCCGGACGCTGCAGGAGTTGGAGGGGAGGTCGGTGCTCACCATCTCGCACCGCCCCTTCGCCGGCACCGGGCCCACCGTCCGCCTGGCGGGCTCCGACGACGCCTGAGCAGGCCGGGGCGACGCCGGGGATGGCGTAACCTCCCCCGAACGCGAACGGAAGGAGCGGCCGGTGGCAGCGGAGCACCACGGGGTGAAGTCGATCATCGCCGCGTTCTTCGCCAACCTCGGTATCGCCATCGCCAAGTTCCTCGGGTTCCTCTTCACCGGCTCGGCCTCGATGCTGGCCGAGAGCATCCACTCGGTGGCCGATACCGGCAACCAGGGGCTGTTGCTGCTGGGCGGGCGCATGGCGCGGCGCCGCGCCACCGAGGAGCACCAGTTCGGGTTCGGGCGGGAGCGCTTCTTCTGGGCGTTCGTGGTGGCATTGGTGCTGTTCTCCCTCGGGTCGCTCTTCTCGCTGGTGGAGGGGATCGACAAGCTGCGCCACCCCCACGCGGTGGAGTCGCTGGGGTGGGCCCTCGCCATCCTCGGGATCGCCATGGTCTTCGAGGGCCTCTCCTTCCGCACCGCGATGCGCGAGTCGCGCCCGCTCAAGGGGTCCCGCACCTGGTGGGGATTCATCCGCACCGCCCGGGTCCCGGAGCTGCCGGTGGTGTTGCTGGAGGACAGCGGCGCCCTCGTCGGGCTCAGCTTCGCCTTCGTGGCGGTCACCATCGCCGCGCTGGCCGATGCCCCGGTGTGGGACGCCATCGGGACCCTCTGCATCGGCACCCTGCTCGGCGTCATCGCCATCGTGCTCGCGGTCGAGATGAAGGGGCTCCTCATCGGCGAATCGGCGCTTCCCGAGACCCAGGAGACGATCCGCCGTGCGGTGGCAACCTCCCCCCGCGTGGTGCGGGTGATCCACCTCCGCACCCAGTACCTCGGACCCGATGAGCTGCTGGTGGGGGTCAAGGTGGCGTTCGATCCGGCCCTCACCGTGGCCGAGCTGGCGGATGCGATCAATCAGGTCGAGGCGAACGTGCGGGCCGAGGTGCCGATCGCCCGGCCGATGTACGTAGAACCCGACGT
>CAZQUB010000185.1:0-3441 GCA_964596225.1 uncultured Acidimicrobiaceae bacterium
TCAACCCGAGGTGACCCATCACCGGGATCTCGGCGTCCCGCAGCGCCTCGATCATCGAGACCCGCTTGCGGCCGCCCTCCAGCTTGACGGCCCCGGCGCCTCCCTCTCGCACCAGGCGTCCCGCGTTGCGTACCGTGTCCTCGGGGGAAGTGTGGTAGCTGAGCCACGGCATGTCACCGACGACGAGGGCATGGGGTTCGGTGCCGGTGACGGCGCGGGTGTGGTACACCATCTCGTCGACGGTCATCGCCAGGGTGTCGCCGCGTCCCAACACGACGTTGGCGACGGAGTCACCCACCAGGATCACGTCGGCCCCGGCCCGATCGGCGATGCGGGCCGTCGGGGCGTCGTAGGCGGTGATCATGCGGATCTTGTCGCCGCCCTTGCGGGCCTGGATCTCGGGGGCGGTCACAGGTGCCGGCATGGTCGATGGTCCTTTCTCCCCACCCTCCGGGTTGGGGGATGCCCGGTTGCTTCGCCGGATCCCGCCTGATCGCATCGGCCGCCCCGGAGGGGTCGCCCGTGCCGCGGGGCATCCGCACCGAAGAACCCTACCGACTCGCCGGCCATTCCCCGCCGCCGGCCGTGGCTACCGTGGCGCCATGGCACGTCCCGACATCACGATGACACCCGAGGAAGCGGCGCGGTTCCTCGCCGCCGGCACGACCTTGGAGGTGGCGACGATCGGTCCCGACGGCTTCCCCCACCTGGCGCCCATGTGGTACGTCGTCGAGAACGGCAAGGTCGTCTTCCGCTCCTACACCAAGTCGCAGAAGATCGTGAACCTGCGTCGCGATCCCCGTTGCACCGTTCTGGTCGAGGACGGCCTCGCCTACGCCGAGCTGCGGGGCGTCATGATCAAGGGCATCGCCCGCCTCGTCGACGATCCCGCCATGGTGCTCGGGGTCTACCGGAGCCTGGCCGCCAAGTACCCCATGGTGGGACCTGAGCCGGTCGAGCTGGACGACGTCACCCTCGCCGCCGCCTTCGGCCGCGCCGCCACCAAGAACACCGCGGTGGTGATCGATCCGGTCCGCGTCGCCAGCTGGGACCACCACAAGCTCGGCGGCTCCCGCTGAACTCCGCCTCACCGTCATAGACTCGCCCCATGCTCGTGGTTTTCGTGGTGTTGGGTCTCGTGGTCGTCCTCGTCGCAGGGTGGATCGGCATCGCCTACAACCGGGCGACGGCCGCCGGCTGGCAGGGGGCGGCCGACCATCTCGGCCTCGTGTACTCACCCGGGAAGGGCTTCTCCGGCAGGTCCATCACGGGGACGATGGTCACCCACCCGGTCCGCATCGACGCCGTCAACCGGGGCGGCGGCAACAGCCAGCACGTCGTGACTCGCTTCCGGGTCTCCTACCCGCCGCTCGGGATCGGTCTCTCACTGCGGAGGGAGCACGCCTTCGGCAGGCTCACCAAGCTGTTCGGCGCCCAAGACGTCGAGGTGGGTGATCCCGTCTTCGACGAAGCCTTCCTCATCAAGACCTCCGACCCGGCCCGAGCCGCCGCCCTCCTCACCCCGGCGGTTCGCGACTCGCTGCTCCGCCTCCTCGCCACCTACCCGCAGGTCCAGGTCGACGACAGCCAGATCTCCCTGGAACGCACCGGCCTCATTCGCAGCCCCGACGCCCTCGTCTCCATCACCCGCCGCCTGCTCGCCGCCGCCCGGACCCTCACCGACACCGACTCCGGGCCACACGACCGCGACGAGTTGATCGACGCCCGCCTCCGCGGTGAGCTGCGGTCGGTGGCGGAACGGCTCGGAGAGACGGTCGCCGCCGATCCCGACGACGTCGACACCCGGCTCCGGGAGATGGACACCCTCGCCGCCGCCGGCGAGGACGAGGCCGCCGCCGAGCGGCTCACCGCAATCGAGAGACTGCTCCCCGCCGATCCGGAAGTGCAAGGCTGGAAACGGACCCTGCAGCAACGGCCGGCCCCGGCGCCGCCCCCCGGCGTGAGCGACGATCCGGGCCCGCTCGCCACCGACCTGTTCGCCGGCGACGATCTCAGCTTCGAGACCCTCACGAAGTTCAACCAGCGCTATCGCGGCCTTGCGATCCGGTGGCGCGGACAGGTCAAGGAGGCTCGTCCCTTCCGCCACGACCCCGATCTGGGGCAAGGGCCGGGGGTGCGGGCAACCGTCACCGTGGCGCAGGTCGACAACGACCTCTACGGCAACACCGAGATCGACCTCGTGGCCGGTTTCCCCGACGACGCCGGGCAGCGCCCCCTCACCCCCGGCGACGTGGTGGTCGTCGAGGGCACCCTCTCCGGATGCGATCCGCTGTCACGCAACCTGTTCGTCGAGAACGCGACGGCACACCTCTGATCCGAGCCGGTGCGTCAGATCCGGTCCCACGGGATGGCGGCCACCATCAGGACCAGGGCGGCGCCGAAGCCGATCACGGTCGCCAGATCGGCACGCTCGGGACGGCGCCGTCCCGTCACGACCGCCATGTGGGCGACTCCGGCCGCCAGCAGCATGAAGAGCGGGTGGATCACCTTGAAGAAGAAGGACTCGTTCCACCCTTCGTCGAAGAGCCACAGCGCGATCCCGAGCAACACCTGGATGTCGATGACCATCACCGCCACCCGAGGGAACCCGGCGCCCGCCGTCATGCCGCGGGAACGGCGCAGCAAGGCGATCACGATGGCGGCGACCACCGCCACCAGCACCAACCATCGCACCACGGAATGCACGTCCAGCAAGGTCTCCACCCGGTCTCCTTCGATCGATGGCGCCATTCAAGGGCGGAGCCGGCCTCGACGCCAAGTGACGGCGCGGGGACGACCCCGGAGCGCGAAAACGCACTATATCGATTCGCTACATTTGTATCGGATCGATATACTTTCGTGTCATGCTGGATCTGGCAGTCCTCGGCCTCCTCCGGAGGCACCCTCACCACGGATACGAGCTGAAGCGGCAACTCGCCGAGCTCGGGTTCCTCCGGGTGTCGTTCGGCTCGCTCTACCCCGCTCTGCGGCGGCTGGAGAAGCGCGGACTCATCGAGGCGCTCCGCCAGACGGGGAGACGCAAGGCGTACCGGCTCACCGACAAGGGGGCCAGCGAGTTCGCCCGCATCCTCGACACCGACACGACCGAGACGGAGGAGGACCGCAGGTTCAACATGCGCCTCGCCTTCTTCGAGTATCTCGAACCGCCGGCCCGGCTTCGCACGCTCAAGCGGCGGCGCAGCCAGTTGGTCGCCCGGCTCACCGACGCCCGCAGGGCGTTACGCGACGTTCCCGCCGAGGGACCGGTCGATCACTACACGATGGCGCTACTGAAACACAACGTGGGGGCAGCCGAGGCTGACATCGGCTGGCTCGACGAGCTCATCGCCCATGCGCGAGCCGAGCACGACGTCGATGCCCCTCGGATGCTCATGGGAGGACAGCAATGAAGAAGGTCAAGGTCGCGATCGTTGGTCTCGG
>CAZQUB010000186.1:0-3403 GCA_964596225.1 uncultured Acidimicrobiaceae bacterium
CCTGGTGGTATCCCTACGAGGAGTGAGAGTCATGGGATTGCAGGGAGACACGACCAGCGCATGGTTCCGGAGGGCCCGTCAGGTGCTCGTTTCGGGAGTTTCCAGCGGCTTCCGGTATTGGGGTGACGACGACACCCTGGTGATCGACCACGGCGAAGGCGCCTACGTCTACGACATGGACGGGACGCGCTACCTCGACTACCAGCTCGGATTCGGGCCGGTGATCCTCGGCCACGCCCAGCCCGAGGTGGTCGCGGCGGTGGCCGAAGCGGCCGCGGCCGGGACCACCTTCGCCATGACCAACGCCCGCGAGGTGGTGGCCGCCGAGAAGGTGCAGGCCGCGGTCGGCTACATCGACCAGCTCCGCTTCACCAACACCGGCACCGAGGCGACCATGCACGCGGTCCGCCTCGCCCGCGGCTTCACCGGCCGCGAGCTCATCGTGAAGTTCGAGGGCTGCTACCACGGGGTCCACGACTACGTGCTGTTCTCCACCGCCAGCGCCTCGCCCCGCCACCTCGGCTCGCGGCGCTCCCCGGTGCCGTTGCAGGCATCCTCGGGCATCCCCGCCGCCATCCGGGACACCATCCGGACCGTCCCCTACAACGACCTCGAGGCGATGGAACGGGTGTTCCGCGCCAACCCGGGACGGATCGCCGCCATCCTCGCCGAGCCGATGATGGGCAACTGCTTCGGGATCATGCCCCAACCCGGCTACCTGGAAGGGCTGCGCCGGATCTGCGACGAGCACGGCGCGCTGCTGATCTTCGACGAGGTCAAGACCGGGTTCCGCATCGCCCGCGGCGGGGCGCAGGAGGTGTTCGGGGTCACCCCCGACCTCGGGACGTTCGCCAAATCGCTGGGAAACGGCTTCCCGGTGGCGGCGATCGGAGGCCGCCACGAGATCATGGATGCGTGGGCCCAGGGTGGCATCTCCCAGGCCGGCACCTACTCAGGGAACGGCGTGGCGGTGGCCGCCGCGGCCGCCACCCTCGACCTGCTCGCCACCGGCGAGCCCTACGCCCGGATCCAACGCACCGGGAAGGCGCTGATGGAGGGCATCGCGAAGATCTGTGGCGCGGCCGGGGTGCCCGCCCATCTGCTCGGGCATCCGTCCATGTTCGGCCTGTTCTTCGCCGACGAGCCTCCCCGCGACTTCCGGGACACGCCGAAGCACGACGCCGACCTCTACGAGACGGTCGTGCAAGGCATGATCCACCGCGGGGTGATGCCGGTCGACGACGGCCTCGAACCCTGGTTCGTGAGCGCGGCGCATTCCGACGAGGACGTCGCCACCACGCTCGCCGCCTTCGAGGAGGCCCTTTCCGAGGCGCTCGCCTGAGCCTCACTGGCAGCAATCGCCCGTCATCCTTGGCGAAACCTGGCGCTCCAGTCGGCCCTCGCGCGTGCCGATGGTGACTCATCGGCAATGGAATCGGGCACACTGTGAACGGTAACAACACCGTCATGAGCGCGGCGAGGGCCGGCCTGCACGAGCGCGCGTTCGCGGGGGCCGGTTTCGGCCTGCTCGTCGTCGACGCCCGCAGCAGGGTCATCGACGCCAACCCGGCTGCACTCCGTCTCCTCGGCTGCGAGGCCGAGCCGGCGGCCGGCCGTTACCTCACCGACCTCCTCGCCACCGAATCCGCCGAACCGGTCGCCGAGACCCTCAACGAACTCCTCACATTCGGGGGAACATCCGAGACCTTCTGGGCGAAGGCACCGGACGGGACCCCGCTGACGCTGGGGGGGAATGCGGTCGACGACGAGGGCGAGCGGATCCTCGTCGTGAAAGTGGCCCCCAGAGAGGAAGTCTCGGACACGGAGCGGCTCCTTCACGAAGCGGAACAGCGTCACCGCAGCCTGTTCACGTGGGCGCCGGTAGCGCTCCGGGAAGAGGACTTCTCGGCGGTCGGGGTATGGCTCGAAACGCTGCGCTCCCGGGGCGTGGTCGACCTTCGCTCCTACATGGAGGCGCGTCCCGAAGAGGTGCGGGAGATCGTGGAGAGGATCAAGCCGACCCGTGTCAACCGTGAGATCGTGCGACTGCTGCGGGCCCGCGGCCCCGACGAGGTGCTGCGCGGGTTCCGTGAACAGGAACTGACCGACTCGGTGATCGAGTCCTTCCAGAACCAGTTCGTTGCGATCTGGAACCGGCAGGGAACCTACGAGGCCGAGTTCATCGGCATGAACTACGACGACGAGCCGTTCCAATGCCGGCTCACCTGGGCGGTCCCCACGGTCGACGGCGTCCCCGACCTGTCACGGATGGTGGTGGCACTCCTCGACGTCACCGACCTGCGCGCCACGGAACGGCATCTCGAGGGGCTGCTCGCCGACAAGGATCGATTCATCGCCAACGTCAGCCACGAACTGCGGACGCCGCTGGCATCGGTGGCGGGCCTGTCCGAGGAGCTGGCCACCCGCTGGGAGGAGTTCGACGGTGGCGAGGCCAAGGAGCTGGCGGGGCTGGTGGCGGCGCAGGCCGCCGACCTCGCCATGCTGGTCGAGGACCTGCTGGTCGCCGCCCATCTCGAGACCAACTCGATCACCGTGCAGGCCGAGCCGATCGACCTGCGCGCCGCGTGCGAGGCGGCGATCGCCGATTGCGATCGGTCCGACGCCGGGACACCCGGCGTGGAGCTGAGCGGCCAAAGGCGGATGGCGATGGGCGACGCGGTGCGGGTTCGCCAGATCGTGCGCAACCTGGTCACCAATGCGGTCCGCTACGGAGGCGACCACATCTCGGTGGTGGCCGGCTACGGCGACGGGGCATCCGTTGCCGTCATCGACGACGGAGACGGGGTCCCGCTTGAGCAGCGCGACACCATCTTCGAGGCGTACTACCGGCGGGAGCAGGGGGCGCACATCGTCGGATCGCTCGGGCTCGGGCTCGCCATCTCCCGCCAGCTCGCCCGCCTCATGGGAGGCGAGCTGAGCTACCGCTACCAGGACGGGCGGAGCGTCTTCCTCCTCGTCCTCCCCGAACCTGCCGTCGCCGAGGCGATCCCGCTCGCCGGGTAGCATCGGCAGGCCTGCCATCCGACGTCCGGAGCAGCCATGCCACGTGACGACAAGCTGGTTCCCATTGCCGAGCTGACGAGCCGTGCCACCGCCGAGGAGGCGTGGACCCGGCTGGAGGAAGCCGGGATCCCCGCCAACGTCCTGACCGACCCGGGCCCCTTCGGTGGTCCCGAGGTGACCCGCCTCGAGGTGGCTCGCCCCCACGTCGACGAGGCACAGCGCCTCATCGCGGATCTCGTGCTGGGAGAGCGCGAGGCGTAGCGACGCCGTCTGTCACCCTCCCTGGGATCAGGGAGGGTCGAAGAAGCGCCACCGGAGGTGGCGGCTGATTCGGGGAGGGTCGCGGTGACCCCCGGGGCACGCACACCCCCCTCGGCTC
>CAZQUB010000187.1:0-3400 GCA_964596225.1 uncultured Acidimicrobiaceae bacterium
AACTGTGGGCTGAGAGGCCGCGTTTTCGTGTACCTCAGCCCTGGGTTGGGTGCATCATCGGGGCGGAGGCGGCGGTGAGGCGCTCCAGGGCCTTGGTGGTGACGGCGAGGATCACCGAGGCCAGCAGCAGCACCGGGGCCACCACCTCGAGGCCGATCCCGTCGACGAGGAGACCGAGCACGGCACCGAGCCCGGCGACCCCGACGTTGGCGGCGGCGAAGCAGTAGCCCAGCGCCCATGGCGTATAGGCGGAACCGAAGCGGCGGGCCGTCTGCAACACCTCCACCGGATAGAACGCCCCGTGGGCGAAACCCGAGAACACCAGCCCGAAGATGCCCACCGCCGGCGTCGGCGCCCACCAGAACAGGCCAAGGCAGGCAACGGTGGCGATCGTGCACACGGTGAGGAGCCGGTTCGGTTCGAGGCGCGACCCGACCGCCCCGAGAAGGAACCGCGACGCGGTGAAACCGGCCCAGTAGCCGGAAGCGGCGATCCCGGCGACGCCCTCACTGATCCCCCGCCCCTCGCTCAGCACCGAGAACGCCCACTGTCCGGTCGCTGTCGCCAGCCCGGCATACAACATGAACGTGACGACCGACACCGCCAGCACCGCGTCGGTACCCCCGGGCCGGGGGGGCCGGGCCTCGTCCGATGCGCGGCCCACCCGCTCACTCTTGCGGGCCTCCCTGGCGAAACGGGACGCGACCGCCGCCTGCGCGAGCGCCACCAACGCGAACGACCACCGCCACGACGCCCCCACCGCGAGGAGCAATGTCACCAGCCCTGGACCCAGGATCGATCCCACCCCCCAGCCGGCATGGAGCATCCCCATGGCACGGGTTCCATGGTTGAGGGCGACGTAGGCATTGCCTCCGGCATCGAGCAGCCCGCTCCCGAGCCCGAACACCAGCGTGGCCGCCACCAGCACCGTCCACGTATTCCCCGCGGCCATCACGACCAGGCACACCGCCGACGTTGCGGTCGCTCCGGTCAGCAGCGACGCGGCGCCTACCCGCCAGGACAGGTGCCCGCTGCTGTAGGTGGACACGCCGTAGCCGACGCCGAAGGCGAACACGAGGAGGCCGAGGTTTCCCAGCGGCCGTCCCAGATCGGCGGCCACCGTCGGCCACGCCACCCCCATCCCCTGCATCGGCATGCCGAGCGCCACGAAGGCCAGCACCATGAGCACGAGGAGGCGACGGCCGGGCGGCATTGCGGCAGCCTATCGGTCGTCGGGGGAAGGATGCACTCCGGGGATGACCCCGGGCTCCTCGTCGAAGCCGGGATGCCCCATCGGCACCGGCCCCACCATGCGCTCCCGCCACAGCCTGGCTCCGGCGCGGGACCCGAAGATGGCGCCGCACGTGAGCAGGTAGAGCCCGATGAAGGCGAGCGCCACGAACTTCGAGAGCGCCAGCCCGGTGATGGTGTGCACCGCGCCGGCCGAGATGGCGGCGGGTCCGGCGGTGAGGAGAGTGTCGTCGGAGATGAGGCTGGTGATCTGGTGGTTCTCGATGAGGTCGAGGATCCCGGCGATGATGGCGATCAGCATGAACGCCTGACCGACCTGCCGCATCAACGAGCCGGGCGGGAAGTGGATACGGACCCACTGGACCGTCACCATCAGGAACGCCACATAGAGCGGGATGAGGAGCCAGGTGTCGATGGTGATCGCCTGGCGGAGCCCGTCGAAGCCGCCCTTCTGGGCCAGGCGGGAGAAGATCACCGCCATCTGGTACGGGGTGGCGGCGAACTGAACGTCGACCTGGCCGGGGTTGGAGGCCTCGGCGCTGGACCAGATCCCCATCGTGGCGGTGAGAACGAGCAGCGCCCACCAGGCGAATCCGAGTTGGTGGCGCTCGAAGTACTCACCGAGTCGTGTCACGTTTGCACCCTCCTCAACGGCCGCACGCTAGCCCATCGGCAGGCAGCGCCTCCCTGCGCCGCGGCGCCTCGGCCGCGGCGCAGGGCTTGAGCACGGTCGCGACCACCACCATCATGGACCCTCCAAGGAAAGGCCACCCATGGAGATGCAGTACCGCAGACTGGGACGCTCCGGCGTCAAGGTGAGCGTGTTCTCCCTCGGCTCGTGGCTCACGTTCGGCGAGTCGCAGGACGTCGACCAGAGCATCGCCTGCATGGAGGAGGCCCGTGCCGCCGGCGTCAACTTCTTCGACAACGCCGAGGTCTACGCCGGAGGCAAGTCCGAGCGGGTGATGGGCGCCGCCCTCGAGGTGCTCGGCTGGCCCCGCGCCTCGTACCTGGTGTCCACCAAGTTCTTCTGGGGCATCCTCGACACCCCCAACACCCACTGGACCCTCAACCGCAAGTACCTGATGCAGGCGATCGACGGGTCGTTGGAGCGGCTCGGGCTCGATTACGTCGACCTCGTCTACTGCCACCGGGCCGACCCGGAGACCCCGATCGAGGAGACGGTGTGGGCGATGTCGGACATCGTCGCATCCGGCAAGGCGCTGTACTGGGGCACCTCGGAGTGGAAGGCCGACGAGATCCGCGCCGCCTGGGAGATCGCGGAGCGTCACCACCTGCGCAAGCCGGTCGTCGAGCAGCCCGAGTACAACCTGTTCCACCGTGACCGGGTCGAGCAGGAGTACTCCCGCCTCTACGAGGACCTGGGGATCGGGCTCACCACCTTCAGCCCGCTCGCATCCGGATTGCTCACCGGCAAGTACCTCGACGGCGTCCCGGCCGGCACCCGCGCCGCCGAGGTCGGATGGCTGCGCGACAAACTCGAGGACCCGGACGCCAACGCCAAGGTGCGGAAACTGAAGGCCATCGCCGACGAGATCGGATGCTCCCCCGCCCAGCTCTCGCTGGCGTGGGCCGCCTCCAACCCCGACGTCAGCTCGGTCATCACCGGCGCCAGCGGCCCGACGCAGGTGATCGAGAACATGGCGGCACTCGACGTGCTCGAGGTCCTCACCCCCGAGATCAAGGCCCGCATCGAGGCGATCTTCGCCTGACACGGACCCGCCGAGACAGGGCGCACGCCTCATTGTCGGAGATGCGACCGACTGGTACGTTCGGATTCGGGTGGTAGGAGGCACCGCTCCGAGTATCTGGAGGGTTCGGTATGGGTCGTCTCGTGTCGGGTGTGGCTGCGGTGGTGTTGGTGGTGGGGGTGGTGGGGGCGGTGCCGGTGGAGCCGGCCGGTGCGGCGGTGCCGCAGGTGTTCACCGATGTGGCGGCGTCTGATCCGTTCGCTACTGCGATCGCGTGGCTGGCGGGTGAGGGCATCACGTTGGGCTGTAACCCGCCTGCCAACACGATGTTCTGTCCTGACGATGCGGTGACTCGGGGGGAGATGGCGGCGTTCTTGGTGCGGGCGTTCGGGTACACCGATGCGGGGAGCAAGGATTTCGTCGATGACGACGGTTCG
>CAZQUB010000188.1:0-3393 GCA_964596225.1 uncultured Acidimicrobiaceae bacterium
ACTCGGTCGACGACGATCTGTTCCTGGTGGGCACGTCGGAGGTGCCGCTGGCCGCCTTCCACGGTGACGAGATCCTCGACGCCGCCGACCTCCCGGCACGCTATGTGGGGTTCTCGACCTGCTTCCGGCGCGAGGCCGGCACCTACGGCAAGGACACGCGCGGCATCTTCCGGGTGCACCAGTTCGACAAGGTCGAGATGTTCTCGTTCTGCGACCCGGCCCGCTCCAGCGAGGAGCACGACTTCCTGCTGGCTCGCGAGGAGGAGCTGGTGCAGGCGTTGGGGATTCCGTACCGGGTGGTCAACATCGCCGCCGGCGACCTCGGGGCCTCGGCCGCCAAGAAGTACGACATCGAAGCCTGGTTCCCGGGGCAGGGCCGCTTCCGGGAGATCACATCGACGTCGAACACCACCGACTACCAGTCACGGCGCCTCAAGATCCGGATGCACGACGAGGACGGAAACCGGCTGCTCCACACCCTCAACGGGACGGCGGTGGCAGTGGGGCGTTGGCTGATCGCCATCGTCGAGAACTACCAGCGTCCCGACGGCGGAATCGACGTCCCGGAGGCGCTGCACCCCTATGTGGGTTTCACGAGCATCGGCTGAGCTGAACGGGGCCGGGTCCTTGCCGGTGGGCGGTCATGTCCCCCGCCGCGACCCCCCTCGGCTCGCTCGCCGGCTTCGCCGGCGTCTCGCCGGTCCCCCCTGGTCCCAGGGGGGACGACAGGATGTCTCACCCTCCCTGCCGTGCCGGGACCGCCGATCCGGGGAGGGTCACCTCTGGTCCCTTCACGGTGCCGAGACCGCGGTGGTCGGGATGTGACCCGGTGACCCTCTCATGAGCAACGGCGCCGTGTTCTCCGACATCGCCGGGCGGTACGACCGCATCAACCGGCTGCTGTCCCTCGGGCGCGACCGGGCATGGCGAGAGCGGGTGATCGCACGGCTCCCGGAGGGACGGCTCCTCGATCTGGGGGCGGGGACCGGGGCCGCCAACCGCAGCCTGGGGTCGCGCCGGGTGGTGGCGCTCGACCCGGCGCGGGAGATGCTGGCGTTGAACGCGGCGCCGGCTCGGGTGGTCGGGGTCGGCGAGCACCTTCCGTTCCGGGACGGCAGCTTCGATGCGGTGTTCTCCGCCTACGTGTTCCGCAACCTCGATTCGGTGCCGGCGACGTTGGGGGAGATCGCCCGGGTGCTGCGCCCGGGCGGCAAGGCGGGGGTGGTGGGCCTGGGCCGGCCCCGGGGGGCGGCTGCCCGTCGCCTTCACCGGATCGGGACCGCCACCGTGCTGCCGCTGGTCGGCCTGGTCGCCGGGGCCCGGGAGGAGTACACCTACCTGCACCGGTCGCTCGACGCCCTTCCCCCGGCCGAGGAGATGCTCGCCGGTGGCCCGCTCCGGCTCGAGGCGGTGTGGCGGATGGGGCTGTTCGGTTTCGTCTACGGGGCGGTGCTGGTCGCCGAGTGACGGCACCCGGCCCGGGTCCGCCGCAGCCCGTACGCCAGCAGCAGGCCGGTCGCCACTGCCGGCCACACCCACACCAGGTCGGCCCGCCCCTCCCGCCCCCGGATCCGGGCGTAGGGGGTGACGCGGAGGACCCGGTAGTCGGGGCAGGCGGCGTCGAGTTCCTCGTCGCTCATCGTGGCGGGATGGATGCCGAGCATCGGGGCCACCACGCCGGACCCGATCAGGACCTGCCGGAGCAGCTCGATCCGGTCGGGTGTGTCGGTGACGTCGGTCACCTCGGCGTACCAGCGGCCACCGGGCAGCCACACCGTCACGTCCGGGTCGGCGAGGACGTTGCGGTACCAGTCGGTGCGGGGGCCGAACCCGGCGGTGACGTAGAGGTCGTCGCCGACCGGGGCGTAGTTGAGCGGCGCCAGGTAGTGGGTGCCGCTACGCCGGCCCCGGTGGCCGAGCACCAGGATGCGGCCGCCGACGGACGGCCAGGCGTTGAGGAGCCTGCCCATGCCGAGCCGCCACATCGGGATCATGAGGGTCCGGTTCAGGCGGGCGAACACCGGTCGCAGGTACTGGAGGTCGTCGCCGGTGTCGGCCATGGCTCACCTCTCCCGGGGCGGTGCCCGGCTGGGAACGGGAGGGAACCGTGCACCCGCCGTCGGATGTCCGACCCCTGGCGCGTTCCGGGCTGTCGACTCCGGACAGGCACTCCTACGGCACCCAGGACCGACCTGCTTAGGGCTGCTTCCTTCCGGACCTGACCCGGTTCACAGCGCCCCGCTGCGTAGGACCCGACCATCACCGCCGACACATCCCGGCGCTAGACCCAAGAGCCGTCCACCCTCGGGCGGGAGTTCAGCCCCGCATCAAGAGGGTTTCGGGTTCAGGGCACCCCTAGTGCCCCACCTAGCACGGTTCGCTGCATGGTACCCGGACCCGGACCCACAACATCCGGCAACGACCGCTGCCTGCAACCCAGGGTTGGAGTACATGAAAACCCGGCCTCTCAGCCCACGGTTCGGCGGAGGGAGTGGGATTTGAACCCACGAGGCGGCGTAAACCACCTACACGCTTTCCAGGCGTGCGCACTAGGCCAGACTATGCGATCCCTCCTAGGGTCCAGGAGTGTAGAAGAGGTACGAAAGGGCGGCTTCGATGAGCGACTGGTCGGCGGCGATGGAGGCGGCGTTGGGTGAGGCGCGCCGTGCGCTGATCGACGGTGATGTCCCGATCGGCGCGGTCGTGGTCGGCCCCGGCGGCGACATCGTGGCGTCCGACCACAACCGCCGGGAGCAACGCTTCGACGCCACCGCCCACGCCGAGATCCTGGCGCTCTCCGCCGCCTCCCAGGCATCCCGCGACTGGCGGCTCGGCGGTCACACCCTGGTGGTGACACTGGAGCCATGCGCCATGTGCGCCATGGCGGCGGTGTGGGCCCGCATCGACCGCATCGTCTATGGAACTCCCGATCCCAAGACGGGAGCGGTGTGGAGCCTCTACAACATCCCGCAGGACGAACGTCTCAACCACCGTTGCGAGGTCGTGGCGGGGGTGGAGGAGGAGGCGTGCCGGGCCATGCTGGAGGAGTTCTTCCGGGATCGCCGCTGAGTCCGATCCAGCCGCCACCCGTGAGTACAATCGCGGCGCACGCCACCCGTCTCTGATCCGGTGGCGCGCCCGGCGGCCCCGTCGCCGGAATCGGAGGGATGGCCGAGCGGACGAAGGCGGCAGTCTCGAAAACTGTTGAACCTCTCTTTGGGGTTCCGTGGGTTCGAATCCCACTCCCTCCGCTCCCATTCCCGGCTGTTCGCCGGGTCTGTTCCCTCCCGGTCGTGGGAGTTCTTCTTGCCTCGCGGCTCGCGTGAGTGGTGTCGGGAGGCCGGTTGAGGTCTCCTGGTGTGCGCGGAGAAGGTTCGAATCCCACTCCCTCCG
>CAZQUB010000189.1:0-3354 GCA_964596225.1 uncultured Acidimicrobiaceae bacterium
CCGCCAGCTTCCCGAAGATGTCGTCGACGTTGAGGGCGTAGGCGGTGAGGGAACCTTCGATCCGGTCGGTGCAGGCGGGCATGGTGAGGTCTTCGCTGCAGTCGGGGGACGAGAGGTGTCCGAGCAGGTCGTTGGCGCCGATGTCGATCGTGACATAGGCGACGTCGTGGGTATCTCCGTAGTCGATGGCGCGGTCGAGTTGCCCGCCGTTGAGCAGGGTTCCCGAGGTCTCGCCGGCGACCCCGAGATCCAGGAGCCCGTAGGCGACGTCGTCGCGGGTGGAGATCTGGCGGTGGAAGCGCGACACGTACCCGTCGGCCGGGTCGTCCACCCCGACCGCGGCGGCGAGCGAGTCGCCCAGGGCGAGGTAGGCGGGGTTGCCGGGGGCCTCGAAGCCGTCGACGGTTCCGGGCGGGTAGCGCTCCGTCAGCGCCAGGTCGGGGACGCCGAGGGTGCCCAGATTCCCGAAGGCGGCGAGGGCGGCGGCGCTGTCGATGGTGGCGTCGCCGCGGCTCACCCCGGTGACGACGACCCGGTCGTCGCCGATGACGACCTGCTGCACCTCGGCGCCTTGCTCTGCCAGGGCCCGGTTGAGGTCGGCGACGTCGGCGATCATGTCCTCGATGGCGTTGCGGGCCACGCCGGGGAGGCGGAAGATCCCGACGTCGGCGTCGAGCAGGTCGAGGACGATGCGGCCCCCTTCGGTGGTGGCGCTCATCTCCCCTTCGACGGCGAGGCTGCCCCGCTTGAAGTGTCCGGTGAACCCGATCCGTCCCGGTTCCCCGACCGCGTTGAGGATGTCGATCGTCACCTGCTCGAAGGGGCTGCGCTCGTCGCCGAGGTTGTCTTGCAGCACGGCGTTGAGTTCGGATTCGGTGAGTTCGAGCCGGAACCCGGTTTCCTCGCTCGAGGCGTCGATCTTGTCTTCCGCCGAGGCGAGGGCGACGGGGTTGGGGGGCGCCACCGGCCCCCCGGAGGCGCCGACGACGGCGGCGAGGATCTGCAGGGTCCCCAACGCGGCGACGATGAGGGACCCGGCCAACGTCAGGATGACGAGGACGAGGACGGCTCGTCCGAGGCGGGGTCCGGCGGCGGCGGCCGCGGCGACCGCCACGATGAGGACGCCGAGACCGATGGCGATGGCTTCGGTTTCGCCGAGGGTGAAGAGGGCGAGAGCGGCCGACGCCAGCGCCGCCAGGAGTCCGAAGACCACGAGCCCGGCTCGCATGGCGCCGCTGGGACCTGGCCCGGGAGCGGTCATGGACGGCAGGCTACCGGGGCTGCGGGGTTGTGCCGGGGACGCGGAGGAGGATCGTCACTCCCCGTCGGGTGGCGGCGGGGCCTGCAAGGTCAGCGTGAACACGCTCCACCCGTCGGTGAATTCGTAGGCGAGGTCGGCCCCCATCAACTGGGCGAGCTGTTTGCTGACGCTGAGGCCGAGACCGATCGATCCGGAGAGACCGGGGTGATCGTGTGCCTGCTGGAACGGGAGGAAGATCTGCTCCCGGCTGGCGGCGGGGATGCCGGGCCCGTTGTCGCGCACCGTCACTTCGACCGTGCCGTCTCGGGCAGCGATCCGGGCCTGGACGGTGTCGCCGCCGTAACGCTTGGCGTTGGTGAGGAGGTTGCGGATGATCTGCCGGACGCGGAATGCATCTCCCCAGGCGAGGATGCAGCCCTCGGCGCTCTCGATGTCGACGTCGGCGCCGAGGAGTGATCGCACGCTCTCCATCTCGCGCCGTATGTCGACGGGACCCATGTCGACCCGGACCCGGTCCATGTCGACGCGGGCGGCGACGAGAAGATCCTCGACGAGGTGCGCCAGGTCCATGCTCTCGGCGGCGATGGTCTGGGCCAGCTCGCCGATCTCGGTCGGGTCGAAGGTGTCGAACCCGGAGCAGAGTTCCTCGGCGAATCCGAGGACCGCGGTGAGGGGGGTTCGCAGCTCGTGGCTCACGGCGGCGACGAAATCGTCCTTCGACTGGACGAGGTGCTTGAGGCGGTCCCGGGCCGCTTCCCGCTCCCAGAAGGCGCCGAACATGGCGGCGGCGGTGGTGAGCAGCGAGATGTCATCCTCGGTCCATTCCTGCGCGGTGACCCGGTCTCCGAAGCCGATGAGCCCGGCCCATTCGCCGTCGACCATGATGGGGAGGTCGAGTTCGGCCTTCATGGGGTGAGGGTCGCCGGCGTAGGTGGCCCTTTCGACGCCGCTCAGCTCACCGGGCCGGACGAGGAACGGCTCGCCTCGTTCCAGATGGGCACGGGATGAGGGGAGCCGGTCCCACGGGACGAGCTGCCAGTAAGCGGATGCGGCGTCGCTGCGGACCCCGGCGCGGGCGACGCTGCGGGTGCAGAAGCCGAGTTCTTCGTCGTGGACGTTGCGCTCCAGGAACACGGTCTTGGCCTCGGTGGCGGAGACGAGCGCCTCGAGTGCCCCTTCGATCCGCCCCGAACCGGAGCTGCGGAGGAGGGCATGGGCGCACTGGGCGAGCGCTTCCTGGTAGCGGGCCCGCCGCCGCTCGGTCTGGAGGTGGTGTTCGATCTGGTCCCTGGCCTGCCTGCTGTCGGCGAAGGCGCCGATCACGTTGGCGACGGCGCGGAGGAAGTCGGCGTCGTGGTCCGTGAACTCGCGCCGGTTGGGGGTGTGGACGGCGAGGACGCCGAAGGGAGTCTCGGGGCCGGGGATGACGACGCTCATGCCGCTGGCGACGCCGTGGCTGGTCAGCAGGTGCGGCCCGGTGAAGCGGGTCTCGGTGGGCAGGTCCTCGACGATGACCGGCTCGCTGCTCATGAGGGTGTACCCGGCCTGCGAGCCGCGATCGGACGGTACGGTGGTCTCTCCGACTCGTACGTCGTCGCTCCAGCCACGTCCGGCGATGAGCACGAGCGGCTCGTCGGTTGCGACCAGACGCAACACCTTGGAGAACTCGACGTCGAGAACGTCGCACAGCACGGCGAGGGCCCGGTCGAGGAGATCGGCCGAATCGGGATTGCGGAGGGCAAACTGGCCCAGTTCGGCGACGGCGGCTTGTTGTGCCAGCCGTGCCGAGAGCTCGCGTTGGAGTTCCGCCGCGCCCCGGTCGCTTGCCGCCCCCGCGGCCTGTTCCTTCGTGAGTCCATCCCCTCTCAGGGCCACGTTCGCGAGCATCGGCCGACCCGTTCTCGTCCTTGAGGCTCGGCGCCACTCGCCCCGGTCACGGAAGAGTCTCCCACATTCGGGGAGGCGCATGCCACCGGCGCGCGGGGGATCGCGGTGCGGGATTCACCGCGATCCCCCGATTCGGGTGCCGGTTCAGCCTTTGGCGCGGGCGAAGGCGTCGGCGTAGAGCGTCGAGTCTCCGACGTCGGCGATGA
>CAZQUB010000190.1:0-3344 GCA_964596225.1 uncultured Acidimicrobiaceae bacterium
AGGTTGCCCGCCTGATTGACAAGACATTAAAAAATATTGGCAATGAGAAAACATATGCAGAAGTAAAAAACCAGGTTAAGGAAATGTGTCAAGCTTTTCCGCTTTACGATTTTGGCAAAGAGTTAGCATAAACCAAAAAGAAAGGGCGGCAGATGTGCCGCCCCTTACTTTAATATCTGATTCCGTTCAGTTTAGTATCATCCCGGAAATATTTTTACTTCATCAGAATCATCTTCCGCGCCTGAACAAAATCGCCCGCCTGCAACCGGTATATATAGATACCACTCGCTACCCGGCTGTCCCGGTTGTTTAAGCCATCCCAGACCACCGTCTTATAACCCGCATCCTGACGGTTATTCACCAGCGTCCGTACTTCCTGACCAACCAGGTTATAAATGGTCAGCTTCACATCAACACTATTCTTCAATCCGTATTTTATGGTTGTCGTCGGATTAAAGGGATTGGGATAGTTCTGGTATAATGCAAATTCGTCGGGTATCAAGTCTATTACACCCGGATTTATACCAACCACCGGAGAACCCAATACCGCACGTGTATGAAAATCACCGGCAAATGCTGTCCATACCCCAGATGAATATGTGCTGGTCCGATTATTAACCGCCGGAGAATCATATAAATACCAAATGTCTATCCCAGATGTATTCATGAATCCAATCCAATAACCGGTCGTCGGTTCCAGATTAAAGGAACGCAAATCCACAATAGTCCATGCCTGCGGCTCTGCCAGGGTACAGGACGGATAAATCTTATACGGGGTGATTAAATCCGCACCCGGAACACCACTATTATCTTCCCAGATATGAACGGTTACCGAGTCAATCGGGCGGTTCGAATCCGTATATATACGAAGCAAACCAGTGGTCAGTCTGGGCGTATTGGCCGGCGGGGCATCAAAACGGACTGCACAACCTGCACCAGCGGCAATATTGGTAATATATTCCGGATCACCATCATCATAAATTACCGGGCTTCCAGCTATATAGGCCATGGTATCACTGGTTATGGAATTGGCCGGAGATGCACCATCTTCCGCATAAACAAAGTATTTGACCAGAGAACCACTTTCTACGGTAGGAATATCAAAATAAAAGGTGTCATTTGAAACGTTTGCCGGATCTATCGTTATCATTGCCGGTAAATTATTATCTAACCAGTAGGATAGTGTGGCCGTATTGACCCCGGATAGATCAGTGATCACGATTGGAAAATGGAAGGTATCAATTACACCTTCATAGTTTGCCGGTGGAGTGTATTGTAACAATGGCGGACTACTGTCAACATAAGAACCCATAATACTGAAATCGTCCACATACATCCCATCGGTTTCATAACCACCATCGGATACCAGCCGGAATCGGAAGCGAACATCAGACTGTCCCGCAAAAGCACCTATATCAACCGTTTCCTGGGTAAACTGGGTAACTACACCTTCACCATTATAAGTCTTGACCCGAATCCAGTTTGTTCCACCATCGGTGCTCACTTCCAGATAGCAATAATCAAAACCAGTCTCCAGTTCATATTTGGTATAAAATTCCAATGTGGCACCTAAAAATGAACTTAAGTCTACTCCACTGGCCATGGCACCAATCAGATTGGCATTTGCCGGATAATTACCACCCGGTGAATCAGTATAGGAATGGGTGGGTGAATTATATGTAGCAGTAGTCAATGCCCAATCTCCCGTCCAGTTTCCTAAACCGTTTTCAAAATCATCTGAAAAGACTATCTGACCCTGTTGTTCTACAGAAAGGCGCAGCATGGCATCATCAGTTTCAAAATTACGGAAAACCGCCCACACACCGGTATACTCCCAGGTTTGACGCGAGCCTAGTGTAGTCTGGTCAAGTCCAATACCTGAAGAACCATTACCGGTCATCATGTAAACTACATAGACGCCTCCATCATTTATCACCAAATTAGAATCAGTAATACTTATTGTATACCAATTTTCTACTGTGGCATTTACCGGGATGCTGGTCAGCATTGTTCCTGGCTCGCCACCCGGACCATCGTCATCATAAAGTTGAAGTAATACCGGTAAAGTGCCAGCACCTAAGTATGCTTTTATTTCGGTAATTTTTACAGGGTATACAGGTGGTAAATAATAAATGCCCATCCCACCGGTTCCGCCTGCCCAGCTCCAAATTTGGTCACTAGTACCATCATCCAGGGCGAGTTCCCCGGGCAGATCGACCACATGCATTTCAACATCAATCTGATCGTTGCTGGCAACCATGTCTCCACTTAAAGTGGACCTGACTCTCACGTAATAATATCCTGCGGTGTTCATGGTAAACATTTCCGGAAAATCAATTTCCTGTGTTTCTCCGGCATTCAGATTCGCTACTAAAAAGGAATCCTCATAAACCAGGGTATTGCTGGGATATTGCCGTACTTCACCAATTACATAGAAATTGCTTTCGTCCTGGTTTCCGGCATTCTTAACAGTAGCATTAGTCTGAAATGAATTACCAGTTTCAACAAAGAATCCGCCGCTATTGTTATTTTGGACTCGAGTAACAGCTATATCATGAACGTCCAGCAGAATAACGGAAGGATAGTAAAATTTGATACTGTAATTCTGGGGTACAACGTTAGTGGGATAATTAAAAATCCCGATATTGCCGGCATTGTTTTCGATACCTACCATACCACTGGTGTCATAGAAGGGACCGGTGAGTGTACCATAATTGAAAGTAATTGACGAATCAACAGCAGACAAAACCACCTGGAAATCAAACGAACCGGTCACAGTTGGTGTATTCCATGCTGGTACTCCCACAAAAGAAACAATCACCGTATCGGTATTATTGGTCCAATAATATACCGTTCCACCGCTGGAGGGGTCAAAATCCGCAGTATAGAAGCAGATCAGATCATTGGGCGGTACCGGATTGGGGATAAACGTAAAAGAAGAACTCAACTGGCCGGTACCGGAAAACCTGAGGTAGCCATTGGATCCGACATAAAAGCTCGTCACATCATACCAGTAAAAACGAAATGGGAAACCTACATTGTATGGTCCAACGATATTATCGTCACCCAGTCCGGATACCGCGGTGCCAATTCCGGAAATATCAATCCAGTCCACCGGCGGGCCACCTGGTTCATTGCTGTCCCGGGCAATATAGCCAAAGGCATCGGGACCCCAAACGGTCTCGATAGCGGTTGGCGCCTGAACTGCTTCGGAATTCTGTTGAGTCGACGCGGTAAAAACCGTTGCCACCAGACCCAAACATAAAAACAGGATAGTAAATTTGTGCACAGCTCCTCCTTTGTTATATGGTTTGATCCGAATTACATCAATGAATAGATTTTAT
>CAZQUB010000191.1:0-3314 GCA_964596225.1 uncultured Acidimicrobiaceae bacterium
GGACCGATCTTGACGGCGACCCGAGGGGTCATGATCTGGTCCCTGGCGGCGGTGACGATCGAGGCGGCGGCCCGCTGGTAGGTGTACCGGTCGAGCACCATCTGGCGCAGCTCGGCAGCGGTCCGGGTCCTGAGGTCGTCGTCGCCGAGGTACCGGTCGAGGAGATCGCGGAGTTCCTGGCGTGAGTCGAAGCTCGGCAACAGCCCGTCGAACAACTCGCCGGCGCCGACTGCGTTGTCGGTGAGGACGAGCGTCCCCGAGGCGAGAGCGTCGAACACCCGAGCGTTCACCGCCCCGTAGGGTTTGGTGGGGCCGGCGGTGTCGTCGAGCACGATCTTGGCCGACGAGTAGGCATCGGGGAGTTGTTCGTAGCGGAGATGCCCTCGCCAGTAGCGGGACATGCGCGGAAATCGGTCCCACCCCTTGCCGAAGAGGAGAAAGCGCTCATTGGGTCTCACTTCGAGTTGCGACACCAGCTTGCGTTCGACGCCCCAGTAGTTGCCCGTGAAGGTGTAGTCGGCGGCGAAGGTCGGATCGAGCGGTCTGGGCTCGAATCGGTCCGGGTTGGTCGCCAGCGGGAGCCTGACGGGACGGTGCGAGGTCCGGTCCCGGACGATGTCGAGCGCGATGTCGCTCGAAGCCAAGACCAAGTCGTAGTCGTCGATCCAGGGATGCTCGACCCAGCGTTCTACCCAGTTGCGGATCCAGGCGATGGTGTAGATACCCGGGTCGATACGGCCGATGTCGAACCGGTCGAGCAGCGAGACCACGACATCGATCTCTGCAGGCAGGGTGTACCAGTGGTCCTCGAAACTCTCGGCGTAGTGCACCTTCCACCCGAGGTCGCCCAGGGCGTCTCCCAACTCGTGCGCCGTGTACCAGTCGCCCCACCCCGCGGCCGGGTCGTCCTGGGTGAGAGTGATGGCGACGGTGGGATCGCGATGCTCCAGCCAGCGCCGCTCGGTGCGGAACAGGTCGAGACGAAGGCTGCGGTCGAGTCGTGACGCCCACTGCTCGGCGAGGGACTGCGCGTTCGTCATGCGGTTGATGCGGACCACACCGGCGGCGAGAGAGTCCTGTGTGCTCGACTCGTGGTGGAACAGCGCAGCCTCGCCGCACTCCACGATCGTCCAGCCGGCAGCGACGATCTCGAGGCACAGGTCCACATCCTCGGCCCCGTACACGTAGGCCTCGTCGAGCCCGCCGACTTCCCGCAGGGTCTCGCCGCGAACCAGCAGGCAAGCGGCGGTGGCGGCGGGAACCTCCTCCACCTCCGCCAGGCTCGGCAGGGTGGGGTCGTCGCCTCCCTGGTTCATGGCGCGGGGCACCCCGCTGTCCCAGGTGAACCGGATCCCACGATGCTGGACCGTCAGCTCACGCGATCGACCAGCCTCGGGAGCCTCGTCGAGTTGTGGGTACACCAGGAGGGCACCGACCGCTCCCCGCCGCGCGTCGGCCTCGAGTGTGTCCACCATGGCGCCGAGCCAGCCGGGGTTGATCGGCTCGATGTCGTTGTTGAGCAGCAGCACATGCGCTCCCGTGGCGTCGGCGATGCCCTGGTTGCAGCCGGCCGAGAACGACGTGTTGACGGGATTGCGGTGGACCCGCAACGGGAATCCCCAGGAACGCTCCAAGAGGGCGGCGGTCCCGTCGGTCGAGGCGTTGTCGATCACGATCACCTCGAAGGAGCGATACGCGGTGGCGCCGGCCAGCTTCGGGAGCAAGCGCTCCAGATGATGGGCGCCATTCCGGGTCAGGATGACGATCGACACCAGCGGACCGCTGGTGGAGTGGGGCGCGGAGCGGAGTCTGCGGATGCGCCGTACCGTGGTGGTGAGGGACCGGCGCCGCGACGATGCCGGCTCACGTCCGGACCCGGCCGTCCTCGTCCGGCCCGGGTGACGGATCCGCTTGGCGAGCCGCACCAGCGGGCTTGTCGCTGCCGCGACCGCCAGCGCCAGCCGCACCGACCGGCGGGCCCGGAGCCGGGTGAGCTGGCGTTCGACCCGTGCCAACTGGCGACCCCGGGAGGCGAAGTCCCGCTCCGCCTTGCGGAGGCGTTGCGCCAGCCGGTCCCGCTCCTCCCTCAGCTCGGTGGCCTCCCGCCGCGCCTCTTCGATCATCACGCGACCGTCTTCGACCTGCTGCTCCAGGTGGCGGAGGCGACCGACGGCCCGGGCGTACGACGCCTCCAGCTCCCGCAGTGTCGCGGCAGGATCCTCTTCGCTCACGAGGACTCCCAGCCGCGGCGCGTGCGGTGCGAATCTCCGGCACGGGAGCGATTCGCGGGCACGTGGAGCGAGGAGATGGAGGGGGACATGCGCGGCGGTATGTTAGGTCGGTCCTGTTGCCGGGGCCCCGCGGCGCACGGCCCCGGTAGCCGGCAGCACCGGACCGCTCCTCCAGGTAGCCGCCGATCCGCGCGATCATCCCCCCATGCCTCGATTGCCCAAAACGCCCCTGTATCGCCTCTTGCGGCTGCTGGTGGCCGGGCTCCTCCTCGCCGCTACGGCAACGCCGGCTGCGAGCGTGGAACCGGGCGAATCACCCAACCTCGTCGGGATGGCGACCTTGGATCGCACCGACTTCGACACTTTGGGCGCGGTGATCGGCCATCCCACCTCGATGTGGCAGGTCTTCTGGACGCTGGAGCAGGAGTGGCCCAACACCTGGGCGGCGCGGTGGCTCGACGACCTGCACGGGCGGGGGATGGTTGCCTACGCCGAGCTGACCACCGATGACTTCGCCGGGTTCCTCGCCGGAGAGAAGGACCAGACGCTCCAGGCGATGGCGTCCACCCTCGCCGAATGGCTCAATGGGGGGACGGGCCGTCACCTCATCGTGGCCCCCTTCCCGGAGGCGAACCTGGTGGACTTCAACTGGGGCGCCGATCCCGCCGGCTACAAGACTGCCTACCTGAAGGTGCGCCAGGCCTTCCTCGACGCCGGACTCGGACCCGACAAGGTGCGCTTCGTGTTCGCCATGCACAGCACCTCCTCGACCGGGTTCTCCATGGCCGATTTCTACCCCGGCGACGACGCGGTCGACCTCACCGGGTTCAGCATCATCAACCGCAACAACCCGTGGCACGACTACGACTCGGCGTTCCAGCGATTCCTCGACGAGATCAAGGGAACGATCACCCAGGCCAAACCGATCCTCATCACCCAGACGGCGTCCCTCATCGACGCCGGCGACCGCGACGCCTGGATCCGTGACATGTTCCGCAACCTCGGAGCCGACGAGCAGGTGATCGGCGCCCTCTGGTTCAACCGCGCCCTCACCGAGTCCGGGGTGTGGCACGACTTCCGGGT
>CAZQUB010000192.1:0-1547 GCA_964596225.1 uncultured Acidimicrobiaceae bacterium
TCTGGGCAGCGGCGTGGTAGAGTATCCCACGATGTCTCAAAGTAGTGACTACCGGGTAACGCCTGAGTTCGTTGAGATCTACGAGTCGCTCGACGACGAGGCAGCTGCGCAGGTTGACGACGCGATCCTTCGGCTCGCCGACGACCACGAGAGTGCCTGGGCGCGGCAGGGGCGTGTCGCCGGTGAGGATGGCGAGGCATGGATCATCGAGATCCGAGCTGGTGCCGCCGACCTGTCTCTGTACTGGGACTACCTCGACGGCCACCTCATCCTGCTCGTCCTTCTGCTCGTTCGGTCGAGCTGAGTGCTGGTCGATTGACCCCTTCGGCGCCCGGACGTGGCTCAATCGGTTGACTCGCTCTACCGCTGTTCTCTCACGATCTCCTCGGCTCCGTCGCACAGATCAACGAACCAGATGGGGTCGAGCATCGCTTCGAGCGTGATGCCCTGGTCGGGGTTGGCGTCGAGCCATTGCTGGGCCCGTTCCGGGTCGCCGACGAAGTCGCAGATGTTGTTGAGGTCGAGGAGGGTCTGCCGGTTCCTCTCCCTCGCCTCGGCAAACATCGCCTCGAGACTCGCCAGCTCCTGGGCGGCGGTCGGTGGGTACCGGAAGTAGTCCCACTCGGAATGGTCCTCGGCCCGCAGCCGTGCGAGGTGGGTCGCCATGTCGTCGAGCGTGACCGCTTCCGCCGTCGACCGGCTCCATGCCGCGCCTCTCGCGAGGTCGAAGACGCCGGAGCGGCCTCCGAGGGGGTAGCGGCGATCGACAGGACGCTCCCGCATCATGAAGTACGAGTCGACCAGGGCGACCACCACGTCGTCGCCGACCTCCAGCCGGATCACCGGCGGTTGCCGTGCCGTGCCGAGGGGGCACGCGTCGGCACAGGTCACGATGGTGACGACGTCCCCCAAACCGATCTCGTCCCGGTAGATCGTGCCCACCTCCAGGTCGACCTCCCGATACTGAAACGGGAAGGTGAAACTCGCCGGGAAGGCCCGCTCCGACCACTCTTCTCCGTCGGCGGCGTTCCAGAACGGCCCACGGACGTCGACGACCTCGACCCGAACCACCGCACCCGCCGCGTACAGGACCAGGTCCGCCGGCAGCGCGTTCCCCACGATCTCAGGAAAGGGACGCTCCAGCGGCTCTTCCGGTCGGGTCGTCACGGTCGCGGCCGGGTGCGTGGTGGTCGGCGCCGCGGAGGATCCGCCGGCCGGCTCCCCGGTTCCCAATCCCTCGTCACATGCCGTGAGTACGGCCGCCACCATGAGCGTCGCCAGCCACATCACGAATCGGTGGTGCACGCCCATCTGTGATCGTGCCTTGGTCACCGTAGAGGGCTCTTTCTGAGTCCGGCTGGGTCCCGAACAGACCACCGCGTACGTTTCCGCTTCTCACTCGGGTATTGGTCGCGGCGCCCATTTCGGTTCCGTGCTGGAAACTGTCGCAGCGCTGCCTGACAATGGCAACAGTCCAGTCTTGGAGGTCCCCATGTCGGCAAGGCGCTCGATGCGACGGCTCGCCGCGCTCGTCTTGGGAGTCGCGG
>CAZQUB010000192.1:1647-3280 GCA_964596225.1 uncultured Acidimicrobiaceae bacterium
GCAGCTGACACCGAAGGACCGAACGCCCGGCACGTGCCAAGATGTGCCTCGATGCACGGCGACCGGAGCGACGCCGAACTGATCGAGGCCTCGCTGGCCGACCCCGATGAGTTCGGCGCGCTCTTCGAGCGCTACTACCCGGCCATCTACCGCTACATGGCGCGGATGGTCGGCGCCGAGGATGGCAACGACCTGACGGCCGACGTGTTCGAGCAGGCCTTCAGGTCGCGCCGGACCTACGACCTCACCCGGCCGTCGGCATCGCCCTGGCTCTACGGGATCGCCAGCCACCTCGCCTCCGCCCACAACCGCAAACGCCGCCGGCGGGACCGGCTCCGTCCCGTCACCAGGGGAAGGCGGGAGGCGGCGAGCGCGCCCGACGAGACCCTGCCCGCCTTCGAAGACGATGTCGCCTCCCGGGTCGACGCCGGCGCCGCCCATGCCGAGCTGCGCCGCGTCCTGGCGCGGCTGCGGCCCGAGGAGCGGGAGGTGGTCGGCCTGTACCTCCTCGCCGACCTCACCTACACGGAAGTCGCCGAGGCCCTCGGTGTTCCCGTGGGCACGGTGCGGTCCCGCCTCTCCCGGGCTCGGAGCCGGCTTCGGAACCTTTATCCGTCCCGCGACCAATTACATAGTGAGCAACCAGGTTCATCCGATGAGTGATTCCTTCGATCCGTTCCAGAACGTGCGCCGCCTCGCCGGCGACCCGGAACCCACTCCCGAAGAGGAGCGGGCCGCCTTGGCGCGTCTGCAACGGGCCATCACCGCCGAGCGCGCCGGGCCCGGTTCCCGCCGCAGGCGGATCGGATGGCGTTGGGCGGTTCCGACCACCGCCGTGGCCCTCGTTGCGGCTTTCCTCACCGCGGTCGTCGTCCTCCAGCCGGGCCCGGCCGATGCCACCCTCGACGAGATCGTGTACGCCGCCCGGGCCGCGACCCCGCTCGACATCCCCGAGGGCTCCTTCATCCACCTCGCCTACGACCAGACCAACCTCGGAGTCGAGCCGGGCGAGGACCTCGGTCTCGACCGGGACCATGTCGGGTACCTGCGGCCGGCCCATGTCGACGTGTGGTACCAGCCGTCCACCGGCTTCTACCAGCGTCGCAGCGTCGCCGGCGAGCCCTTCTTCTTCGACGACGAGGTCCGGACCGCCTGGGAGGCGTCCGGGGGTGCCGCAAGAGACCAGGTGGGCGAGGTCGTGACCGAGCGCGTCACGGGGGTCGTGAACGACGACGCCACCACGGACTGGCCCACCGACCCAAAGCTCCTCCGGGCGGCCCTCGAGGCTCGAATCACCCTGGGTGGATTGCCGAGTGGGATGGATGTGGCGCTGTTCGAGAACGCCGTCGGCATTCTTCGTACCGGCGTTGCCGGGCCGAGTTTGCGGGCCGCCATCGCCGGGATGCTGGCCGGTCTCCCCCTCGACCTCGTCGAAGACCGACCGGATGGCGGCGCCACGCTGGCCATCAGCTATGAGCTGAACGGCGATACGTCCCGTTACTTCATCGACCTGGGGCCCGACGGGATCCTGCTCGGCGAGCGTCGCGTCGACGTCGACGGGGACGCCGAGCTGAACATCCCCCCCGGCACCACCGTGAGCGACGTCACCTACCAGCCGCCGGAGGTCGTCACC
>CAZQUB010000193.1:0-3278 GCA_964596225.1 uncultured Acidimicrobiaceae bacterium
AGCTTGCCAATGATGATCATGGCGAGGACCTCGTCCATGGTCACCTCGTCCTTCCTGACGATCCCGACCAGCTTGCCCTGCAGCATCACGGCGATCCGGTCGGCCTGGTCGAACACGTCGTGGATGTCGTGGCTGATGAGGAAGATACCGATTCCCTCCTCCTTGAGCTGCATGATCAGCTTCGCCACCTCGGCGGTCTCGGCCGGGCCGAGCGCCGCCGACGGCTCGTCCATGATGAGGATCCGGGCATTGAAGTGCACCGCCCGAGCGATGGCCACCGACTGCCGCTGGCCACCGGAGAGAGAGTTGACCGGAGACTTGAAGTTCTCGAACTTCGGGTTGAGACGCCCCATCACCTTGCGGGTGGCGTCCTCCATGGCGGTGTCGTCGAGCATGCCCCATCGGTTCATCAGTTCCCGGCCGAGGAACATGTTGGACGGGGCGTCGACGTTGTCGGCGAGGGCGAGGGTCTGGTAGAGGGTCTCGATCCCGAGGGCCTTGGCGTCGCGGGGTGTGGTGATCGTGACCTTCTTGCCATTGACCCTGATCTCACCAGAATCGGCGCGGTGGGCGCCGGACAGGGTCTTGATCAGCGTCGTCTTCCCGGCGCCGTTGCCGCCCACCAGGGCGACGACCTCGCCCGGGTACAGGTCGACTGAGACTCCGTCGACGGCGTGGACGCCGCCGAAGGCAACCCGGATGTCGCGCATCTCGACCAGGGGCACCTGTTGAGTCGTCTCTGCGGTCATGTCGTTGCCCTCCGCTGGTAGATCGAGTCGATGGAGACCGCCAACACGAGGACGGCACCGACCACGATGTCCTGGATGGGAGCGTCGACCCCCATCAGCACCATCCCGGATGCAAGCGACTGCATGACGAGGGCACCGAGTATCGCCCCGGAGATCGTGCCGGAGCCGCCAAGGAGCGATGTGCCGCCGATGACGGCGGCCGCGATCACGTACAGCTCAGTTCCTTGGCCGAGCCCACTCACGGCGGCGTTGAGGCGGGCGACCTGCACCGCGGCGGCGATGGCCACCAGGATCCCCATCAGGATGAAAGTCTTGACGATCGTCCAGCGGGTGTTGATACCGGCCAGTTCCGCTGCCTCGGGGTTGCCGCCGATGGCGAACACGTATCTTCCGAAGCGGAGCCGGGTGGCGATGAACGTCATCGCCAGCGCCACCCCGATGGCGATCAGCACCGGGTTGGCGAGACCGAGCGAGATGTGGAGGCCGCCCGGGGGATAGACGATCCCGCGGTCCTCGGCGTACTGCTTCGCCAGGTTCTCGGCCAGGTAGTACCGGTTGAGCACGTACACGGTCCCCAGCACCGCGAAGCACCCGAAGATGCCGAGCGCGATCTCGGCCCAGCGGGGGCGAAGGCGGAAACCGTACTTCAGGCGACGGCGCCGGCCGGTGACGAGCACGACGAGGAAGGCGACGCAGGCGATGATGCCGACGATCCAGCTCGCGGTGCCGCCGATCCTGCCGCGAGAACCGCCGCCGAGGAGTTGGAAGGTCTTGTCCATCGGGGCGATGGTGCGGCCGCTCGCCTCCCACCACGCGACGCCACGCCACACCAGGTAGCCACCCAGGGTGACGATGAACGAGGGCACCCCGACGTAGGCGATGATGACGCCCTGGAGCCCTCCGATGGCGGCACCCAAGATGATGCCGAGGACGAGGGCGATGATCCAGGTCGCCCAGTGGTCGTACCCGAGCCCGAATTTGTTGGGAAGGATCTCGGCCTGCAGCAGGGCCATGGCCATCCCGACCGCGGCCAGCACCGCACCCACCGAGAGGTCGATGTTGCGGGAGACGATGATGAGCACCATCCCCGTCGCCATGATGGCGACGGCCGAGGTCTGCACCGAGAGGTTCCACAAGTTGCGGGCGGTGAGGAAGGTGCCACCCGACATGATGTGGAACCCGATCCAGATGACGATCAGCGCCGCCATCATTCCGAGGAAGCGGGTGTCGATCTCGGTCGCTCGCAACATCGCGGCGAATCCCGACCCGCGACCTTGCTGGGCCGTTTCCTCCTCTGGAATTTCCTCCTCCGGAATGGTATCCGTTGCCTCAGCCACGCGCACCCACCTCAAGCATGATCGAATGGAGGCGCCGCGCCCACGGATGACCCGTGAGCGCGGCGCTCCGCTGTCAGTTCGTTACCGGATCAACCGCAGACGTCCACGGTTCCAGGATCGACGCCCTGGCAAAGGACGTCGGTCGTGATCCAGCCGGCGTCCACGACCACGGACAGGTTGTCCTGGGTGATCGGAACCGGCGTCAACAGGATCGAGTTCATGACGTTGCCTTCCGGCGTGGTGAACTCCACCATGCCGGCGACATCGGCCATGGGCGTGCCCTGCGCCAGAGCGACGGCGACCTCGCCGGCCGCCTTGCCCAGCTCACGGGCGTCCTTCCACACCGACACCGTCTGGGTGCCGAGCGCGATCCGGTTGAGGGCGGCGGCGTCGCCGTCCTGCCCGGAAACCGGAACCTCACCAGCCATGCCCTGCGCGGCGAGAGCGGCAACCACGCCACCGGCGGTGCCGTCGTTGGAGGCGACGACCGCTTGGACGTTGTTGTCGTTCAGCGTCAGGAACTGCTCCATGTTGGTCTGGGCCACTGCCGGGTCCCAGTTGTCCGTGTAGGACTCACCAACGTTGACGATGGGGCAAGGAGCGACCAGCTCTGTGCAGCCGGTTTCCGCCAGCAGCACCTCTTGCTGGCCTCCACGAAGGAAGTCGGCGTTGGCGTCTGCCTGGTTGCCCTTGATGAACACGTAGTTGCCTTCCGGCTGGACCGCGTAGATGGCCCGGGCCTGCATCCTGCCCACCTCGACGTTGTCGAAGGTGATGTAGAAGGCGGCCGGATCCTCGATCAGCCGGTCATAGGCGATCACGGGGATGCCCTGCTCGGCTGCGCTCGCCACTGCGGGCTTAATCGCGGTGCCGTCCTGGGCGAGGATGATCAGCGCATCCGCACCCTGGGTGATCAGGTTCTCGACGTCGGACAGCTGCTGCTCGGCAGACGAGCCGGCGTCGGTCGAGATGTAGGTGGCTCCTGCGGCATCGAGCGCGGCAACGATCGCCGGCTCGTCCCAGGCCGCCCACCGCTCCTCGTTGTAGTTGTTCCACGACACGCCGATGACGAGTCCAGCGGGGGCCATGGTCGTGGTCTCCGCGGGCGCCATCGTCGTTGTCTCCGCCGCCGCGGTCGTTGTCGCCTCGGCTGCGGTCGTTGTCGTGTCTTCGCTGCTCCCACATGCTGCGA
>CAZQUB010000194.1:0-3273 GCA_964596225.1 uncultured Acidimicrobiaceae bacterium
ACAGCTCGAATCGGGCGACTTGGGGACCCAGCAGCGCCTCGATCTCGGCCATGAGCCGGGACCCGATGCCCTGCCGTTGCAGGTCCGGCGCCACGATGAGGCGGCCGATGAAGCCGGTGTCCCCGTCGACCCGGGCCCGCACCGACCCGACGATGCGCTCCCCGATCGTCGCCTTCAGCACGAGCTGCTCGTCGAAGTCGCGCCGGAGTTCGTCGAGGGTCTGGGTGAGGGGCGGGAGCCGCGGCGTGCCGTAGCGCAGCGCTTCGCTCTGGTAGGCGGCGCGCTGCAGGACGAGGATCTCGCCGGCGTCGCCGGCGTCCGCCGGTTCCACGATCACCGGTTGCGGGGCCATCGGGGCATCGTGGCATCCGTGAGGGACGGACGCCAGCCCGGGCCCCGACAGCGGGTCGTGACGGGCCATCTCACCGCCGCCACCGACCTGATCCGGATGGAAGGGCGGTACTAGGGTGAGTGCCTCCGGTCTCGCGAATGCGAACGTCGCCGCGCCGTGAATCGCCATCAGGGAGAAGGTCGGTTTGGGACAGGAGATGTCCGCCGAGTTCTACGACGAGAATCTGGGGAACTTCCTCCTGCCGCTCGAGAAGAGCCCGTGGCTCGATCTCTACCAGGTGGCGGCCACGCTCGTCCCCACCCCCGATTGCCGCGTCGCCGATCTCGGCTGCGGGACCGGCCGCTTCGCCCGTCTCCTCACCTACCACGGAGTCACGTCGTACTGGGGAGTCGACTTCTCGCCGAACCGTATCGATGAGGCGCGACGCTACGTGCCCGAGGTCGAATTCGAGGTCGGCGATCTGCGCGAGGCGCGTATCCGAGCGAGGTTCCCGGAGTTCGACACGTTCATCGTGACCGAGGTCCTCGAGCACATCGAGGACGACGTGGGGCTGCTTTCATCGCTCCCCCAGGGGGCACTCGTGGTGTACAGCGTGCCGACCTACGACGCGGCTGCGCACGTTCGGATCTTCGAGGACGTCGACGCCATCCACCGCCGATACGGGTCGCTGCTGGCCACGGATTCGGGTCCGATCCATACGGTGGTCCGGTTGACGAAGCCGCAGAATCGTGTCTTCGTTGGGGCGGCGCTCCGTCGCTAGTTCTGTGACGAACCGACCGGCGTCGCCCGCTGGCGCGGTTCAGACGTCGCCGGAATCGACAGGGAGTCGCCGCAGCGGGCTTGCCAGCCGCTCCCGCCGGCCGTTGTCAGGGTCGGGGTGTCGCTCCACCCATCCGGCCTGCGCGAGGCGATCGAGACGCGCCGTCATCCCACCGGTGGTCGAGGCGTCGAGGCCGGCCCGGACCACCCGGCACCCCTCGCGCACGGTGTCGGTGTCATCACACGTCATGGAGACCTCCCGCCCGCCAAGTATCTTGGTGTCAGCACGTGGCGGTAATCGCCAAGAACCTCAGGAAGGACAGCCCGTGTTCCACCCGCTCATCCAGCCCCTCGCCGGAGACGCCCCCGATCTCGGCGGGAAGGGCCGGGACCGCCACGTGACCGCGACCGGCCCGCCGATGCCGGACGTGTCCGGACCCCGCTGCGGCGGTGTCGGGGCGCGGTCCCGCCGACCCCCCCGCCGGCCGTGACGAAGAGCGTCATCGGGTGGCGGGAGTGGATCGCCATGCCGGACCTCGGGATCGACGCCCTCAAGGCCAAGGTCGATACCGGGGCCCGCTCCTCGGCGCTGCACGCCTCCGACCTGGAACGAGCCTGGCGCGACGGCGTCCCCTGGGTCCGGTTCTCGCTCCATCCCCTCCAACGCCACACCCATCCGACGGTGTGGGCCGAAGCTCCCGTGATCGACGAACGTCCCGTCCGCAGCTCCAGCGGCCGCAGCGAGGTGCGGCCCGTCATCCTCACCACCGTCACCCTCGGCGGCGAGGCCTGGCAGGTCGAACTGACCCTGACCCGTCGCGACAGCATGGGGTTCCGAATGCTGCTCGGGCGCCAGGCGGTACGGGGCCGCTTCCTCGTCGACCCCGGCCGCTCCTACCTGGCAGGCCGTCGCAAGGTCAACCCATGAACATCGGCATCCTGTCCCGCAAGGCCTCGCTCTACTCGACCTCCCGCCTGCGCGAAGCGGCGATGGCCCGCGGCCACGACGTGCAGATCGTCGACTACCTGCGCTGCTACATGAACATCACCTCGACCCGGCCCAGCGTGCTGTTCCGGGGCGAGCCACTCTCGTTCGATGCCGTCGTCCCGCGGATCGGCGCCACCTACACCTTCTACGGGACCGCAGTGGTGCGCCAGTTCGAGATGATGGGCGTCTACCCCGCCAACGAATCGCAGGCGATCACCCGGGCTCGCGACAAGCTCCGCTCCATGCAGCTCCTCTCGCGCGCCGGGATCGGCATGCCGGTCACCAGCTTCGCCCACTCCACCCAGGACATCGCCGGCCTGCTCGACGTCGTCGGCGGGGCCCCGGTGGTGGTCAAGCTGCTGGAGGGCACGCAGGGCCTCGGAGTGGTCCTGGCGGAGACCCGCAAGGCGGCCGAGTCGGTGATCGGCGCCTTCCGCCAACTCGACGCCAACATCCTCGTCCAGGAGTTCATCGCCGAGGCCAAAGGCGCCGACATCCGCGCCTTCGTCGTCGGCGGCAAGGTGGTGGCCGCGATGCGCCGCCAAGGCGGCCCCGACGAGTTCCGCTCCAACCTGCACCGGGGAGGGACCGCCGAGGCCATCAAACTCACCCCGCGCCAGCGGGCGACGGCGGTGAAAGCGGCCAAGACCATGGGTCTCAACATCGCCGGGGTCGACATCGTCCAGTCGGATGAGGGTCCCCTCGTGCTCGAAGTGAACTCCTCACCGGGCCTGCAAGGCATCGAATCCGTGAGCGGCGTCGACGTCGCCGACCACATCATCACCTTCCTCGAAGCCCACGCCCGCCCCGGACGCACCCGGGACCGCGTCCGTGGTTGAGGCCCACAACCGGCAGGTCACCGTCGGGGACGTCACTGTCCTTCCCGGGTCGACCCGCCGTTGCGAGATACCGGTGGCGAGCCTCCCCACGGGAACCTGGATGTCGCTCCCGGTGGCGGTCGTCAACGGGAGCCTCCCCGGACCCACGGTGTGGTTGAGCGGGGCGGTCCACGGCGACGAGATCAACGGGGTCGCCATCATTCGGCAGGTCATGGGACGGCTCGATCCGCACCGGCTGGCGGGAGCGGTGATCGCGGTCCCGATCGTGAACGTCTTCGGATTCGTCAACGAGTCCCGCTACCTCCCCGACCGTCGCGACCTCAACCGCTCCTTCC
>CAZQUB010000195.1:0-3267 GCA_964596225.1 uncultured Acidimicrobiaceae bacterium
CCAGTCCTCGATGACGGGGTTGGCGAGGAGGCGGCGGCACATCTCCTCGACCCGCCCCGCGGTCTCCTCGTCGTCACTGTCGGGGAGATCGAGAGAGATCATCCGCCCGAAGTGGACCTCGCCGACCTCGGCGTAGCCGAGATCGTGTAGCGCCCGCAGCGTGGCGACACCCTCCGGATCGGAGAGCCCCTCTTTGCGCCGGATGTCGATCCGCACCCTCTTCATCAGGCCCCTCCCGCTGGGTCGTCGAATGCCTGCCCGGTGAGTCGGGTGAACGCCTCGATGTAGCGGCGGCGGGTGCTGGCGACGACCTCCGCCGGGAGGCGGGGCGGCGGCGGCGTCTTGTCCCAGTCCTGGGCGTCGAGCCAGTCACGCACCGGCTGCTTGTCGAAGGAGGGCATGACGGCGCCGGGCTCCCACTGATCGGCCGGCCAGTAGCGGGAGCTGTCCGGGGTGAGCACCTCGTCGATGAGGAGGATCTCGTCCCCGATACGCCCGAACTCGAACTTGGTGTCGGCGAGGATGATGCCCCGAGCGGCGGCGTACTCGGCGCCGCGGGTGTAGATGTCGATGCTGCGGCGCCGCAGCTCCTCGTAGAGGTCGTCGCCGACGTAGCGGCGGGCCTCCGCCTCGGTCATGTTCTCGTCGTGGCCGCTGGCGGCTTTGGTGGCGGGGGTGAAGATCGGTGCCGGGAGGCGGTCCGCCATGTGGAGACCGGCCGGGAGGTGCTCGGTGGTGGGACCCCCGCCGGCGGCGTACTCCTTCCACGACGACCCGTACAGGTACCCCCGCACCACGCATTCCATCGGCACCACCTCGGCGCGGCGCACGATCATGGAACGGCCGGCGAGGTCGGCCACCTCCTGCCGGGTCAGCTCCGGGATGTCCGACGGGTCGGTGGAGAGGAGATGGTGGGGCGTGTCGAGCACGTCGAACCAGTGGCGGGAGAGGCGGGTGAGGACCCTGCCCTTGTCGGGGATGGGATCGTCCATGACGACGTCGAAGGCCGAGATGCGATCGGAGGCGACGATGAGCAGCCGCTCGTCGTCGACCTCGTAGATCTCCCGGACTTTCCCCGAGCCCAGATGCTTCAGCGCCAGCACGGGCCAGGATGGTAGCCGCCCTCGCGGCACCTCCCGTTCCTTCCGCCTCACCCGACGGACGGTCACGCCGCGTGGCAGGCATTGCCACGGATAGTGGCTCAAGCCCCTCCGGGGTCGCGTCGATGCACCTTGGGAAGGGGAAGCGAAGAGGAGTCACCGATGAGGCCGACACGCCGCGGCCTTCGGCTGGTATTCGTGATCGCGCTGGTCACGGCCGGTCTCGTGAGCACCACTCCCGTTGCCTTCGCCGGCGGCACGTTCACCGACGACGACGGCAACATCCACGAGCCTTACATCGAGGTGCTCGCGTCCACCGGGATCACCCGAGGCTGCAATCCGCCCGCCAACACCCGCTACTGCCCGGACCGCACCGTGACCCGGGGCCAGATGGCGGCGTTCCTGCAACGCGCCCTCGACCTGCGGATCCCCGCCCACGATCGGTTCGTCGACGACGAGGGGTCCGAGTTCGAGGACGCCGTCAACTCGCTGGAGGCCGCCGGCATCTCCCACGGCTGCAGCGACGACGGACCGAGGTTCTGTCCGGACGCCACCCTGACCCGTGGTCAGATGGCGGCGTTCCTGGTGCGCGCCTTCGGTCTCGACGACCCCGGCCGGGGCGACTGGTTCACCGACGACGACGGATCGATCTTCGAAGGCGACATCGACCGTCTCCGCCAGGCGGGCATCACCCTCGGCTGCAATCCACCCGCCAACACCCATTTCTGTCCCAACCAGCCGATCCGGCGTGACGAGATGGCCTCGCTGCTGGTGCGGGCGATGGAACTCGATCCCGCCCCGGCCCCGCCGCCGAGCCCGGCGGTCGCCGAGATCTACGACGCGGCGGCCATCGCCGGGGTCGACAACGGGCTGTCCGGGATGTTCGTGTCCCGCCAGACCCCCGGGGTCCACTGGTTCGTGATCGACCACCACGCCATGAGTCCCTCCGGCTACACGGTCTTCGCCATCGACGCCGTCAACGAGAAGCTGCTGTGGAGGGGGAAGTTCGACACCTCCGGCACGGGGGGCGCCATCTCGTCGTGGAGCGACATCGAGGACCTCACCGGTGTCTACCGCAACGGACGGTGGTACCTGGCGGTGTGGGACAACGGCCACGACGCGGTGTACGAGATGGCCGAACCCGACCTGTCGCTCGGCCAGAGCCTGCAGTCGGTTTCGGGCATCGTTCCCGACAAGGTCATCACGATCGCCAACGGCGTGGTCGGATCGGGCAACGTCGAAGGCATGGCATGGTCGCAAGCCGAGAACGCCATGTACTGGGTCGGGCCTCGGGGTGGCGACAGCGACTTCAACGACAACGAGCGTGACGTCTGGAAGGCGACCCACTGGACGCTGCGGTCGGGGGGATCCGAGGCCGGCGCCGAGTTCGTCGCCCACGTGGTGAACCGCCCGGTCGGGCAGAACGTCCCGAACGGGGCGGGCGCCCTCGACATCAGCACCGACGGCAACCTGATGGTGATCCATGGGGTGGCCGGAACCGGCGACACCGTCAACAACTGGGTGATGATCCACCGCAAGTCGTCCGGCCAGACGTGGGCGGAACGTCTCACGGCGCACCAGCAGCTCACCACCGCCGAATCGCTGCGGGGACTGGTCGCCGGCGAGAACGTCGCCTTCGATCCGACCGCGCATTGGGTGTTCTCGGCCGGGGAGGGCACGCCCGGGTCGAGCTGGGGCAAGGTGATCAGGCTCAGCGTGCCGTGAGGGACCACCTGGTCGGTAATCCCAACCTGTGAGACAATCCACGGGAGCCAGACAAGGGGGACGAGACATGACCGTCGGAAGTGATCAAGGCTGGGTCGAAGCCCTCCCGCCCGAGGGCGACACCGGGATGGTGCCGCAACCCCCCAAACCTGCAACCCCGCCTCGCGGCAGGATCGTGGCCGGGCTCGTGCTCACGGTGGTGGCGGTGGTGGCAGTCGGCGTCGCGGCGGCGTGGCGCTCCAACGCCTCGGGCGACCCGATGGCGTCGGCTCGGATGATGCCGGCCGACGTCGACGTGGCCCTCACCGTCGACGTGCTCCAACTCGGGGAGGGGGAGCGGCTGGAGCGGCTGGTCGGCTCCTTCGCCGACCCCCTCCACGAAGCGGGGGTGATCGCCGAGCCGTTCGACCTGGTCGGGGCGATCGACCAGGCGATGGGTGAG